>JADZDP010000176.1 GCA_020850995.1 Deltaproteobacteria bacterium
AGCGGATTCTTGCCGGTGGCAAGGAGCCCCGCAGCCGCGTAGCAGCGCTACGCGGCGAGGACGCGACGTAGCCACCGGCGAGAAGACCAAGCAGGACCCCCTACAGACTTCGGGTTTGTGGCACTAGGCTCGTCGTCGGCGGCGCGCGGCACGTCGCGCCGCGCGAGGAGAGCTTTCCGCATGAGTGACACACCGAACGCGGTGGAGGCGACCCCACCCGACCCGCTCGCCGATGCGCGCGCGGCGCTCACCGCGCCCGAGCAGAAGCGGGCCGGCGGCAGCCTGGTGCTCTTGATCTCGCTCCTGCTCTTCGCCGTCACGGCCGGCGACGGCGGCCTGGCCCACGTGGTCGTCGTCATCGGCGTCATCCTGCTGCACGAGCTCGGCCACCTCTTTGGCATGTGGCTCTTTGGCTACAAGGACCTGCGCATCTTCTTCATCCCCTTCTTCGGCGGTGCCGCCAGCGGACGCAAGGCTGGTGCGGCGGGGTGGCAGCAGGTCATCGTGCTCTTCCTCGGGCCCGTGCCCGGCGTAGTGGTGGGCGGCGTGCTCGCGGTCGTCAACCTGGCGGTGCAAGAGCCCCTGCTCGGCGACGTGGCCGGCACCATGTTCCTCATCAACGCCTTCAACTTGATTCCGCTCTCGCCGCTCGACGGCGGGCGCATCTTCGAGCTGGCGCTCTTTCGTCGCCACTGGCTGCTCGATGCGGCCTTCTCGCTCCTGTGCGCGGCCGGGCTCGCGGGGCTCGGCGTGCTGGGCGTGCGCGTGCTCTTCTTCGTGGCCGCGCTGCAGGTGATGGCGCTGCCCGCGCGCATCCGCTTCCGCCGCGCCGTAGCGGAGCTCACGCGCCGCGTGGGCCCCTTGCCCGCAGATCCCGGCGCGCTCTCCGACGAGACCATCAGCGCGTTGCGCAGCGAGGCCGAGCGACTGCACCCGGGTTCCGGCGTCGCCATCGTCGAGGCGCGCCTGCGCATGGTGCGCGCCCTGTGGGAAGAGCTCGCGGCCCGACCGCTGGGCGCGCTTGGCGCCGTGCTCGCGCTCGCGGCGTGGAGCGCCTGCGTGCTCGTGTGCTTGGTCGGCGGCATCGCGCACACGGTGCTTGGCGGCGCCGCTCGCGACGGACGCATCATCGCCATGGTGGACGACGAGAGCCCAGATCTTGCCCCCGCACAGGCGCACTACGACGCCGAGTGCCGCGAGCGCAGCCCCGACGACGTGCGCCACGACATCGCCTGCCGACGCTTGGCCGCGTCGCTGCACCACCGCCGTGGCGACGACGCGGCGGCGCAAGCCGAGCTCGAGCCGGTGGCGGCTATCGAGATCCCCGAGCTGGCGGTGGGCTTGGCGGCGGCGCTCGAGCAGCTCGAGCGCCTGGAGGCAAACGGCACCACGCCTACCGAGCACCGCCGGGCCCACCTGCTGCGCGCCGCCGAGGTCTACGATCGTTTCGCCTCCGAGGAAGAGGCGGCCGCGGCGCGCGCAGCGGCGGCCAAGCTCGAGTAGAGTCCTGCGCGTGAGCTTCTCGCTCAGCAAGTGGTACCTCGACAGCGTCAGCGAGAGCGGCGAGGCCGCGCTCGCCTACGCCGCCGAGCTGACGGCTGGACCGCTGCGTCAACGCTACGCGAGCCTGCTTACTGCCGCGCCGGGCAGCGCGCCGCGCTCGCACACCACGCTGCGCGACGCGCGCCTGCCCGTGCAGCACGGCGCCGTCGTCGAGTGGGCGGTGGGGCCGCTCAAGGTGGCCGGCTGTTGGCGCGCGCGCGCGCCCGCCATCGCCACCTGCGAGCTGCTCGACGAGCCCGGCGCGCTCACCTGGCACTGCTTGCAGCCGCGCGCGGCCGCCGAGATCGTGTGCTCGGGCCACGAGCTCTCGGGCAACGGCTACGTCGAACGCCTCGAGCTCACGGTGCCGCCCTGGCAGCTCCCCATCGAGGAGCTGCGCTGGGGGCGGGCGCACGTGGGCGAGCACACGTGGGTGTGGATCGACTGGCGCGGCCCGCGCGCACAGCGCCACCTGTTTCTCGACGGCGTGCGCGTCGACGGCGAGGTGAGTGACACCGGCGTGCGCATGAGCAAGCTGACGGTGGCGCTCACCCCTGCGCTCACGCTCCGCGGCGGCGACGTGGCGGGCACGGCGCTGGCGCGCGCGCCCTCGCTGCGCGCCTTGCTCGAGCGTCACAAGCTGGTGCTCGACGAGCACAAGTGGCTCTCGACGGCCAGCGTGGGCCGGCAGCGGGGCTGGGCCATCCACGAGGTGGTGCGATGGCGCTGAGGCTATCCACGCCCGTGGCCAAGGTGCTGTACGCCCTGCTCTTCAACCTGGCGCTGCCGCTGGCGCTCTGGGTCTGGGCCCAGGCCGTCGACGTCAATGTCGCCGCGCCCGCCATCGTGGCGCCGGGCATCGGCCGCGCGCTCCTGGTGCTCGGCGCGCTCTTGGTGCTCGCCGGCATGGCGAGCCTGCGCGTGCAGGGCGGCGGCCTGCCCATGAACCCCTGGCCGCCCGCGCGCTTCGTAGCGCGCGGCGTCTACGCGCTCGTGGCGCATCCCATCTACCTCGGCTTCACGCTCGCGTGTGCGGGCCTGTCGCTGGTGGTCGGCTCGGCGGCGGGCCTGTGGCTGGTGACACCCGTGGTGGCGCTGTCGGCCGCTGCGCTGGTGTACGGCTACGAGGGCATCGACCTCGAGCGGCGCTTCGGCCCGCGCACGAGTCCCGTGCTCTTGCACCTGCCCCTCGACGGACCCGAGCGCCCCGGGCTCCTCGAGCGCGGCGGCGCCCTCGTGGTGCTGCTGGTGAGCTTCATGGCTGCAGGCAAGCTGCTCACGCTGGCGGGCCTGTCGACACGCGTCGGCGCGGCGGCGCCGCTGCCGCACACGGTGCTCACGGCGCTGTCGGTGCTCGCGCTCCTGCTCGCGCGCACGCGCGGCGACGTGCGTGCCATGGTGACGCGCTCGTGGCTCGGCGCGCTCGTGGTGGCGCTGCTGCTCTTGGTGGGCCCCGGCGGTCCGTGGGGTGGCACCTGGCCCGTGCGCATCGGCGTGGTGCTGCCCACGCTGATGGCGTTGGTCGGCGCGCCGCTGTGGCGCGCGCCCGTGCTCATGGCGGCCGTGAGCGTGGCCGCGCTCTTCGTGCAGGCGTTTGCATTCGACGCTACCATAGCTGAGCAAGTGATCACCGTGAGCGCCGGGCTGGTCGCCACCGGACGCGCGTGCATCTGGAGCGTGCTCCGCGAGCTCGCCGAGCGGGTGGCGTCGTCGTGGCGGGACTGGCGCGTGGGCCCCGTGCGCGTGATCAACCACGGCAGTATCGGCGCGCTCGGCTGCGGCGTGGGCGTGCTCGCGCTCGCCACCTTGGTGGGCCCCGCGCATGCGTGGACCGTGTTCGGCGCCACCATGGCGGCCATCGTGGGGGCCGCGCTGTGGGCGCAGCTCGTCGAGGGCTCGCCCGCGCTGGCGCGGCCCTATGGGTTCTTCGGCGGCATGCTCGGCATGATCGCGTTCGCGCTGGTGGCGCCCGCCTTCGGCACGCCCACCTGGCTGCTCCTGGGGGCCACCGCCACCGCCGCGCCCGTGATCCAAGGGGTGGCGCGCCTGCGCTGTGTGGCCAACGGCTGCTGCCACGGCGCGCCGTGCGCGCGCGACATCGGCATCATCTATCGCCACCCCATGACGCGGCCGGTGCGCCTGGCAGGCCTCGCCGGCGTGCCCCTCTACCCCACGCAGCTCTCCTCGTCCCTCGGCAACGTGGTCATCGCCGCGGTGCTCGTGCGCCTGTGGGCCGCCCACGCGCCGTTGGCGCTCATCGCCGGGCTCTACCTGGTGCTCATGGGCCTGGCCCGCTTCGTCGAAGAGGCCTGGCGTGGCGAGCCGCAGACGCCGGTGTACTCGGGCCTGCGCCTCTACCAGTGGGTGTCGCTCGCCTGCGTGGTGGCGGGCGCGATCATCACCTGCGTCCCCGGCAGCCCTGCCGCGCCGACGCCGGCGTTCAGCGTCGCCGCGCTCCAGGCCACGCTGGCGTTCATGGCGGTCACCTGGGTGATCGCCTCGGTGGACTTCCCGGGATCGAGCGCACGCTTCGCGCGCCTGGCGTGACCTCGCGCACGACGACGCGTACGCCCCATCGCCCATAGTGCGCCCATGCAGCGCCACCGCACTCTCGCCGTCCTCGCCCTCGGGTGCCTCGTGCTCTGCACCATGGCCGCCGTCCCGTCGACGACGGTGCGCGCGCCGCGCCCGTGCACGGCCGCCATCGCCCTGCGCGACCTGGTGCCCGCCGAGCAGATGCTCGGCACCAAGCTCTTCACCTGGCCCTTGCTGGCCGCCTCCTACGACCACGTCACGTATCTGGAGGCCTCCGATGGCGACGACGGTCGCGTCCGCGTGCAGGCCGCATTGGCGGCCGAGCGCGCGGCCCAAGGAGGCGAGGCGTGCAGCGTCGATCTGCTCTTCCTCGCGCACGGCGATCAGTTCGCAGCGTGGGTGGAGGAGCTGCCCAAGAACGAGCTGCCGCCCTTGCGCTTGGTCTACGACACCGGCGCGGGCGACGCGACGCAAGGCGAGCGCTGGCTGGCGCTTGGTGCCCGCGCCTTCGTCGGCCACCCGGGCAACAACGTGGCGCCGGTGTTCTACGCGTTCTTCTTGCCTGCGTGGCTCGGCGGCGCCACCGTCGAGGACGCGGTGGCGTCGAGCAACATGCGCACCTTCGCGATCCTACGGGGCACGCGCGCGTACCTCGGTGACGAGAGCGCGTCGCTGTGGCGCGGCACGCGCGCGCGCCTGTTCGGCGATGCGCGCACCGCGAAGCCTTGACCTCGCGCCCACTCGCAAGCGCAGCGGGACGTCGATCACGTCGAGGCCACTTTCCCGTCGACGCTGACGTGCCTACACCAAGACCCGTGTCCAACGCCGACAAGCTCGTGCACGCGGGCGCCGCCGTCGCCACCGGCGCCGCCCGCTTCATACCGCTGCCCTTCGTCGACGACTGGGTGGCAACCTTGTCGCGTCGACAGCTCGTGGCCAGCATCCTCAAACGCCACGGCCGCCAGTTCGCCACCAGCGACCTCAAGCAGCTCTACGACGACGGTGGCTCGCTCCTCGGCCTGCCCTTCCGTGTCGCCAAGGGCCTGGTGCTCGCGCCCATAAAGAAGCTCTTTCGCACGGTGTTCTTCGTGTTCGCGCTGCGCGACGTGGCGATGGCCGCGGGCAAGACCGTGGCGCTCGGCCACACCCTCGATCGCGCGCTCGGCCTGGGCGCCTTTCGCGACGAGGACACGCGCGCACATCGGCGAGACGAGGCGCGTCGCCTGCGCAAGGCGCTCGACAGCGCCTACGCCAAGATCGACGAGCGCTTGGTGCGGCGCGCGGCCAACGCGCTCATCGATCGCGTGAAGAAGGTGCCCACGCACGACGACGACATCGAGGGCTTCCTCGCGGAGCTCGACCGGCGCGTGGACCAGGCGCTGCTCGACGTCGTGTGAGCGCGCGACTTGGCGGTGCGCGGGCGAGTCGCCCTTCGCCATCAGCGCTTGGGGCTGGCGACGTTAGCGATGACCGTGTCGACGCGGGCGCAGGTCGAGCGCGTCCACGTCACTGGTCGAGCTCGCGCGCGGGCAGGCCGTGTAGCGGCAGGATCAGGGGAGGAAGTCGCGCTCCACGCGGCGCCGTGGGAAGGCCGGTCAGGACGGTGCGTCCCGCCCGCGGCCCCGCGCTCGCCAGGACGAAGCTCCCGGGTGTCAGGTTCGGCAGGCGCACGCCTGCTGCGTGAACGGCGGCGAGGGCGCGCGCGGCGCCGAGCGCGATTGCCCCCCAGGTCCGTGCGTCGAGGGCCAGGCGATCAGCGGCGCCACCGGAGCGATCAGCAGAGCGCGCGAATGTTGCGGTGGTTGCTTGGCGAACTGCGGCGAGGTTTGGCCCACGCACATCCTCGACCACCCACGCCGGCGGCGCCTGCCGCACGCCGACAACGCGCGCCACGTGCGGGTCGTACAGGGCGAGGGGCGCGCCGACCTCCGACCAGGCGAGGGGAACGTGCACCACGGCGTCACCACCGGCGAGCGCGCCCAGCTCCGCGTCGGGTGGAGCGGCAACGACCAGCTCGTAGGTGACGAAATCCGCGCTGACAGTGCGGCGCGTGCCCGCCCACAGGGAGGCACGGCGAGCAAGCACACGGCGGACCGGCACGGCAGGCGCGTCGAGCCCGAGCCGGTGCACCAGCGCACCAAGTTCGGCGGGCGCCGCCACGTCGTCGCCGAGGACCGTTGCCAGGGCATCTCGCAATGCGGCGCCGTCCTGCGGGCGCCGGGCGGGGTCACGGGCGAGCGCGCGCTCGAGGAGCGCCGCTAATGCCGGCACGCGCTCGTCGCGCGGCATGCGCTCCGCGAGCCGCGCCGCGAGGGCCACGTCGGCGGCGGCGATATTCGTTAGGATCTCGAGCTCGCTCTCACAGGAGAACAACAGCTCTCCGAGCGCCAGCTCCGCGAGCACGATCGCGAGGACGAAGACGTCGTCCGCTGGCGTTGTTGGCAGCCCGCGAGCGCGCTCGGGGCTGAGGTAGCGAAGCTTGCCCCGCAGCACGCCGGCGCGGGTCGCGGTGTTGCGCGCCCCACGCGGGTCGGGTCCGTCGGCGAGCACGGGCTGCATCACGTGGTCGAGCGCGGTGCCCGGCCGCACGACGCGGCGGCTCTCGTCGACGGCGACGAACGCGGTGTCGCGACACAGGACCCCGAAGCGCAGCGAGGTGTCGAGCAGCGAGTCCGTGAGCGCGGGCCCGGTGCGCCAGTCGGCCACCGTCAGGGCGTCCTCGAGGTCGCGCACGTGCAGGCGGGCCCACGTGCGCGCCAGCCCGGGCGCGTGGAGCGCGCGCACCGGCAGGTCCTCGCGGTACTCATCCTCGAGAGCTCGCCCCGTGCGCGCGTGCAAGCGCACGCTGGTGGGTCTGCCGCGCACGCGCAGCGCGAGCACCGTGGGCACGCCCGCGACCAGGCACTGCGGCTCGAGCGGCGCCCGGCTGTCGGCGACCGGAACAGCACCCTCCACGTCGAGCTCGAGCTCCGCCGCAGCGATCGCGAGCAGCCGACGCTGGGTACGATCGAGCGCCGGCCCCAGCGCGGCGTCGCTCTCCACGGTCTCACACGCGCCCCCGGCACCGGAGAGGCGCACACAGAGGCCCGCGTTAGCGGCGGCGCCGATGGCGACGGACAGGACCTCGGCGCCGGCGAGCTGCCGGCGCGCGGTGCGCACGACCTGCTCCTCGTTCGCAACCTGACCGTCAGTGACGAGGACGACCACGCGACGTCTGGCACGCGCGTCGCCATCACCGGGGCGTTGGAGGGCGCCAGCCGCCACGCGCAGCGCCTGGTCGATCTCGGTGCCGCCGCGCGCCTCGAGCGCGCCGAGGAAGCTGCACGCGCGCCGGCGCTGCGCCGCGGTGGCGCGCACCAGCTCCGGCCCAAGCGGGAGATCCAGCCGATCATCGAACGCCACGACGCACAGTCGGTCGCGAGGCTGCAGGCACCGAACGACCCCGTCGGCACAACGGCGGGTCGCGACGATCTTCCCTCCCGCCATGCTGCCAGAGCGATCGATGAGGAGCACGAGGTCGAGCGGGGGCGTCGCGGCGCCGTTCCGTGCAGGGGCGCACACCGTCGCAACGATGGTGCCGTCGCCCCAGCGGTCGCTTGCCGACGGTGCGTCCGTGCCCGGGTCGACGTCTGGCACCCAGATGGCCTCGGCGCGCGCCGGCAGCGGGAAGCGCAGCACCACATCACCGTTTGCCTGCGCATCGCGGACGCGCACAAGGAGCCCGTCGGGGTGGCGCTCGACGTCGAGCGCGTGGCGCGTCGACACGACCTCCTGTACGCCGATGGCCTCCACCTCGATGCTCGCAACGACGTCGTTGCGGGCAGCGAGGGGCGGCGTCACGCGCGAAGCGTCGGGGGCGTCGTCGGTGTCGGGGGAGGTGCCGCCACCGGCGCGGGGCGCGTCTAGCGGCGTGCCGGGTACGTAGCGCGCGCCGACGACCAGTGGCAGCCGCAGCAGCGCGGTGTCATCCGCCAGGGGCAAGATCAGGTCGAGCTCGAGGTGCACGCGCACGGTCGAGCCCGGCGGCAGGTTGCCAACCCGCACGGTCATCACCTCGGGCCGCTCCATTTCCAGCGTCGACGCCGCGTGACCGGCGGCGAGGGCACGATCGTAGCTCTCGCGCGCCGCGCCCCGCTCCATGAGCGTGCCGAGGACCCGCACGCCGTCGAGCGTGAAGCTATAGCCGCTGACGGCGCCGAGCGCGGGCAGCGGAAACACGTACTGCACCTCGAGGGGAGTGCCGCGCGCGTTGACGAGCTCCTGCTCGACGACGACGGAGGCATGCAGCCCGGCGACGCGGGCGCGCAGATCAATGCGGGAGAGCGGCAGCACCGTGCGGGTGGTGCTGTCCTCGAACGCACCGAGTTCGAAGGGTCGATCCTCTTCGAGAAAAGCAGAGACGGCAGCGGGCGTGGCGGGGACCTCGGGACGACGACGCCAGGGCATCATGGCTGCTCCTCGGATGGAACGATGCCGCGCGCGCGCAGCCAGGCTGCGAGCGCCGCGGCATCAGCGTCAGACAGCGAGGCGGGGGCGTCGATGAGCAGCGTGATGCCCGGCGCGACCCGCACGGCGCGCACCGGCTCGAGCTCGCGGGGACGCCGGCGCCAGAAGTGGCCGCCATCTTCGCGCAGGGGCGCGGTGGGCCCGGTCGGCGCTTCGGGCAGTCGCGCGATGGTGCGCAGGCGCGACCGGTGTGCGCCAGTGAGCTGCGCTTGGATGTCGGCGAGCGAGAGGCCGCCTTGTTGCAGGCGCTTGACGGCGACCAGCTGCAGGAGGTGGATCTCACCGTAGCGCGCCTTGCGCCGCACGAAGGAGCACGGCGGATCGAGCAGACCGAGCGCCGCGTAGTAGCGCACGGTACGCACGTCCGGCGCGTCGTTGGTCCGGCCCGACGCGACCGTCTCACCCGCGAGGGCGAGCGCCGCAGCCTGCGCCAGCTCGTCGATGGTCCACACGAAGAACACTGTACCAGTAATAATACGAAACCTGCAACAGTGGCGTCATACGTACGGCGACTGTGACAGTAACTAAGGATTTTCGCGGGCGAGAGCTGCCCGCACGGGCGCACCAGGGCTGCCGCACGCGGCCGTCGGGAGCGGGACCCTCCGTGCGCCCGTGCAATCACCCCGACATCGACGTGAGCGCGCGTCGTGCCCAACACACGAGTCGCGCTCCACGCGGGTCACCGACGCAGGCGAGCTCAGGAGTGAGGACGCGAGCGAGCGGTCGCCGCTCGTTGTTCACGGGCTCGAGGGGGCGGATCGGCGCAGGCGCTGCGCTGCGCTCACGGCGGGCACAGCACGCCCGCCGCCGTCTCCACCCGAGCGTTCGAGCCTGCATCGACGATGATGTCGTCGCCGGCGGAAGTGCCGCACGCCGGTGACTCCTTCGACCAGGTATTGCCATACGCGGGGACCGGACCGGCCTCGGGCACGAGCCCGATGGCCATGAAGAGGTCCGGGTCACCGAAGAAGGTGTTGTGGCCCTCGTCTCCATAGGTGCCGAGGTCGAAGTCCACCGTGGCGCTGCCCTGCAGCTCAACGGCGGCGCAGGGCAGCGGTGTGGTCGTCGCATTGTCGAACGCGACCCGCGTGTGGCGCACGCGCACGGTGCCTGCGCCAAGGAGCAGGCCGCGATCACAATCGCTCTCTCCGCTGCGCATGGTCACGGTGGCCTGATCGAGCTCCACGCTGCCGCTGCTGCTCAGCTCCACAGCGGCCGCCGCGTCCACGCGGAAGGTGCTGCCATCGATGGTCGCGTCGCCGGCGCCGTCGAGGCGAAAGGCGCCCTGGGTGACGTCGTTGCCGCTGAAGGTGAGCGAGGTCCCGGCGTTCATCGTGAGCTGGACGGCCGCGGTGGTGGCGGCGAGGTTGCTGCTGCGGATCGTCACGGCACCGTCGACGGAGTTGCCGGCGATGGCTCGTGGCGATGCGCTCACCTGCACCTGTTCGATGGTCGCGGGGCCGTCGACCCACACCACCGGGTCGGTGCCCGCGCCACCGACCAGCGAAAGAGAGCGCAGGGTCGCGGAGCTGGCGATGGAGAAGAGCTGCGCCTCGGTCGCATTGATGATGGGCCGGGCATCACTTGCGATGATCAGGCCATCATCGTTCAGCAGCATCAGCCGTTCGTTGTAGGTGCCGGCGGCGACGTAGATGGCCTCGTATGACCCCGCGTCTTCCACGGCGTCCGCCACGCTCGCGTAGCAGCCGGGGCCGCTGGCGCCCGGCGCCACCACGTGCTGGTAGCTCACCGGCGAGCTCCCGGTCGGCACCTGCACGCCGCAGCGGCTCTGGTATGCGCTGCACACGGGGCCGAGCCCGGTCTGCACCGCGCTGCTGGTGCTGGACACCACCACGATCTCACGGCCGCAGCGTGGGTTCTGGTCGTCCGGCCAGGTGTTGCCCACAGCGTCGACCGTGATCTCCACCTCCTCGAGGCGCACGGCGGCACCGGCGCCGCGCGGCAGCGCGAAGTCGTTGTTTCCGGGGTCGCTCGCGGTGCCCAGATCCACCGCGCTGACGGTGCCACCAAGGGAGACGAGCGCGCTCGCCGCCGACAGCGCCTGAAACGTCATGCCGCGAACGCTCACCGTGCCCGCGTCGACGCGAAAGAGGGCGTCGACGTTGGCGTCGGCGCTGATGGAACCCCCCCTGATCGTCACGGTCCCCTGCGCGCTCGTGCGCAGCTCGGCGCCGGCCACCGCGCTCATCACGAGGTTGTCGAGCGTGATGGCGCCCTGCGGGTCCCCGGCGAGCCGAAGCTCGCCCCGCAGCACCACGCAATCCGTGAGCGTCACCGTGCCCGTGTCGTTCGCGGTGATGGTCCCCACCACGTCGCCGTCGAACACCACGCCGAGCGCCGTCAGGTTGGCACCCGAGGTCGAGAGTAGGTAGTGCGAGCTGAGCAGCTGCACGCCTTGCAGCGTCGCGTCGCCGAGCAGCCCCACCAACGGTGTCGCACCCTGTTCGCCGGTGCCCTGCACGGTGAGGTCGATGAGCTGCGCGCCAGAGCCCAGCGCCAGCACCGCCACGTCGCGGCGCACCTCCAAGACCGTGCCGCTAGCGCTCTGGCCGACCAAGAGCACGCCGTCGGGAACGTCGAGCGGCCACGCTTCGTCAGTGCTCTCTGAATAGATGTTGTCGGCGATGAGCACGGCCGCACCCTGGCTGCGCCCGAAGACGGCGTCGCGGATGGTGGTGAAGCACACGCCCGGCTGGGAACCTGTGAACGTGCGGTTCACCACGACGAGGTCGCTGACCCCTGCGAGCGCAGCCGGGACGACCAGGCCGCACACGGTGCCGTCGCCTTCTCCCTCTCCCTCTCCCTCTCCCTCTCCTTCACCTTCACCTTCACTTTCATCTTCACCCTCACCCTCGCCCTCGCCCTCGCCGGGCGTGGCAGCGCACATGCCCTGTACGCAGAAGGGCAGGGCACCAGGGCAGTGAGCGCTCGTCTCGCAGGGCACCTCATGCCCGAAGATCGCGCAGCTAGACGAGAGGACGAGCACGAGCACAACGCAGCACACGCGGGCGTTCGTCACGGTGCAGCCCCGAAGCCGAGCAGCACGCCGCCGACGGCGCCGACCACCAAGCCGCCCGCCGACACGCCGACGCCGAGCAGCCCGAGCCCCTGCAAGAGCTCCTTCTCCGGGCCGGGCCGGCCGGCGTCTCGCAAGAGCAGCTCGCACACCGCGGCGGTGGCGCCACCGCCCACGAGCAAGACGCCGCCGCCGGCAGCGAGCGTGGCGCCAGCCGTGAAGCTCGCGCTCGGAGGCGCAGGCGGCGCCACGAGCCCGGCCTCGATGACGATCTCGCGCACGGCAGGGCGAAGCGCGACGCGGGCTTCTTCGAGATCGCGCACGTCCACCGTGCGACGTGTCATGGCGGCGCCTCTGGAGTCGAACAAGCTCAAGGTGATGCTCAGGCTAGCGCCGACCTCGGTCACGCTGCCGAACATGACGCCGCGGGCGCCCATGGCATCGGCGATCTCGCTGAGGCAGCTCGCGTCGGAGCAGTCCATCGCTTGCTTCGCGGCCTCGAGGTTGGCGAGGCGCCGCAGATCGCCTTGCGTGGTGTGCTCGAGCCCCTCCACCTCGCTGAGCGCGGCCACCACGAGCTGGGTGACCACTCGCGCGGTGTCTGGCGAAACGTTGACGCTCTCCACGTCGAGGGCGAGCACGGTCGGATGCTGCGCACCGAGCACAACGACAAGCAGTGGCAGTCCGAGCGGAGTCAACCTGACGAGTGTACTCGAAGTGCTCTGCGGAGCTGGCCCGTCCGCTCGCTCGGCCCGCCGCGGTCGCGCTTGCGCCTTGCCCTCGGCACCGCGGCCTCGTGCCCGCGACGGCGGCGAAGCTGCCAGGTGGCACGAGCTCGGGGCGGGTCGCATCGATCCGATTGGGCATGCAACGCACGGGGAGGCAGATCCGAGAGCGCGACCAGCAGCCGCGCCGATAGATCCCTTGCCGCTGTGCTCCGTTTGCTCACGGGCAACCACAGAAGGTCCAACCCATGCTCTCTACCCTCGCGCTCGCCGCGCTCGTCTCCCTCCCTGCCGCCTCCTCCCAAACGCTTGCGCCCGCCGACGCGCTCGCCCGCCTCCGCACGGCCACGGTGTTCCAGGACGACGCCGTGGGCTACGCCGGCGCCCTGTCCGACAACGTCGCCGCGTTCCGCGTGCTCTTCGATAGCCCCGACGCAGCTCGCTCTTTCGGGGCGCTCGCCCGCGAGGGATCGCTGGTCGGACGTCTCTACGCGGCCATCGGTCTCAAGCACCACGACCCAACAGCGTTCGCCATGACACTCGCCGCGCTGCGCAGGCACGCCGACGAGCGCGTGCTTACGCAGTTTGGCTGCCTCGGCGGCAGCGAGCGTGTGGGCGAGCTCTTGCGCAGTGGCGACGCAGCGGTCGTGCGGCTCGCGCCTGGTGAGACCGTGCCTGCCTGGCTCAAGGCGCACGGCAGCGGCCATCTCGACGTCGAGGGTGGCGGCTACACGGGCGAATTCGGGCGGGTCGCGGCCCGTTGAATTGCGGACCGTGCCCGGTTGGGTCCCGCGCCGCCCGGGGGGAATGAGCGGGATCGCGTTCCGGCGCTTCGTGCTTCCGAGGAAGCGCTGGTGAGCGGCGGGTCAGCTCCGCATCGATGGCGCGGCTTTGCTCACGGCAGCGGTGGCAGGCCGGAGAACCGAGCCCACCTCGGCGCCTCCCTCGCGAAGGCCCACGAGCGCATACTGGCCAGCCGCGCTAGCACTGCGATCGATCGATCAGCATACGAAGGGCAGGGTGCGATGGAAAAGAAGCACAGGATCTTCACGATGCCGTTCGCCCGCGTCTACCCGCTCTACGTGCAGAAGGCCGAGAGGAAGGGACGCACGAAGGACGAGGTCGACGAGATCATCACCTGGCTCACGGGCTACAGCCGCGCGCAGCTCGTGCGCGTCGTCGGCGAGGAGACCGACATCGAGTCGTTCTTCGCGCAAGCCCCCAAGCTGAACCCCAATGCGAAGCTCATCACTGGCGTGGTGTGCGGCATCCGTGTCGAGGACATCGCCGATCCTCTGATGCAGAAGGTCCGTTACCTCGACAAGCTCATCGACGAGCTCGCCAAGGGCAAGGCCATGGCGAGCATCCTGCGCCAGTCGGACGACGGCGGCCGGCCCAAACGAGCCGCCAAGCGATAGGTCGGCCCTCGCTATCCGTGAGCCCGCAATTTGCGCCGACGTGGCTCAGCGAGCAGCCACCGCGCGCGTGCAAGCGGCGCATGCCCCTGCTGCCAGGGGAACGAGCATTCACGTGCGCTCACCGCGGCGCGACCCGCGCGAAGCGCGGGAAGTACACGCTGTCGTCGTTCACCAGGTCCGTAAAGTCGTAGCGATTCGAGCAGTAGCTCACGACCAGGTCGCCCTGTGCGCCTTGGAGCTCAGGGTGCGCCTTGGCCGAGTACACAAAGACCCCGTCACGCGTGCGCTCCGGTGCTTCGTACGCCGTCGCAGCTGCGCTCCACGGGCCGTCGATGACCCGCGCCGCCCTCAAGGAGATCGGGGAGGTGCTACAGCGGAGACCAGTTGCATTGATGGTCGCCGGGCTTGGTCCTTGCCACGATCCCTGCGTCGTGTCCTCGCCGCGTACCGTGAGGTACGCGGCTGCGGTACTCCTTGGCCTCGTGGCAAGTCCCTGCGCCGGGCTCGATCAATACAACTGGTCTCCGCTGTACGCCGAAGCCGCCCAGGTGAACGACCGCGAAGCCCTCGCCAAAACGCGACAGCGACGCCTCCGTTTGCCCGCTGAAGCCCGCGTCGCCGCGCCCCTCGATGGCGTCAAGCTCGCCCCGCGCGGCGTCTGCGACCGAGAGGATCGCGAGCCCCATGCGGTGGTCACCCGGCTCTCGGGTCGGCAACATCGGCGAGGTGCTGGCCGTCCCTTCTCGGTGCCCGGACCCGGCGCCTCGCAAGCCCTGCGCGCTGAGCGGTCGGTGTGAGTCGTCTACGACGCCGCCAACGTGAGCGCGACGGCTCCGCTCTCGGGCGCGGTGTTCGCCGGCGTGCACCTCGGCGTGAGCATCGACTGAGGCTTGCGGAGCGCGTAAGGGCCCTCGAAAGGACAAGTTGACCGCCCTCGCGCCCGAGTCATCCCGGCGCGCGGCGTTTCCGTCTCCGGTCCTCGCGTCACATCCGTCGAGGATGCTCGCTCCGGTCCTCGACGGCGCCTTG
>JADZDP010000177.1 GCA_020850995.1 Deltaproteobacteria bacterium
GCCGCCGTGCGCGGTGGCGGAGGCGGCGGCGCCTGGGCGGCGCTGTGCGCCACGAGGACGAGGGCGATGAGGTGCATGGTGCTCCCGGCGACGCGGAAGCAAAGCAGCGCGCGTGCCAGCAGCCCGGGGCGACGGCCTGCCCCACCGGTGCTCGCCGGTGCTCAGCGCACGGCAAAAATGAGCGACGCCATGAGCAAAATGCGCAGCCCCATGCGCCCGCAGCACAGCAGCAACAGCGGGCCCGTGGCGGGGCTTCCCAAGGGACGAATCACCCCGAAAAGAAAGAGAAATCTGAAGACGCAACCGATCCAAGCGCGCCCCCGACAATCCCTCGAAGTGTAGGTGGAGGTAGCCGTGACGCTCACCGTCCCTGGCCTCAAGCTCGCCGCCGCCAGCCAGCTGGCGCTGCAGCCGCTGGCCGCGCTCACCGATCCCGTCGCGCGCAGCGCCGTCGAGGACGCGCTGCGCCTGGCCGCCGCCGTCGACGGCGACCGCGTGCTCGACGCCTTCGAAGCGCAGGCGGTGCGCGCCGCCTACGACGCCGTGGTGCCAAGCGGGGGCGTGCTCGACGCCGCCACCACCGCGGCCTTCACCAGCGCCGTGTCGGCGCGCGTCGCCGCGTTGGTGGCCGCGCGGCCGCGCTCCACCGAGGTGGTGTTCACCTCGGAGGGAAACGCGCTGGTGGTGTTCCGCCAGAAGATCCTGGGCGCCATCGACGACACCATCGCGCGCGCCAGCGGCCGCTCCGTCGACGTCAACATGATGCTGTTCGCCTTCACCGACAAGGTGCTGGCCGACGCCATCGCCGACCGCTGCCGCCGCCACACCAACCTGACCGTGCGCCTGCTCACCGACTGGAGCCAGCTACCGAGCTCCGGCGCCCGCCAGCCCGCGCGCTTGTCGCAGCTCGGCTTGCCCAACCTCGTCGTCAAGTTCAAGAAGGACAACCCCTACGTCTGGGGCGCGAACGGCCCCGACTACAACCACGGCGCCACCCAGGGCCTCAACCACCACAAGGGCTTCGTCACCCTCATCGACGGGCGGCCGGAGAAGATGAGCGCTGGCTCCTTCAACTGGTCCGTCGGCGCCATGGACGGCAACTACGAGAACCTGATGGTGCTCGACCGCCATGACGTCGACAACCGCGCGCTGATGGCCTCGTACCAAAAGGAGTTCGAGGGCTTCTGGAACGAAGACCGCGCGGCGCTCACCCACGCCGAGGCGCTGCGCGAGCGCGAGCGCCTGTACGCCGAGCTGGCGCGCGCCAACAACGCCAGCTACACGCCGAACCCCGTCACCGTCGCCGACATCCCGGATCCCGTCTATCACGCGCAGCCCACCAGCAGCGCCGTCGACGTCAACAGCTTCGGCGACGCCGAGGTTGCCGCGCTCAAGGCGCTGATCGGCGCCACGCGCACAACCCAGGTGCTCAAGGAGCTGCGCGACTTCGGCCGCTTCGACAGCGTCGACGAGCTGTTCGAGCGCGTACCCGCGCTCGCCACGCTCTCGGCCGCCAAGCAGGCCGAGCTGCGCGCGCGCGCGGAGCTCGGCGAAGGCGCGCTCTCGGTCAATGGCGCGAGCGTGAGCGAGCTCGACCGCGCGGGCTTCTCGAAGAAGCAGGCCGAGAAGATCGTGGCCTACCTGCAGAGCTACGGCGCCATCGAGAACCTCGACGAGCTCACCCAGGCCGCCGGCCTCTCGAGCGCGCGGCTCGCGCGCATCCTGCCCGCGCTCTCGAGCAACGAGGTGACCGCGCTCTACTCGGCGCGCGTCCCCGGCGCCGGCGCCACCACCGGCTGGAGCGCCGACCACCACGGCACCATGCGCGTGGCCAGCAAGCCCACCGCGCCCACCACGGGCGGCCCGGGCGCACCGGCGCGGCCCCTCGCTGAGCAGCGCGCGCGCGACCTGGCGAGCGGCGTCGCCGACCTGCTGCGCCGCGCGCACGCGGGCGAGACCTTCAAGCTCGCCATGTACGGCATCTCCCCCGGCAGCCCCGAGTTCGCCGAGCTGCAGGACGCGGTCAACCGCGGCGTCAAGCTGCGCGCCGTCTTCTACGACCAGTACAACCAGCCGGCCATCGACGCGCTCAAGGCGCTCAAGGCGCAGGGCAAGGACGTGGAGCTGCGCATCATCCGCTCGCGCGTCATGCACGAGAAGTTCGGCCTCATCGGCGACGACGTGTTCAACGGCAGCGCCAACTTCTCGTCGTCGTCGATCACCAAGCACACCGAAGACCGCTTCTTGTTCAGGAACATGCCGGAGCTGGCGCGGCGCTTCGCGGACGAGTTCGATCGCTTGTGGAGCCGCGGCGCGCCGCCGTAAGGGTCCGCGAACGGACAAGTCGATCGGTGATCGCGAGCGAGGCGCGTCGATGGCAAGGAGCCCCGCAGGGTCGTGGCCGTCGCCACGGACCGAGGACGCGACGCCGCCAGCGACGATGGATCGCTCGCGAGGACGATTGAGTTGTCCGTTCGCGGGCCCTAAGTGACCGGTCCCGCGCAGCTCGATCGGGCGGCAGCCTGGCCGCCGCGGCCAGCGGCAGCGCAGCAGACGAGGCGCGCCGCAGCGCTCAGCAAGGTCGACGACGTCAATCCCGGCGGGTGCGCAGCGAGAGCACCCAGTCCTGCCGCCCGTCGGCGCTGCGCAAGGCGACGCGGTGTGCCCGCCACGCGCGCTGCTTCTTGCCGCCGCCGACCACGAGCAGGGCGCCGCCCACCCATTGGTCCGTGGTGGTGCGCGAGGAATCGCGCCGGCCGCACAAGATGCCGCGCGCCACCATGCCCGCGTTGACGTCGACCGCGGCGGCCTCGACGAGGGAGTGGACGACGGGGACGCCACCGCCAATGTCGACGACGGAGACCCCGCCGTGGTCTTCGAGGGCGGCGGCGAGCGCGCGGATATCGGCGCCGCCGTTCTCTTCGAACAAGGCAGCCACCAGTACGACGATGTCGGTGGGGGCGAGCGAGGTCGAGGCCAGGGCGCTCACCGACGGTGGCGCATGCGCCGGCGCCCGGCCTGCCACGGCGAAGCGGACCACGCCCTTCAAGGCGGTGCGGACGTGGCCGGCGCTATCGATGGCGAACGCGCACAGCACCAGGGTCGGGTCGGGCAGGCCACGCAGGAAGCCGTCGTTGCCCTCGACGACGAGGAGGGGCTCGAACGACACCTGCAGCGAGCGAGGCGCCGCCTTGTGCGCTTGCGTGGTCGCCTTCTTCTGGCGCGCCGTCTTTGCCTCTGTGCGCGCGGGCCGCCGTGCAGCCTGCTGCGCGCTGCTGCTCTGGGCGCGGTGGGCGGCCGCTGCGGTGGCCTTGGTCCACTCCCGCCACCACGCTGCGTACGAGGCGCGCTGCCGCCGGGTGGTGGCGGGCTTCTTCGTCGTGGGCGGCGGCCGGGACGTCGGTGGTCGGATGGCGCGGATCATGGGCCCGCCGGATCGACGCGGTAGACCTTGACGAGGGCGCCGTAGACCTCGGGCAGGCGCTGCTTCAGGCGCGCCGGCTGCTCGAAGAAGACCTCGGTGGCCACGGCGAAGAACTCGGCCTCGTTGGTGGCTGCGTAGGCGCGCAAGACCTGCGCGGCGGGGGCCGTGCGCATCTTCAAGAAGGCGCGCGAGAAGGCGTGCGCGAAGGCGCGCACCTCCGCCACCGTCTCGATGGGCGGCGTGCCGTCGAAGCCGCCGTCCTTGAGGTCGAGGATGTGGGCGATCTCGTGCAGCGCGACGTCGTGCCCGTCGTGGGCGCGGGCCAGGCCGCGCTCCACGGCGTCCCACGACAACACCACGGTGCCGTAGCGGTGGGCCAGGCCGAGCACGCGGGTGTCGGTGTCGGCGGCGGCGTGCTGCAGATCGCCCTTCACGAGCACCACGCTGCCAAGCTCGTCGAACACGTCGAGGCGCAGGTTCATCGACAAGCGGGCGGCGCAGCCGGCCACGACGACGCGCATGTCCTCGGTGACCTCGAGGCCCCGGGCGCCCTCGAAGCGCTTCTCCCACGCGAACACCTGCAGGTGCTCGCGGAAACGGGCGGTGGCGGCCTCGTCGAAGGCGGCGGCGAAGCGCAGGCGGCGCGCGACCACGGGCAGCCACGCAGCGGGGAAGGGCCGCGACGCGAGCCTGGCTCGCTTGGCTCGCCGGAGGATGGCGCCAATCACGCGGGTGACGGTAGCCCATCCCCGTCACGACACCACCAGCAGCGCTGGCGTGGCCGGGGCGGCGGTCGGCGACGCCTCGGACCCCGCGTCCCGGCGGCGCACAGAGAGCGCCGTCGCCCGCACGCGGCTCGGGTGCCTCGCGCTATGCTCCACGAGCGACGGCGAGACGTGAGCAGCGCTGCCAGATGCAGCGCGCGTTGGGCGTCTCGACGATGCGGCCGCGCGCGCCCGTCGCTTCGCCGGCAGGGGCTGCATGACGAGCGATCCTTCGACACCAGCCAAGCCGTGGACCGAGCCACAGCGCCCGCGGCCGCACACCTGGTGGCAACGGGTCGCTCGCGTGATTGACGTGGCGTTTCCGCCCAGGCTCGTGCGCGGCGACGCCGACGAAGCGCACATCCTCGAGCTTCGTGACTGGTCGGAGGCTGCACAGGCGTGCATCCACGAGGCGTTTCGCGAAGCAAGGGCGCGCGGCCATCCCCACGTCGGTGTCCCTCATCTGCTGCACTCGTTGCGCAAGGAAGCACAGGTTGCTCGCTGCCTCGCCGGGATGCGTCTGGACCTGATCGTGCTTGGGCGCGCGATCGAGCAGGCGCTCCTCGCGGCACCAAGCGAATGGACGGCGAATCCGTCGGCAAACGAGCGGCTCCTCGCGGTCATCAACGGCGCTGTGGAGCGAGGCCGATCGGCGAAGGTCGCCGCCATCAGCAGCGGTGATCTGCTGCTGGCGATCGCGGAGCACGACCCGCAAGCGCAAGCGCTGTTGCAGACCACGGGGTACTCGCATTCGATCTTGCTCTCGCTGCTCGCACACGGCAGCGAGGCCCCGCCGGCGCCCGACGCCAAGCTCCCCGCTGGGGACACGCTCGAGGTCGTGGTCCACAACGACGACTACACGCCGCAGGACCTGGTGGTCGCGATCTTCGTCGACGAGCTCAACCTCGACCCGGCGCGCGCGCACGCGCTCATGCTCGAGGTCCACACCACGGGGCAGGCCACGGTCCTCAGCCTCCCGCGGGAGCAGGCGATCGAGCGCGCGCGGCGGGCCAGCCAGCGCGCGCGCGCGGCGGGGGCCCCTTTGCGGATCACGCTGCGTGCAGCGGCGGAGGCACGGTCCTGACGCGGGAGCCCTCGACGGCGAGCTCCCGGCGATAGAACGAGCTACGCCCGCGCGGCGCGCTGCCAGGTGCGTCCGCCGGCAGCACCAGATCGTGCTGGAGCGCCGCCTCGAGCACAGCCCGCGTGCCCGGACACGTCAGGATCTCAAGCGCCTCACGCACCTCCGCCGGCACCTCGTCGAGGCCGCGGGCGCTCTTCTCGGGCAAGAGCCCGCGCGTGATCCCGGCGCGGTGCGCGCCTCCACTCACACTCGCGCCGTGACAGCAATCACTCGCGGCCTCGCTGCTCAAGGCGCCACGCTGTCACAAATGACGAGCGCCAGGCACCTGGGGGCGGCGCGTCGATCGCGCTCACCATTCCCACGAGGCTTGGGAGCTTGTCTCCTTGCGGCGCTGGCGCTGTCGTGCGAGCCCCCGGTTCCCGAGGAGCCACCCGAGGGCGACGGCGACTCGCCATCAGAGGGCGAGGGCGAAGGCGAAGCCGAAGGTGAAGGTGAAGGTGAAGGTGAAGGTGAAGGTGAAGGTGAAGGTGAAGGTGAAGGTGAAGGTGAAGGCGAAGCCGAAGGTGAAGGCGAAGCCGAAGGCGAAGGCGAAGGTGAAGGCGAGGGAGAGCCCGTCTGCGGTGATGCGCAGCTTGGCGCCTTGGAGAGCTGCGACGACGGCAACATCATCGGCGGCGACGGCTGCGATCCTCTCTGCAGCGTTGAACCCGACTTCGAGTGCGACACGCCAGATGGCCCATCCATCTGTGGGCTTCGGAACCAGACCCTCGGCTGGTTGGCGCGAGGCGCGACCATGGATGTCGTTGACGACGTGCCCGTGCCCCTGCGACGTGCCTACCGGGTGCTGCTACACGAGCCTGCCCTGGTACATGTCGAGGCCAGCGCCGTCGGCGCCGTGTCGGTGGCGCTCTTCGACAGCGGCGGCACCATGGTGGCCGGCGCTGGCAACGACCTCGCGGTCGATGTGGTCCTCGGTGCGCCATCCTTTGACCTGGTGGTGCGCGCGCCCACGGACGATGACGCGCAGGCGACCGGCGTCGTGCTGCATCTCGAGGCGTCGCGGCCGCCGGTCTGTGGCGACGGTTTCATCGACGCGGACGAGGAGTGCGACGACGGCAGCCTCGCGGGCTACGACGGGTGCGCAGCCTGCCGCGTCGAAGCGCTGTTCACCTGCAGCGGCGAGCCCTCGGTGTGTGTGCCACCGGTCGTCGACCTTGGCACCTTGGTCGCCGAGAGCAGTGTGCAGTACAACGACGTCCAAGGGCTCACCGCCGGGGAGCAGCGCATCTACCGCCTGCAGGCCCCCTGGGATTGCTTCGCGGTGAGCGTGGCGTCCATCGGCGGTGACGCCACCGTGCAGCTCCTCGACGTCTCGCCCGTGCCGGACGCGTCGATCACCACCTCGAGCAGCGGCGCGTTCTTCGTGTGCTACCACCGTGTCGGCACGCTCTTCGTCATCGTCACCGCCACCAGCACTGTCACCTCCCTCGCTGTTGAGGTGGAGAGCGAGCTGTGCGGCAACGGCTGGCTCGAGCGGATCGAGGAGTGCGACGACGGCAACGAGGTGGCCGGGGATGGTTGCTCTGGCTGTCGCGTCGACTGGCTCTGGCGATGCGATACTGCGGAACCGTCGGCGTGCAGGCAACCGGAGGATCTCGGCGGCCTCGGCATCGGCGAGACCCTGGTCATCGATGAGCCCTTGGTGGTCGACGGGCCGCTGTACATCTGGCGTTTTGAAGAGATGTGGCGCTTCTCGCTTGCTGCGCCTGCGCGCGTCACGGTGACGGGAACGGCCAGCGGTGGCCCCTGGCTCCCCGGCTTCCTGACCCAGTACCGCGACGGGACGTCCTCAGCACCGCTCACCTTTGCCGCCTTCGATGGCGTCGACAGCTACGCGGGCATCGCGGTGTACGGCGACACCACCGACGTTCATCTCGAGGTGAGCGCCGACGCGCTCGATGCCGATCTGGGCTCGCTAGCAGTGGGCCAGAGCACGGCACCGCTCGTGGAGCCAAGCGCGCTCGCGCCGGGCGAGGCGCGCTACTACCTGCTGCACGTCGTGGAAGCGGCCACGGTCACGGTGAGCGCAGCGACACCCGTGGGCACGCCGCTCATGGCCGCTTACGGTGACTCGGGGGATTGGAGCGAGTGGCTGGGCGACACCGAGAGCTTCACCTTTGGTCCCGGGAGGCTGATTGTGCGTGTGGCGGCATTTGACAGCGCCTTGAGCGCGGGCTTCGAGCTCGTCGTCAGCGCGGGGCCACCGTAGCTGTCTCGTCCTGTTCGACTCGCTCGCCTGTCATCGTGGCAACCAAAACACTCTTTCACATGGACGTTGGCTCGGCTGAGTACCAGTCGTGTCGAGGCCAAGCGCACGTTCGCGCAGCCATCGAGGAGGCGTTCGCGGCCTATGCACCAATCGCCGACGTGGACTACGTCGACGCGTTTCGGACGCGGACAACGCAGCGGCTCTGGGAGCTCTTCACCTTTCACGTCCTGCGACGAGACGGGAAAGATCCAGCGTCACCGCGGCGGCACACCGTTGACGACCGCGTCGTCGAGGGCGGCCCGGACTTCCTGCTCCAGGGCTCGCCCCGCGTGTGGGTGGAGTGCGTCGCTTCGGGTCCGGGTGAGGGCGAGAACCGCGTCGCGCCGATGCCCGATGGTTTCGGCACCTACGCGGTCGTGGACCCGAAGGCGGACCTGCGATTGGTGACCTCGGTGGATGAGAAGCGAAAGAAGTTCGACGGGTACCGCTCGCGGGGCATCGTGCAGGACGGCGACGTCAACGTCGTCGCCCTGCATGCGCGCGACGTGCACCCGTTCGTCGACGCGTCGGCAGAGCTCGGTGTCCCGGTGTACGTACGCATGCTCTACGGGCTCGGCGCCTACTACGAGAGGGTCGTCCCGGTTGGCGACGGCAGCGTCATCTTCCCGGGCGCCGAGTGGGAACGCCGCATTGTGGTCGAGAAGCGGCGTGACGAGCACGGTGTCATCGAGGTGGGCACTGCGCTGTTCTTCGAAGAGCGCTACGCGCAGGTCTCGGCGCTGATCGGTGGAATGCCGGGCGCGCGAGCGTTCCTCGACGACGACGAGCTTCGCGGCAGGGGTCTCGTCATCGTGCATAACCCGCGTGCCAAGGCGCCGCTGCCGCGCGGCTTCTTCGGCTTCGGCGCGGAGTACTGGGTCGAAGGCTGGGACGGCACGCGCGGTACACTCGCTGTCCGTGAGGCAACGAGGGACGCGCCGCGCTGAGGGATCACTAGGAATCGAACGTCGTGATCGCGAGCCGCGCCGCTGCCACGACAGCCACAGGGTTCGAGCCGTCCGACCGAAAAGCAGCGCCGGCACCGTGACGCCGCCAGCGCCCCCCTACGCCCGCGCCCCGCGCGGCGCCCCACCCTGCGCGTCCGTCGGCGGCACCACGTCATGCTCGAGCGCCGCCTCGAGCACCTGGCGCATGTCCGAGCACAGCACGATCTCGAGCGCCTCACGCACCTCCGCCGGCACCTCGTCGAGGTCGCGGGCGTTCTTCTCGGGCAAGAGCACGCGCGTGACGCCGGCGCGGTGCGCGGCCAAGAGCTTGCTCTTGATGCCGCCCACGGGGAGCACGCGCCCGCGCAGCGTGGCCTCGCCGGTCATGGCCGTGTCGGGCCGCACGCGGCGCCCGGTGAGCAGCGACACCAGCGCGGTGAACATGGTGACGCCCGCGCTCGGCCCATCCTTGGGCACCGCGCCCGCCGGGATGTGGATGTGCACGTCGCTCTCGGCGAGGAACTTCGGATCCACGCCGAGCGCGTCGGCGTTGCTGCGCACGTAGGTGAGCGCCGCGTTGGCCGACTCCTTCATCACGTCGCCGAGCTGGCCCGTGATCTGGATGCTGCCCTTGCCCGGCATGCGGCTGGTCTCGATGAACAAGATGTCGCCACCCACGGGCGTCCACGCCAGGCCAATGGCCACGCCCGGCAACATGGTGCGCTCGGATCGCTCATCGAAGAACTTGGGCTTGCCGAGCATGTCCTTGAGCTGCGCCGGCGTCACCGCCAGGTGCGCCAGCTTCTTGTCGACGGCGCGCGCCACCTGCAAGGCGACGTTCCTGCACAACCGCGTGATCTCGCGCTGCAGCTGGCGCACGCCCGCCTCGCGCGTGTAGCTGGCGATGATGTCCTTGAGCGCCTCGTCGCTGACCTCGAGCTGCGCGGCGTCGAGCCCGTGCTCGCGCAGCTTCTTTGGGATCAGGTGCTTCTTGGCGATGCCGAGCTTCTCGTCTTGCGTGTAGCCCTGGATCTCGATGAGCTCGAGCCGATCGCGCAGCGCGGGCGAGAGCGCGCTGATGTCGTTGGCCGTGCAAATGAACAGCACCTCGCTCAAGTCGAAGGGCAGCTCCAGGTAGTGGTCGGTGAAGGTGTGGTTCTGCTCGGGGTCGAGCACCTCGAGCAGCGCAGCCTCGGGGTCGCCGGCCCAGCCCTTGCCGAGCTTGTCGATCTCGTCGAGCAAGAACACCGGGTTCTTGGCCCTCGACTTCTTGAGCGCCGACACGATGCGACCAGGGATGGCGCCCACGTAGGTGCGCCGGTGACCGCGCACCTCGGCCTCGTCGCGCACGCCGCCAAAGGAGATGCGCTGGAAGGGCCGGCCGAGCGCGTCGGCCACGCTCTGGCCGAGGCTGGTCTTGCCTACGCCCGGCGGGCCTACCAGGCACAGGATGGTGGCCTTGGCAGTGCCCGTCATCTGCAAGACCGCCAGGTGCTCGAGGATGCGCTTCTTCGGCTCGTCGAGGCCGGTGTGGTCGTCGTCGAGCTTCTGCTGCACGTCGTCGATGCTGCCCTGCTCCTCTACCTTCACGCGCCAGGGCAGATCGAGGATCCACTCGAGGTAGTTCCGAATCACGCCCTGCTCGGGGCCGCTCGCCTGTCCTTGCAGGCGCCCCATCTCGCGCTCGGCAACCTTCCTCACCTCGTCGGGCAGGTCGGCCTTCTCCAGGCGCTCCTTGAGCTTGTCGACGTCGTTCTCGGGGCCGCCGCTCGGGTTCAGCTCCTTTTGGATGGCCTTGAGCTGTTCGCGCAAGATGGCCTCGCGCTGGCTCTTGTGGAATTCCTTGCGCACCTCGTTGTCGATGCGCTCGCGCACCTCGCCTTGCGCCTTCAGCTCTGCCACCAGGCGCATGACCTCGCGCAGCCGCTCGACGACGTCGAGCGTGAGCAGCACGGTCACCTCTTTGTGCACCGGCAGGCCGAGCGTGGCGGCGGTGCGGTCGGCCAGCGCGCTCGGGTCGTCCTCGTCGCCCAAGGCCTCGATGGTGCGCGCCAGCGGGCCCTGCGCCTTGTCTTCCAGCTCCTTGAGCTCGGCCTTGAGCGCCAGCACCAGGTCGTGCAGCTCCGCCTCGTCGAAGACGGCGTCCTTCAGCTCCTCGACCTGCACCGTCAGGAAGGGCGTGCGCTTGACGACGTCCAGCACCTTGACGCGGGCCACGCCCTCGAGGGTCACCTGGTAGCCGCGCGGCAGGCGCTGCACGCGGCGCACGCGCGCCACCACGGCGACGGGCTGCAGGTCGGCGAGCGCGGGCTCCACCACGGCGGCGTCTTTCTGCACGCCGACGACGACCTCGGCGCCGGCCTCGATGGAGGTGACCAGCGCCACCGAGGTCGCGCGGCCCACCGGGATGGTGGCGGTAGCGGCGGGCAAGAGCACGCCGTCGCGCAGCGGCAAGAAGGGCAGGGTGCGGGTCTTCATGGTCGGCTCCAGCTCGCGTCGCTCGTCGCTGACGCGGGGTTTCTCCCACGGCGGGAGAGTGCGGCACAGCGCGCGCACCAAGGGAGCGTAGGAACCGGCCCGCGCCGGACAAGGGCAGGCCCGCCGCGCGGACCGCCGCGGGGGCGCGCGCTCAGCGCTCGGCGGCCTCGAGCGCGACGCTCTCCGACTGCAACCACAAGCTGCCCAGCGCCCACGTCGAGAACGCCACGGTGGCCAGGGCGAGCACGAGGGGCTTCCAGAACGAGGGCACGGGGGCGGCGGGGGATGTGGGGGCGGTCTGCACCGGCGGTCTCCTGATGGCGTCGGGCAACGCTACGTGGAGACGGGGTCCGACCGCAAAATTTCCTTCCCGCATGCCAAGCTCCGGCCGCGTGGGCCACAACGGCGCAGATCGAACCGAGGTCTTGGGCGGCGGCGACCCCAAGCGGCAGCCCCGGCTCGGCCGCTATCGCCTGGAGCGGCGCATCGGCCAGGGGGGCATGGCCGAGGTGTTCCTGGCGCGCGCCGAGGGCCCCGGCGGCTTCGAGAAGCAGGTCGTCATCAAGCGCATCCGACCGCAGCTCGTGAAGAACGAGCGCTTCGTCGAGATGTTCCTGCGCGAGGGTCGCCTGTTGGCGGGCCTCGATCACCCGAACATCGTGCGCGTCTTCGAGCTCGACGAGGCCGAGGGCGAGTACTTCCTGGCGCTCGAGTACTTGGACGGCCTGTCGCTGCGCGAGCTGATGGAGCGCTACTGGTTCGCCGGCAGGACCGTGCCGCTCGAGCCGGTGCTGCGCGTCTTCTCCGAGGCCGCGCTCGGCTTGGCGCACGCCCACGGCCTCAAGGAGCCGGGCGGCGCCTCGGCCAACCTGGTGCACAGAGACGTCAGCCCCGACAACCTCTTCGTCACCTCCACCTCGATCACCAAGGTGCTCGACTTCGGCATCGCCAAGCGCGAGGGCCTCGACGTGCTCACCCAGACCGGGGAGCTCAAGGGCAAGATCCAGTTCATGTCGCCCGAGGCGCTGCGCGGCGACACCTTGGATGCGCGCACCGACCTGTGGTCCTTCGGCATCACCATGTACTGGGCGTGCGCGGGGCGGCGGCCCTTCGACGGCGTCACCGATGTGCACACCATCAAGGGCATCCTCGAGGATCCGCCGCCGCCCTTGCGGCAGTTCAACAGCAAGCTGCCGGTGGCGGTGGAGGACATCGTCGCCTCGTGCCTCGAGAAGGACCGCAGCAAGCGCGTCAAGAGCGCGGCGCAGCTGCACGACACGCTGAGCGCGCTGCTCCTGGACCTGCCGCGCGGCGCGCCCACGCCCGCCGAGCTGGTCGCGGCGGCTCGTGCGCTGCCCTCGGTAGAGCACGAGATCACGCCGCGCACGGCCGCCGTGGCGCCCACGGTGCAGTGGCCCGATCGCACCATGCCGGTGGCGGTGGGCTCGTCGGGCGGTTCCTCGTCGATGATCGGGGCGCGCGGCAAGAACGCCCTGCCGCTGCCCGAGGGGACGGCGCTCGAGAGCGCCAAGGGCACCGAGGCCGCCACCAAGATCGGCCGCAAGTTCCAATCGAGCGTGCCGCCCACCGACAAGGTGCGGCCCAAGGTCGAGGCCGCCGAGGCGAGCGATGGGAGCGGCGAATTCGAGGGCGCCACCGACCTGGTGCCGGCCTCGTCCCTCCACACCACCGACGAGCACCGGCGCGTGATGGTGAGCACCGAGCACTCCGACGAGGCGCTCGGCACCACCGGCCCGCTGCGCTTGGAGGGCGACGGCGCCGTGCAGCAGGGCTTCCAGCCGCCCTCGGACCCCGTCATCGACGTCGAGCGCGAGCCGCGCTCCGGACCCAGGGCCGCGGCGCCCGCGGTGTCGCCGAGCGCGCCCACCATGCCGCACGTGGACCTCGCCGGCGTGGCGGCCGGCGCGCACGACATCCACGATCAGCACACCCAGGCGATGGTGGCGCTGCCGCAGTGGCCCGAGGCGGCCGAGGTCGAGATCCCCGCGGCGCGCCCGGCGCGCGTCGCGCCGGTGCTGGCCGGCATCGTCACGGCGCTGGCGATCGTGGTGGGCGCCTTGCACCTGAGCGGCATGCTCAATCGCGTCATCGATGGCCTGCTCGGGCGCGCGTACGCCGGCCTCGACGCCGGCACCGACCTGCCTGTCGACGCTGCGCACGAGGTCATCGCCGCGCCGGTCGACGCGGGCGCCGTCGTGGTGGACGGCGGCGGCGCGGCCCTCATCGACGCGGGCGCCGCGCCGGTCGTCGTCGACGCGGGCAGCGCCGCGCCCGCGGGGCGCACGCTCACCTTGATCGGCCCCGAGCACATCGAGTGGCTTGGGCCCACCGCCGAGCCCTTGGGCCTCGCGCGCGTGACGGTGCAGCTCGCGAGCGACGCCAAGGTCGTGTTTGCAAAAGACGCGCGCCGCGGCTGCACCACCCGCATCACCTTGGCGCCCGCGCAGCACACGGTCGACTACGCCCGCCTGCCCAAGGGGAAGATCACGGTGCGCACGCGCCCGCCGGCCGAGGTGTTCCTCGGCGGCGAGCGGCTCGGGCGCACGCCGCTGCCGCCGCGAGAGCTGGTGGCCGGGCACTGCGAGCTACGCCTGGTGGCGCGCAAGAAGAGCAAGAAGGTGCCGGTCGAGGTGCGCGCCGGCAAGACCACCACGCTGACGCAAGACCTGCGCTGACGCTGCCCGGAGCGCCGAGCGCCGTTGACCGGCGCGCGAAAACGCCCGATCTGCGGTCCAAGCGAGGTCCCCATGACGCGCACCGTGGCTCCCTTCACCCTCCGGTTCTTGCTCCTCGTGGCCGCGCTCGTCGCGGTGGCCGCCGCCTGCGGCGAGCCCTCGAAGGGTGACGCCAAGAAGGCGCCGAGCACGCCGGCCGTGGCGGCGCCGGGCCTCGACAAGGTCGCGCGCGTCGACTTCAACCGCCGCGCCGCCGAGCTGTTCTTGCCCTTGTTCTGGATCGAGGACAAGAACGGCAACAATGCCCTCGACGTCGACGAGCTAGCGGTGTTGTGGGGCATCGGCCCGGCGCAGGCGGCGGACGCCTGGCTGAAGGATGGCGCCTTCACGAAGGCCTTCCTGGACGCCTACGCGGCGATGCAGCAGCCGGCTGACACCGGGGCCGACGCCGCCGACCAGGCACGCCGCCAGGCCGTGCTCGACGAGCTCGGCCAGGGCCGCCCCACGCTCGTGCTCACCGACACCACGGGCTTCAGCGACAACGACAAGGCCATCGTCAAGTCCATCATCGAGGCGGCGCAGCTCATCGAGCAGATCTACGCCAAGCAGGTGGGCGTGGCAGAGCTGCGCACGACGGTGCCGAACGACGACAAGGCCTCGCAGATGTTGCTCCACCGCAACCAGACCACCGCCTGCGCGGCGCCGAAGACCGAGAAGAACCCCGAGTGCTCGGCGGTGAAGTCCAAGCAGAAGCCGAGCTCGGGCCTGTACCCGGCCAAGCTGCAGGGGGCCGACGGCAAGTTCTGCGAGGTGCTCGAGAAGCGCAAAGACGCCGACAAGCTCTTGCACCAATTCGTCACGGTGACGGCGCGGGCGGGCGGCAAGAGCGAGGGCAACGCCGCCACCGACGAGCTCGAGCCCGTGCCCTACCACGTGGCCTACCAGGCCGAGATGGCGGCGGTGAGCGCCAAGCTCAAGGCCGCCGCCACCCACACGGGCGCCAGCGAAGCGCCCTTCGCCGCCTACCTGTTCGCCGCCGCCCAGGCCTTCCTCGACGACAAGTGGGGCCCGGCCGACGAGGCCTGGGCCAAGATGAACGCCGAGAACAGCAAGTGGTACCTGCGCATCGGCCCCGACGAGACCTACTTCGAGCCCTGCTCGCGCAAGGCGGGCTTCCACGTCTCGTTCGCGCGCATCAACCAAGACTCGCTCGCCTGGCAGAAGAAGCTCGAGCCCTTCAAGGCCGAGATGGAGGGCGCGCTCGCCGCGCTCGCCGGCCCGCCCTACAAGGCGCGCGAGGTCAGCTTCCACCTGCCCGACTTCATCGACGTGGTGTTGAACGCCGGCGACTCGCGCGACGCGCTCGGCGGCACCATCGGCCAGTCGCTCCCCAACTGGGGCGCCGTGGCCAACGAGGGCCGCGGCCGCACGGTGGCCATGGTCAACCTCTACACCGACAAGGACAGCGAGGCGGCGTGGACCAGCCAGGCCTCTTCGCTGTTCTGCAAAGACACCATGGCGGCCGCCAGCTTCGACCCGAAGCTCGCCGTCATGTCGACGGTGCTGCACGAGGCGGCGCACAACCTGGGCCCCGCCCACGAGTACAAGGTGGGCGGCAAGACCGACGATCAGATCTTCGGCGGGCCGATGGCCTCCATGCTCGAGGAGCTGAAGGCGCAGACCGCGGCGCTCTATTTCTCCGAGTGGCTCGTGAGAAAGGGCGCGGTGGACGCGCAGGCGGCGGCGGGCTCGCACCTGCGCGACGTCACCTGGGCCTTCGGCCACATCGCCGCCGGCATGTACAACGCCGAGGGCAAGATCAAGGCGTACAGCCAGCTCGCGGCCATCCAGATGGGCACGCTCTACAAGCAGGGCGCGCTCACCTGGAACCCCGAAGAGCTTGCCGCCAACGGCAAGGACAAGGGCTGCGTGCGGGTCGACCTCGCCAAGTGGAAGCCCGCGGTGGACGAGCTCGCCAAGGTGGTGCTCGGCATCAAGGGGCGCGGCGACAAGGCGCTGGCGGAGCAGACGCGCAAGGGCATCGTCGACGACGACCAGGAGTTCGCCAAGCTGCGCGAGCTCATCACCGAGCGCTGGCTGCGCACGCCCAAGGCCTCGTTCGTGTACGCCATTCGCTGAGCGCCGCGCTCAGGGCAGGGGCACGCGCCACACGCGTGCGTCCTCGTCGCGCACATAGAGCGCGTCGCCGGCGAACACCGGACGCCAGCGCAAGCCCCCGGTGGGGCGGACGGGCCCATAGGAGACGGCGAAGGGCTCGGCCGTGGCGTCGCTGAAGCAGAGATCATCGTGCGGGTCGTTGGGCCACCGGCCCAGCCGCCCGCGCTCGGCGCCCACGAGGATGGAGTCGTCGCCGGCCGTGAGCAGCGCGCGGGCGCCGAGCTGTCGGGTGAGCGGCGCGAGCGGCGTGAGCGTCACGTCTTGCGCGAACCACAGGTGCACGGCTTGCACCGCGCGGCCCGACGAGGCCACGTACAGGCAGTCGAGGGAGCGCGCGATAGCCGTGACGCCGCCCGCGAAGGGATCGACGTCGTTGACGACGGGCACCAGCACCGAGCCGTCGCGGATCACGCCGTCACGGCTGGCGTTGAGCTCGAGCGCCACCACCGCGCCGTTGCCGGCGTAGAAGATCCAGTTGCCGTCGATGGTGAGGACGCCCGGGTGGCCGGGATCGAAGCGCGCGGCGAAGGTGGTCGTGGAGGGAGGGGTGCAGGCGACTTCCGGCACGCCGCCTGGTGCCAAGGCGCTACACCGCTGCAGGTTCAAACGGGCCTGCGCGGGGTTGCCGAAGTACTCCGGGCCGCCCAACCACAACGACACCGTGCCGGCCGGCGCGCCCGGATCCACCGCCGCCACCAGCGGCTCTGTGGCGGTACCGACGATAGCGAGGTCCTCGGGCACCTGGCCGAGCACGTTGCCTTGGGTATCGATGGCGGCGGCCATCACGCGGGCTTGCGTTCGATCCACCGAGGCCACCACGCTCGCGCCCGTTGCCACGCTCGCCCCGAGCGCGAGCGCGTCGATCGCGAGCGGCACGTCGCTGACCGTGGCGGGCAGCCCATCGGGGAAATGCGCCACCACGCTGCGGGAGTAGGCGCCAAGCAGGATGCGCCGATCGCCGAGGGGGGCGCCCACCACGCGCTCCCCCGTGCTGGAGCCTGTCACCACGCCCGTGCGCAGCACCGCGGGCTCCGCCGGCTCGCCGTGCGAGGTAAAGGCGACGAAGTCCTCGCCGAAGATCCACGCGTCATCGCCGATGGACGCGGCCCCAGTGGCATCGCCGAAGCGCTGCGCCGAGGGGGGCAGGGCCACCGCCCGCGTCGCTTCGTTGGCCAGGTCGGTGACCACCAGCCCCGACGAGCCGGTGCAGGCCACGCGACCTGCGGCGGTGGTGGCGCAGGGACCGACCACGAAGTCGCCGTAGCCGGCGTTCCCGCCGGGCAGGTACAGGCCCTGTTCGAGGCCACCGCTCAGCAAGCCGCCGCGCCGCAGCTCGAGCTCCCAGGTGTTGGTCACCCGGGCGCTCACGAGCTGCACCGGCGTGCGCGGCGCCAGGCCCACGGGCGCCGCGACGATGCCCACGGCCTCGCCTTGCTCGAAGGGCTCGAGCCGCACGACGGTGAGGCCGCCCGCTGCGTCGTGCCGCTCCAGGGTGAAGAGCTCGCCGCTGACCGGAAAGGACGCGGCCACGGCCCAGGTGCTCGGGTCGGCGCAGGGGCGGGCCAAGCGCGTGAGCGTCGGCAGATCGTTGGTGTGGGGCACCTCGGGTAGCGCGATGTCGCCGACAAGCTCCGTGGGATCGGCGAGGCTACGCTCCTGCAGCACCGGATCCGGCGCGCCATCATCGTCGCCGAACTGCACGAGCATGACGAAGCGATCAGCGCTCACCACGCTCACCCCCGCCAGCTCACCGCCAGACTCCTCGACGTGGACGCACTGGCAGGCGTCGTCGCGCACCACGCAGGCGCCGCCCACGGTGCCCACCACCAAGCTGCCGTCGGCAGCGACGTCCATGGCGCCCAAGGGGCTCGCGCTGCAGTGGACGGGCGAGCTCAGGTCCTCCACGTCGCCGCAGAAGAAGTGCAGATCGGGGCCGTCGGCGACGACCAGCTGATCGACGCGCGCGCCGATGATCGGGTCGTTGTCGCCCGTGCTCAGGAAGGGATGGAGCTGCCAGTCTTCGCCCGCAAGGGGAGCAAGCCCTCCGCAGTGCGCCGCGGGCATCGTCGGTGCGTCTGGTGGCGCGCCGTCGCAGGCGGGCGCGCCAGCGTCGGGCAGCGGGGCGCTCAGTCTCTCCCAGTCGACACACGCGAGGAAGCACAGCGGCAGGGCCGCGCCCGCGAGCAGGAACGCGGGGAGCGCGGCGATGAGCGCACGCGCAGCGCGCCTCACTCGAGCCCCACCCACAGGAGCGCGCCGCCGAACGCGGCCGCGGCGGCGCCCGCGCCGAGGAGCGCGTAGCCCGTGTAGTAGAGGGGCTCGCCGAGCGCGCGCTTGTCGGCGGCGCCCTCGAGGTTGCCGGCGTCGTGCAGTCGTAGCCCCTCGTCGTGCAACCAGAGCGAGGCGCCGAGCAGCGCGCCGCCGGCAGCGAGGCCGAGGACGCCCGCGGACAGCGCGCCGATGCCGGCGACGCCGAGCGCAGAGAGCTCGTGGGGCGGGGCCAACAGCGCGTCCACCGCGCGCGGCAGCTCACGGAGCACGGCGTCGGCCCCGGCGCCCTCGCGCTGGATCTGCTCGCGCGCCAGCACCACCATGCTGCGGCGCTCGAGCCGCGTCAGCGTCACCACCCACGTGGTGCCGACGCGGCCGATCTGCGTGGTCACGAGCTGCTCGGCGTCGAGGGCGTCGGCTACCTCGCTGGCGCAGGTGGTCGTGTCGCAGCCGAGCGCGGCGCGCGCCGCTTCGGTGTTGAGGATGCCCTGGAGGTCGTCGGTGCCGAGGGCGCTGTACTGCTTCGCGTGGTTGCGCGCCGCCGTCAGGATGGCGCTCTCGATCAGGCGTGCCTCGTCGGCGCTCACCGAGCTCGCCTGGGCGCGCGCGAAGAACACCCGGGAGGGTGCCAGGTCGGCGCCGGCGGGCGCGGCGAGCAGGACCATCACGAGCGCCGTCAACACGCTGGCAGGCTACCCCGTCCGCATCGTCGCTGCGCGCCTGGTCCTGCGCGCTGTCTCGCGCTGGTTTCCTGGCGGGCGCGGCGGTGCTAGGCCCACGGCATGGCGAAGCAGGCGACGGCGAAGCGGACGACGACAAAACGAGCAGCTGCCAAGCGGCCCGGCCGCGCAGCGCCGCGCTCGCCCAAGAAGGCGGCCCCGCGCGCGCGGACCACCGCGATCAAGCAGGGCCGCATCGAGGCGCTCACCCAGGTGTTCGCCGCGCTGGGCGCGCAGGACCCCGCGGCCTGGGCCCGCTCGCACGTCGACCAGGGCCACGACGAGCTCGGCCGTTTTGTCTTGCTGCGCGCGCTCTGGCTCAAGGCGGTGGAGCCCGGGCGCCTGCTCGGCATCGCGCGCAACGAGCCCGAGGTGGCGGCGGCCGCCGAGCGGCTCATCACGGTGGCGGGCTTGGCCGACCTCGACGCCGTGCTGCGCTTCGCGCAGAAGCAGGCGCTGCTCGACGTGTGCACGGTGCTCGACGATCCCTCGGCGTCCGACGAGGGCATCGGCTGGGCCGTCTATCGCACCGACGGGCGCGGCCTGCCGCTGTGGCCGCTCGATCGCCTGAGCGCGGGCCTCACCGACTCCGAGCCGCGCTGAGTCGGCGGAGGACGTCGTCATGGTGGTGCTGCCGCTCGCTCTGCTGCTCGCGCTCGCTCCGCCGGCGCCGGCGGGCACCGCGCTGGCCGACGAGCTGCGCCGCGCCCGCGCCGACGACGTGGAGCTCGATGATCGCCTGTCGGCGGCGCGCCGCGCCTATGGCCTGGTGGCCAACGCCGAGACCACGGCGCTGTTCAAGGCCACCTTCCTCGACGTCGAGCGCGATCTGCTGGCGCACACCCGCGCCTTCGAGCGCCTGCGCGCCTCGTGCGTCTCGCCCGACGCGGCGCCGCTCGGCGTGGAGGGCTGCGTGCGCGAGCTGGCGGCGCGCTCGTCGGCGCGCGCCATGCTCGTCGACGTCCAGGGCGACGAGGTGGTGAGCGTGGTGCTCGGCACCGACGACGCCGCGCTGCACGTGGTGCACGGCGTGGTGCGCCGCGCGCTGCAGCAGCGGGGTCGGCTCACCCTCGATCTCGAGGTGGCGCGCGCGCGCATACCGCGCGACGGGGCCCTCGAGCGCGCCCTCTTGAGCGCGCTGCCGAACGCGCCGCGCGCCGACGCCTTCGCGGGCCCGGTCTTGTCGCGCACCTCTCGTGAGGTGCTGGCGGCGCTGCCCGAGCGCGCCGTGGAGCTCACCGGCGTCGCCGGTCACCGTGTCATCCCCGAGCGCTGCGCCGGCGCTCCCACCACGCGCATGCTCGAGCAGAGCTGGCTCGGCCAAGCGCACGTCGCCTCGACGGCCGCGGGCGTCACCAGCCGCCAGGTGGTGTTCGACGCGTGGCGCGTCGAGCGTGGCGCCGAGCTCGCCCTCGACGGCCGCCACCCCCTGCGCGTCACCTGGCCGACGGCGGAGGGTGACGTCATCGAGCTCGACGGCGTGGCGTGGGGCGCCACCGAGGCCTTCCCGCGCGCGCCGGCGCTCAACTGTCCTCGCTGAGCTGCTGGTCCACGGCCGCGCCGCTCGCGGTCGAGGCACGCAGCAAGGCGTGCACCGCGCGAAAGAGCGCGCGGCTCGCGTGCGGCGCCTTGCCCTTGCTGTGCTCCAGCGCAGCCTGGCGCGCGAGCTGGCGCAGCGCGGTGCGGTCGGCCGTGGGCTGCTCGACGACGAGCGCGGCCAGCGCCGCGTCACCCTCGGTGACGAGACGGTCGCGCCAGCGCTCGGCGGCCTTGAAGGCGGCCGACGAGGGCGCGTCTTCCTGCAGCAGGGCCTGCAGCTGCGCATCGATGGGGCGCGCGTCGATGGTGCGCATGATGCGGCCGATGAACTGGATCTGGCGCCGGTAGCCGCCGTGCGCGGTGATGCGCCGCGCCTCCATGACCGCGGCCTTGAGGTCGTCGGGCAGCTCGAGGCGCGCGAGCTTGCCCCCGGGCAGCTTCACTAGCGCCTCGCCGAGCTTCTCGAGGCGCCACGCGCGCTCCTTCTTGGCGGCCCTGGTCTCGCGCTCCTCACCCTGGTCCACCAGCTCGCGGTTGGCGGTGGCGTTGGCCTCGGCGAAGGGATCGACGCCGGGCTCGCCTTGCTCACGTCGTCGTCGGCTCATGCTTCACGCTCCTCGACCCTTGGCGAGCGATGCGCTCCACCAAGCTCGCTAGCTGCGCGGCCAGCGCGGCGGCGTCGGCGCTGGCGGCCTCGGGTTTGACGATCACGATCAGGTCGCGCGCGTCCAGCCACTCTTTGTGGCGCCGCACGATCTCGCGCAGGCGCCGCCGCACCCGGTTGCGCACCACGGCGTTGCCCACCTTCTTCGAGACCGTGAAGCCCACGCGCCCGGGCCTACCGTCGCGGCGCATGCGGGCCAGCAGCACCAGGAGCGCGCCGGCCGTCCGTGTGCCCTGGCGCTCGATGCGCGTGAAGTCGCCGGAGCGCAGCACCCGACGCTGCGGCGGCAGGCCCTGCGGCAGCTCGTGCACGGTGCGCGCGACGCGCGTCGCGCTCACTTCTGGTAGATGGTCGGGGTCAGGCGCTTGCGCCCGTGGGCGCGGCGGCGCTTGATGACGTTCTGGCCGCCGGGGGTGGCCATGCGGGCGCGGAAGCCGTGAGTACGGGCGCGCTTCACACGGGACGGCTGATAGGTACGAAGGGGCTTGGCCATACGGGCTCCACGTCTCGCGACGGAAGAGAGTGATCGGGGCGAAGGTGCTGGTTGGTGCCGCGCTTGTCAACGGGTGGCCGTGGGGCCTCGATCGGACCTGATGTATCGCCCTGCGAGCACGCCGGGGGCCTCTGCAGATCTCGGTCCGGTCGTTCGTTGCGCTCGCGTGACGGCGCGCCCGTCGCCGTCGATCCATCATCGACGATCGCGGTGCGCAGCGAGACGCGCGCGCGCAATCCGCGAGATCCGAGCGCGAACGCCGATGAGGATCGGCGCGCATGTCCGCGGAAGATCGTGCTCGCGCAGATTCTTCGCCGAATCGCTTGCGGGGGCGACGAAGCGTCTGGTACAGGAACGCTCCCCGTCGACGAAAGGGTCGACATCACAACCACGCTGCCGTCAGGAGGGGTCACGCCACGCGCGACTCCGAGGGACGGCCGTCACCGTGGAGAGGCACCGCAGGCATGACGCCGCGAAAGAGCGCGCCACCGTCCGACCAGCAGCGCCCGGGTGCACCCGTGGCCGCGCCCGGCGCCGATGGGGCCCCGGCGGCGCGCGTGCTGGCCGCGGTGCTCGAGCGCCTCGCACAGCGGGTGAGCCTGTTTACCTTCCGCGGCTTCCTGGAGCCGCTGCGCCCCGTGGCGCTCGCGCCTGATGACCAGGGCGCCCCCGAGCTCTTGCTGTCGGCGCCCACCGACTTCCTGCGCGACTGGGCCCGCGACCACTACCTCGAAGAGCTGACGCGCGAGGCGACCGCCGTGCTGGGCGCGGCCGTGGGGGTGCGCATCGTTGTGGCCCAGGGCGCGCCGGCCCCCGAGCCCGCGGCGCCGACGCTGGCCGCGCCGCGCGCCACGCCCTCCACGCTGCCACCGGCGGCGGTGGCGGCCGAGCTCGTGCCCTTCCGCGGCGCGCGCGAGCGGCCCGCTCGGCTCTCACCGCGCTACTCCTTCGAGTCCTTCATCACCGGCCCCTCGAACCGCATGGCCTACGCCGCCTGCACGGCGGTGGCCGAGCAGCCGGGGGCGCGCTTCTCGCCGCTCTTCTTGTTTGGCGGCACGGGCCTCGGCAAGACGCACCTCTTGCAGGCCATCGGCAACGAGGCGCTGGCGCTGCACCCCACCTTGCGCGTGGTGTACCTGAGCGCCGAGCAGTGGGTGAACGAGTACATCACCGAGATCCAGCACAAGCGCTTCGATGACTTCCGTCGTCGCTACCGCGACGGCTGCGACCTGTTGCTCATCGACGACATCCAGTTCCTGGCGGGCAAGAACGCCTCGCAAGACGAGTTCTTCCACACCTTCAACGCGCTCTACGAGGCGCACAAGCAGATCGTGGTCACCTCCGACCGCTATCCGCACGAGATCGCCGGGCTCGAGGATCGGCTCAAGACGCGCCTGCAGTGGGGCCTGGTGGCCGACGTGCAGCCGCCCGAGATCGAGACGCGCCTGGCCATCCTCGGGCAGAAGGCGCACGGCATCGGCTGCGCCTTGCCCGTCGACGTGGCCGAGTTCTTGGCCACCACGGTGACCTCGAGCGTGCGCGAGCTCGAGGGCGCCTTGGTGCGCCTGATGGCCTTCGCGCAGATCACGCGCGAGCCCATCACGCTCGCGGGCGCGCGCGAGCAGCTGCGCCCGGTGCTGGCGCTCAAGGCCACCGAGGTGCCCATGGGCCGCGTCATCGAGGTGGTGGCCACCTACTACGGGCTGCGCGCCAAGGACCTCACGGGGCCCTCGCGCCAGCGCCAGGTGACGCGCGCGCGTCAGGTGGCGATGTTCCTCGTGCGCCAGCACCTGGCGCGCAGCCTGCCCGAGATCGGGCGCGCCTTCGGCGACCGCGACCACACCACGGTGCTGGCCAGCGTGAACAAGATCGCCGGCCTGCGCGAGGGCGACGCGGGCATCCAGGCAGTGCTCTCGCGCCTGGCGGCGAGCCTGTTCGGCGGCTGAGGTTCGCGCCCGGCGCTGCAAGCGCTGGAATTCGCTCGTACAATCAAAATTTCAGCGGGCCGGGGATTGATCTGGCCTGATTTACGCTAAAACTCCCGCCATCAAGGCTTCACTGGCCTGTTTCTTGACGAGCCTCTTGCCCAGGAGCACCCCATGACAACGCCCGCGCTGCGCGACTTCTTGGAGATCCCCTACGACAAGCTCGAGGACATGAACCTCGAGCTCAAGGCTGCGCGCCTGTCGCGCACCAGCGCGGACAAGCTGCGCGAGGCCCGGCTCAAGTACCTGACCGACGAGAAGCGCATCAAGGCCGTCACCGTCTGCTTCACCGACCTCGAGGGTCGGCTGCAGATGCTCGACTACGACAAGAAGTTCCTGCTCAAGAGCGCCGACAACCTCACCTTCGACGGCAGCTCGGTGCGCGGCTTCTCGGCGCAGCACGAGAGCGACCTGCGCCTCAACGTCGACTGGTCGTCGTTCTACTGGCTGCCCGCCGACGTGTTTGGTCCGGGCAAGGTGCTGGTGTTCTCCGAGGTGCTCGACCGCGACGGCAACCTGTACGCCTCCGACATGCGCGGCCGCCTCAAGCGCTTCACCGACGAGATGTTCGCCAAGGATCAGGTGCTGTGCCACGTCGCCCCCGAGATCGAGGGCTTCCTCTTCGAGGGCAGGGACGCCGAGCGCCGCTACCACGAGACCGGCAAGTTCGACTACGTGTCGACGGGCGGCTATTACCACTCGCTGCCGGGCGACAAGCTGCGCGCCTTCATCGACGCCGCCGCCGAGGTGCAGCGCGCCATGGGCTTCGGCAACGAGAAGGACCACCCCGAGGTGGCGCCCTCGCAGTTCGAGATGAACTTCGCCTACAGCGACGTCATCATCACCGCCGACCAGGTGCAGCTCTACAAGCTCTTGTGCCGTCAGGTGGCGTCGAACCTCGGCATGACGGCGAGCTTCTTGCCGAAGCCGGTCACCGGCATCAACGGCAGCGGCATGCACACCAACATGTCCTTCAACAAGGCGGGCAAGAACCTGTTCTGGGAGAAGGGCGGCAAAGACAACTTGAGCCAGGCCGGCTGGGACGCGATCGATCGCATCCTCACCTCCGCCGACGACATCTGCTTGATCCTGAACTCGTCGGTCAACGCGTATCGCCGGCTCGACCCGCACTTCGAGGCGCCCAACCAGATCAAATCGAGCGCCAACGACCGCGGCTCCATGGTGCGCATCCCCACGGGCAACGAGAAGAGCGCGCGCATCGAGGTGCGCAGCGTGGGCCCCGACGCGAACCCCTACCTGACCTTCTACACCATCGCCAAGACGGCGCTCGAGGGCCCGCGCTCCGTGGCCGACGAGGCCAAGCGCGCGCGTACGCGCTACCTGCCGGACAACATCAACGACGCCATTCGCCTCTTCAAGGGCAGCAAGTGGGCGGCCGATCTGCTCGGCGAGGCCGTGCAGACCAAGTTCGCCGACCTGAAGCAGATGCAGGCGGACCGCTGCAGCAAGGCGCTCGGCGCCCTCATCAAGGTGCCCGAGATCCAGTTCCACCACGAGGTCACGAACCAGTACCTCTGGTCGAAGTTCTGAGCTTGGGCCCTTCCCGCGCGATCCTTCGTGAGCGCTCTCGCCCTCCCCCGAAACCGGCGTCTCGATTGATCACGTCTCGAGACGCAAGAACCAGCAGAAGAGGAAGAAGGTGGGGCTTGTTGTTTCGCCGTCACGGCAGGATCGCTGCTCTCGCGAGAGCAGGCGGCGGTGCGTTCCTGCAACGTCGGCGTGCAAGGTGACGACGTCACTGCAGGAGTGAACGGCCCCCTTCTCGATCTTCCCCCTTGAAATGGGAAGCCGTGCCGGGTTCGCCACAACGGAGCGGCGAAGGCGGCACGGCCCTCCCCAGTACTCTGGGGAGGGAGATAGGGAGGGGTCCGTCCTGCTCTTCTGGATGCTCGGCCGACCCGGCAAGCCGAGCCTGCAAAAGGACACCGCCGCTTGCTCTCGCGAGAGCAGCGATCGTCGGTGGGTGAGCTACGACAAGCCCCAGATCCCGAAGATCCTGAGCTCCCGTGCCCTCGCCGACGGCCACTGCGAGATGTGGAGGATCGAGACCGATCTCGGGGGAGCGGCTCGCCGACCCCTGGCGGCCTCGCGGGTCGCTCGTCAGGCGTTCTTGGCGCGCTTGCCGCCCGGGGTCTTGCTGAGCCACGCCGTCAGGCCCTGCACCTCGGGGAAGGGCGGGCCGGGCTTGGCGAAGTAGTAGCCCTGCAAGAGCGGCACACCGAGATCGGTGACCACGCGGCGCTCGTCGGCGGTCTCGATGCCCTCGGCCACCACCTGCAGGCCCTCGCCGCGCGCGTACTCGAGCAGGTGCTTGATGAGGCGCGCGGCGCTGCCGTCGCGCTGAATGCCGCGCACCAGCGCCATGTCGAGCTTGACGATGTCGGGCTTGAGCAGCGCCACCGAGTTCAAGCCCGCGTAGCCAGCGCCCAGGTCGTCGATGGCCACGCGGAACTTGGCGCTCTGCAGCGACGAGATCAGATCCCGCATGCGAACGTAGTCGTGGATCTGGCTCGACTCGGTGACCTCGAAGACGATGCGCTCGGCGTGCGCGCCGTAGTGTTCGAGCGCCTCCTCCACGAGCTCATCGGCCAGCTCGAGTGGATGCAGGTTCAAAAAAAGCACGCTGTCGCCGGGCAGGCGGAGCAGGGGCTCGAGCGCCACCGGTCGCAGCGCGCGGCCGAGGTCGACCACGCGGCCGGCATGCTCGGCGGTCTGAAAGAGCGTGCCCGGGTGCGGGAACGACGCGTGCTTCGGTCGGCACAGCGCCTCGAAGGCGAAGATGGCGCCGGTCTCGGCCGACAGGATGGGCTGATAGACGAAGCCCGCCAGGCGCCGGTTGACCACCTCGTTGATGGCGAGCAGGCGCTCGATCTCGGCGCCGCTCTCGGTGGCGGGTAGCTCGTTGGGGGCGCCGAGATCGCTCGAGTAGGCCACCACGCGGTTCCTGCCGATGCGCTTGGCGGCGTAGAGCGCGCGATCGGCGGCGGCCAGGAGCTGGGTGCGGTCGCTGCCGTCCTCGGGGTAGCTGGCCACGCCCACGGAGAGCGTGACGTCGGGCAGGCGCCGCTCGGAGCCGCGGTGCTGCATGGCCGCGCGCAGGGCCTCGCCGCGCGCGGCCGCGCCGGCGCGGGTGGTGTCGGGCAAGAGGATGGCGAACTCGTCGCCGCCGTAGCGCGCCACCGCGTCGGAGCGGCGACCGCTCGAGGCGAACAGCTCGGCCGCGGTGCGCAGGCAGTAGTCGCCCACCTGATGGCCGTGCTTGTCGTTCACCTGCTTGAAGTGGTCGAGGTCGAGGAGCAGGAGCGAGCAGGGGCTGCCGGTGCGGGCGGCGCGCCCGATCTCGCGCTCGAGCACCTCGTGCAGGTAGGCGTGGTTGAACAGCCCGGTCATGGGGTCGCGCTGCACCAGGTCGCGCAGGTAGTGGTTCTTCTCGCGCAGCTCCATCACCACCTGGAACACGTTGAGCTGCGCGTGCACGTGCGCGAGCAACAGCTCACCCGACGGCAGCGCCGGCAACACCTGCGCCACGCCGGCCTCGAGGGCGCGCACCACGAAGCGGTCGTCGGGCACGCGCGAGCACACCAGGATGATCGAGACGTGGCTGGTCTCGGGGTCGCCCTTGATGAGGCGACAGGCCTCGAGCCCGTCGGTCTCTGGCAGCTGGTGGCGCGCCACCACCACCCAGGGCTTGAAGGTCTGCGCCAGCCAGGCTGCCGCGCCGCCGCTGGCCGCCGACACCTCGACGCGGAAGCCCTCGCTGACCAGCTGCTGCTGCGCCGCCGCCGCCGTGTCGGCGTCGTTGTCGATGATGAGGATGCGCGGCGCGTGCTCGTCCACGGCGCGAGCGTGAAAGAAGTTGGGCCCAACCGCAACCCCGCCCGTGCGCGGTGACGCGCGCGGTGCGCACGAGGAGTACGGAGGAGTTATCCTCGAGCGCCATGCTCGCCGACGACGACTTCCGCGCCATCTACGACCTGCTCGACGTGGGCCAGACCGTCGACGACGCCGGCCGTGCGGTCGACTGCGGCATCCGCTGCGACAAGTTCTGCTGCCGCCCCGACAACACCACCAAGTATCTCTTGCCCGGCGAGCGGCGCTTCCTCGACGCGGCCCTGGCCGCACGCGGCCGCGCGCCGCTCGCGTGCAAAGACCTCTACTACTTCGAGAGCCTCGACGAGCCGCCCGATCGGGCGTGCGCATGCGAGCCGCTGCGCGAGCTGCGGCCCTTCAACTGCCGCGTGTTCCCGTACTCGCCTGCGCTCGAGGGGACACGGGTGGTGGGGCTGCGGAAGAGCAAGCTCCAGTACCTGGCGCCCTGCTGGATCGACGAGCCCGCGCCGCGCTGGCGCGACGGGGCCATCAGCGCCTGGCAACGGGTCCTCGACGACGTCGATTGCCGCCTGCTCTTCTGTCGCCTCGGCGCCTTGTGGGAGTGGCATCAGGCCAGCGAGCGCGGCGAGGCAGCGGGGCATGCGGTGCAGGCCGTGGCCAGTATCGACGGGACCGACGAGGCAGACACCTGGGCGCGGGCGGCGCGCTTCTTCTCGCGCACCGATTGACGCTCGCACCGTCGCTGGGCACGGTGGCGCCATGACCGAGGCGACCAAGCCGAGCCCGCTCGTGGCCGCGCTCTGCGGCGTGCTCGCGCCCGGCGCCGGCCTCTGCTACGCCGGGCGTTGGCGCTTGGCGCTCGGCGTGGCGCTCGCGTACGTGGCCATCGCCGTGGTGGTGCCGCTGGTGGTGGTGCGCCAGGGCATCGACCTCTCGCGCCTGCCCGAGCTGATCAAGGCCGCCGCGCTCGCCCTCTGGGTGCCGGCGCTGGTGTTCGGCGTGCTCGCCGCCGTGCTGGCGGCGCCCGCGGCCGGAGCACGGCCGCCCTGGCGCCACCCCTGGTGGCTGTTGGGCTTCGTGGTGCTGACGCATGCGGGCGCGTCCATCGCCCGCGGCCAGGTGGCCGAGCACGTCGTCACCGTGGTGGTGGTGCAGGGGCAGTTGCCGCGCCTGCAGCTCGAGCCTGGCGACGCCTTCGTGGTGGTGCGTGGCGCGCTCGAGGCGAGCGCCCTCGATCCTGGGGAGCTGGTGGGCGTCCGGCACGCCGAGCTGGACCAGATCGCCCAGGTGGTGTCGGTGGAGGAGCGCTCGCTCACCCTCGACCTCGGCGTCGGCCCCGAGGTGGCGGTGGCCCCGGCCGAGCTGCTCGGGCGTGCCGTTCGCGTGCGCCGCTGAGGTAGAGTGCTCCGACGGTCGTTACGCCGACCGAGCAGCACGAGGAGCCAGCAGTCGATGAGGACCAGGGAACGCACGGCACCGCAGCGCAGAGCTTCGTTCGGTCGACGAGCGCTCGGTGCGAGCGCGGTGCTCCTGATCGCAGCCGCGTGCGCCACGCCGCTCGAGGCCATCAAGGACCAGGTGCGCCATCAAGCGACCGGCGATCTCGTGTGCGACCACGCCAGCCTGCACGTGGTGCAGCTGCGTCCGCTCAAGAAAGTGCAGGGCGGCAAGCAGACCATCGAGCGCGGCTCCTTTTCGGCCAAGGGCTGCGGCGGCTACGCCACCTACGCCGTCGAGTGCATCCGCGGCGCGTGCATGGTGCAGCGCGAGGTCGACGAGACGCTCGACAACGGCAAGCCCAAGACCCCGCCGCAAGGCGATACGAGCGCTCCATGAGGAGCGCGGTGATGGCGTTGGCGCTGGCGTGCTCGTGCGCGACCATGGGCGGCGGCGGCGGCGCGCATCAGGCCATCATGGCGAAGGCCGTGTTCGACCTCGCCTGCTCGAGGGACGAGATCCGCCTGACCCGCTTGCCGCAGCAGCGCGTGCTCGTCGACGTCGCCACCGGCATGCCCGTAGCCCGCGCCGCCTACGAGGCGAGCGGCTGCGGCGAGCGCGCCGACTACATCGTGGATTGCGTCGATCGCGACGGCGAGCAGCAGTGCACGGCGGCGCTCACGCGCGATCTCTCGGCGTCCTTCCCGCCAGCCGCGCGCTGAGGCCCCCGTGCAACCGCAACGCAAGCGCTTGTTGGCGACCGGGATGGTGATCGTGCTGGCGACGCCGGCGATCTTGATCGCGCTCGACGTCTTGCGCCGCACCGGCGCGAATGACGCGGTCGCGCCGCCCTCGTTCGAGTCGGTGGCGTTCGTCGACGCGCCCGGCTGGACCCGGCACGCCGGCCCCTGCACCGAGGTGCGCCCCGAGGACGGCTGCGTGGGTGAGTGGCGGCACGAGGGCGGCCAGGCCGCGCGCGTGTTCGCCATCGCCGCGCCCGATCGGCCGGCCCTCGATGGCTTCGTGCAGCGCCTGGAAGAGACCGTGACCAAGAACGGCGGCGTGGTCGAGCGCCTGGCCCAGCCGTCGTCGACGGGGGAGCTCACGCTGGTGCGCTTCCTCCAGCCGGCACCGGGTGGGCTCGCCACCATCAATTACGCGCTGCCCGGGCGCGATGGCCGCGCGCTGCACCTCGTCACCTCGGTGGTGCCCTTCGACGAGCAGCAGCCGGCAGACGCGCGCCTGCGCGTGCTGCTCGAGCGCGCCACGTGGGCGCGCTGACGGCCTCGCCCGCGCTTGCCTACAGCGTGGCGATGAGCGTCTCGTAGGTGCCCGCGATCTGCTGCGCGAGGATCAACACCTCGCCCACGTCGGGCGAGACATGGCGATCGTGGCCCTCGTCGACCACCAGCAGGTTGACCGGGCGACCGCGCACCAAGATGGGGAACACGGCCACGCTCTTGGGGATCTTGCGGCCCGTCGCCTTCACCCAGCCGCCGTGCGCGGGCAGCTTGGTGAGCGGTCCCAGGTAGTACGAGCGCGAATCGGCCACTAAGGTGAACACGCTGCGCTGGCTGCGATCGAGCACCACGCCCTGCAGGCGATCGGTCTCGAAGCCCTCGCCGATGCCCATCCAGCCGACGAGGCGGTCGGGATAGACCGACAAGAGGCAGGCGCGGGCGAAGCGGCTGCGCGCCGCGCGCAGCACCACGCGCGCGATGGCCGTGCGATCGGCGGCCGTCGACAACAGGCGGCTCGCGTTGGCAAAGGTCAGCGGGCTGTCGTCGACGACGTCGCCGACGTCGATGTGGAAGTCGAGCGTCGGCTGCCGGCGCACCACGGGTTGCGTGACGTCGGCCTCCACCAGGTCGACCAGCGGATAGGCGTCGTCGGCGTCGGCGGCGGGCATGCGCGGCAGCGCCATCATCGGGTTGGTGTTCTCGATGACGTCGCGCCAATCGCCCTCCTCGGCGCCGGTCTTGGGCGGCGCCAGGAAGTCGTCGTCGCTACCCCTGCTGAGCGCCGCGGGTCGCGCCGGCACCGTGGGATTGCCGCCCTTGCCTGCCTCGGGCACGGGCGAGGCAGTCGGGGGAGGCGGTGCCCGTGCCGGCGCCTCCTTGCGCACCTCGGGCAAGGTGATGACCGGCACCGAGCCGTCGTGCAGCCCGGCGTAGAGCGCCTGGAAGTCCTCTTCGCTGGTGAGCTCGGGGCTGTCCTTGGCCGGCGCCGTGTGCTCGTCGGCGCTCGGGCGCGGCCGCACGACGACACCGTCGAGGGGGATGGGGCGCAGGCTCGGCCGCAGCCCGTAGTGCTGTTCGAGGAGCTGCCACATGCGCGCCTCGCACACCAAGATGGGGATGACCCCAAGGCCGCTGGCGAAGCGCACGTCGTCGATGGCGAAGGCGTCGTGCGGATCGCGCATCAGCAGGTAGAGCTTCTTGTCTTGCACGTGGTGCGGCACCACGAAGCGGCGCTCGGCGATGGTCTTTGGCACCAGCTTGAGGGCGGCGGCATCGACCTTCAGCACCTTGCCGTGGCCGGAGTGCACGCCGAGCTGGTGGCCGAGCGCTTGCGCCAAGGTGCGCTCGTCGATGGCGCCGACGGCGAGCAGGTTGGTGCCCAGGCGATCGCCGAAGAGCACGCGCTGCTCCCACGCCTCGAGCAGCCGCGTGCGCGAGCAGATGCCGCGCGACAAGAGCAGCTCCCCCAGGCGCAGACGACGCTCGGCCACGGGGGCACCCTAGCAGGCCGCGATGCGACCACCTACCTGCAAGGACCCGCGCGCGGTGCGCCGCGCAAGAAAAGAGAGAGCCACGGCGGCTGCCGTGGCTCTCTCGATCCCGCAAGCGTCGACGATCAGCGACCGTTGTAGTCGCCGAACACGTAGTCGGCGGCGTACCAATCGGGCTGGCGCTCGACGTGCTCGGCGATGCGCGTGGCGCGCGTGGTGCCGGTCTTCACGTCGATGGCCTCGAGGTGCATCACCAAGCGAACGCCGTCGGACATGTTGGGCTGCGCGTCGGCGACCAGGCCGATGAGCGCGCCGACGATGAAGCGCAGGCCCAAGATGATGAGACCGGGCTGGCGCGTGTTCAAGCGCATCAGGCGATAGGTGACGATGACGTCGGCGGGCTGGATCTTGCCGTCGCGGGCCAGGCTATCGGCGCGCGCCGCCAGCTTGGCGCTCTCGGTGTACTCGACGTAGAGCGAGCGCATCATGTCGTCGTCGCGGGCCACCACCTCGGAGACACCCTTGCTGCGCAGGATGTCGATGATGGCGTCGTAGGTGAGCGCGTCCACCGACGAGTCGTTGTTGCTGCCGCCGTTCTTGTTGACCACCCACACGCGCTCGGTGGGCGCGATCTTCAGGTCTTTGATGGGGTCGGGCATCATCGAGCGCACGCCCTTGGCGTAGAGGAGCTGGATCTCCTCGCCCGCGGGCGTGGGCTCACCGCCGGTGATGCCGGGGATGGGGATGGGGATCATGTTGAGCAGCGCGGCGGGCGAGCAGCCGGCCGAGGCGGCGACGATCAGGGACATGATGGCGGCGGCGGAGAAGCGGCGAAGCATTGCTGTTCCTCGGGGACGCGTGGGGCGGTGGAGCGCGGTGAGCGGCGTGGTGTGGGTCAGGGGAGGGTGGGGATGCGCGGCAGTTGCGGGATGTCGAAGGGCAGCACGTCGTTGAGCGTGTTCTGCGCGATGGCGATGAAGTTGTTGGCGGCGGCGATGGGGTCGAGCGGCTGCCCGGTGGCGGCCTGGGCCTGCGCCCGCGCCAGCGGTGCAATCTCGAAGAGCACGCGCGTGGGCAGAAGCCAGATGCCGCCCTGGCGTACCAGGTCGACGGCGTCGAACTTGGTGGTCTCGACGGCGCCGTTGCTCTTGCTGGTGACGTCGAAGTCGACGCGGAACACCTCGCCGCCCAGGGGCTGCACGCGGCGCAGCGTGACCACCAGGTCCTCGAAGCGCGGCAGCGAGGTCAACAAGGGCTCGAGCTCTTCGGGACGGAACACCACGGAGCGCTGGCGCAGGTGGTTGACCTCGGCGTCGGGCAGGGCGGCGTGGGCGCGGCGCTGGCGATCGACGATGTCTTGGCGGCGCTTGAGCTCGTTCCGCACGTCGGGGCGGTGCCAGTTCCAGTCACCCACCTGGTTCGGGATCGAGTCGTCGTGCACGCCGCGGTAGTCGGTGGGGCGCGCGAGCAGCGGCAGGTAGCAGTTGAAGATCACCTGCCGCACCGTGCTCTGCAGCTCCATCTCTTCTTGCCAGGTGAGCATGGGCAGCTCTTGGAAGGGCTCTTCGGGGCGCAAACCACCCTCGGGCGCGGCGGCCGCGGCGTCTTGCGCGGTGGCGGGCGCGGCGGCGAGCGTGCCGCCCACGAGGGTGGCGGCGGCGGTGAGCACAACGACTCGACTTCGAACCAGGTGAGCGACCCCTGCGCGTCTTCGCATGCGGACTCCTGGCGCGATCGCTCTGCGGCGTTCGCGGACGGCCGCCTATGCCACACTTCCGAGCGCAGCAGAAGCGAGAAGTGCAGGGCAACGCGCGCGCTGCGCAGGAGCTTTGTCGACGTGGACGAGGCGCATGCGGGCGGCGGTGTGATCGTGATCGCACGCGCCCGCCGTGCGCGTGGCTTCAGCGGGTGGCGGGCTCGACGGCGCGCCGCTCGCGCAAGATCTGCAGCCATTGGCGCGCCGAGGCCAGCAGGATCACGACCACGCACGCGATCAGCACCGCGGTGACGCTGCTCTGCACGATGCCGTTGCGCGCTTGCGCAGGGTCGGCGGCGCGCGCCAGGGGGAGGTAGATCTGCTGGAGCGCGAGCACGCCCGCGGTCAGGGTGGTGCCGCCCACGAAGAGCAGCGGCAGCAAGGTCACCAGCGCGTAGCGTCGTCGACGAGCCTGGCGCAGGATGATGGTGGTGCCCACCACCAAGGCCACCGCGGCCAAGAGCTGGTTGGCGATACCGAACATGGGCCAGATGGTGGCGATGGAGCCGGTCAGGATGAAGTAGGAGAAGCCGATCACGATGAGGGCGCTGGTGATGAGGGCGCCGGGCAGCCACGCGGTGTCGCCCATGCGCGGCCACACGCGGCTGAGCGCCTCCTGCAAGAGGAAGCGCCCCACGCGGGTGCCGGTGTCGATGGTGGTGAGGATGAACAGCGCCTCGAACATGATCGCGAAGTGGTACCAGTAGGCGAGCAGGCCCTTCATGCCGGGCAGCCCGGCGAACACGCGGGCCATGCCCACGGCCAGCGACACGGCGCCGCCGGTGCGCGCGGCCACCACCTCGTCAGAGGCGGCCGAGAGCGTGGGCAGGTCGTCCACCTTGATGCCCAAGCGCGCGAAGTCGGCGGCGGGCAGCTCGTCGGCGTGCGGCGCGCGCGGGTCCACGTGGTAGCCGGCGGCGGCCAGCGCCGCGTTCGAGAGGCGCAGCACCTGCGAGAGCTTGAGCTCACGCCCGGCCAGCGCGTCGAGGCGCGCGCCCTCGCCGAGGCCGAGGGCCGCGCGGTCGCGCGGGGTGAGCGCAAGGTCGACGGCGGCCAGCGCGCCAGCGTCGTTCACGAAGCCCACGGGACCGGCGTCAGGCACACGCTCGACGGCGACGACGGCGACCTTCGGGTCGGTGTTGATGGCGAAGTAGTCGGCGGGCGGCAGCGCCACGGCGGCCACCAGCGCGGTGATGCCCACCAGGCCCTCCATCAGCATGGCGCCGTAGCCGATCATGCGGCAGTCGGGCTCGCGATCGATCATCTTCGGCGTGGTGCCGCTCGCCACCAGCGCGTGAAAGCCCGAGATGGCGCCGCACGCGATGGTGATGAACACGAAGGGGAAGAGCGCGCCCTTGACCACGGGCAAGAACAGATCGGCGCCCACGCGCACGCCGCTGGCGCTGACCTCGTTCAAGAGCGGCATCTCGATGGCGGGGTTGACCACGATGAGCCCCACCACCAGGAGCGCGATGGTGCCGATCTTGAGGTAGCTCGACAGGTAGTCGCGCGGACACAAGAGCAGCCACACCGGCAGCACGCTGGCGACGAAGCCGTACCCGGCGATGGCGACGGTGATCTGCGTGTCGCTCAGGCGCAGGTACGCGCCGAAGCCGCTCTCGGCCACGTCGCGGCCGAACACCACCGCCAGCAGCAACACCACCACGCCGACCGCGCTGGCCTCGCGGATGCCGCGCGGCGAGCCGCCGCGCACGCGATAGATGTGCAGGCCCATCAGGAGGGCCAGCGGGATCGAGACGCCGATGGTGAATACACCCCAGCCGCTCTCGGCCAGCGCGCCCACCACCACCTTGCCCAAGCCCGCCAGCGCGATGACGATGATGAACAGGATGGCGACGCTGGTGATGAGCCCCACCACGGGGCCGAGCTCGGCGCGCGCGATCTCGGCCAGCGACTTGCCGTCTCGCCGCACGCTGGCCGCCATGATGACGAAGTCGTGCACGGCGCCGCCGAGCACCACGCCCACCAGGATCCACAGGTAGCCGGGCAAGAAGCCGAACTGCGCGGCCAACACCGGGCCGATCAAGGGCCCCGCGCCGGTGATGGCGGCGAAGTGGTGGCCGAACAGCACCCACTTGTTGGTGGGGTGGTAGTTGCTGCCGTCGGCGAGCGCGTGCGCGGGCGTGCGGCGCTCGGCGTCGAGCACCAGCACCTTCGTCGCCAGGAAGGCCGAGTAGTAGCGGTAGCCGATGGCCAGCACGCAGAGCGCGGCCACCATGAACGTGACGGCGTGCATGGGGAGGGTGCTACACCAGCGCGCGCCGAAGGGTCACGGGGGACGATGACAGCGGCGCGGCATCTGCTACACCCAGCACATGGACTTGCTTCGCCAAGCGCTCGACGTGTTCTTCCACGTCGACAAGCACCTGGTGGGCCTGGTGGCCGACTACGGCACCTGGGTCTACGCCATCCTGTTCCTGGTCATCTTCTGCGAGACCGGCCTGGTGGTGACGCCCTTCCTCCCCGGCGACTCGCTCTTGTTCGCGGCGGGCGCCCTGTGCACCCTGGGTGGCGTCGAGCAGGGCGGCCTGGACATCACGGTGCTGGTGCCGCTCTTGATCACCGCCGCGGTGGTGGGCGACCAGACCAACTACTGGATCGGCCACGTGGTGGGCCCGGGCTTCCTCGAGAAGGAGCGCATCCGCTTCATCAAGAGGGCGCACCTCGAGAAGACCCAGCGCTTCTACGAGCGCTACGGCGGCAAGACCGTCATCCTCGCGCGCTTCGTGCCCATCGTGCGCACCTTCGCGCCCTTCGTGGCCGGCGTGGGCAGCATGCGCTACCGGCGCTTCGTGTCGTTCAGCGTCGTCGGCGGCATCGCCTGGGTGGGGATCTGCTCGTTGGCCGGCTACCTGTTCGGCGAGCTGCCCTTCGTGAAGCAGAACTTCGAGATCGTGGTGCTCGGCATCATCTTCGTCTCGGTGCTGCCCATCGCCTTCGAGATGGGGCGCGGCTGGCTCGAGAGCAGGAAGGCGCCGGTGGTGTGAGCGCCTGACGAGCTCAGATCAGGCGAGCTCGCCCCGGCGCGCCTTGTCGATCCACTTGGTGATCTGCTCCTCGATCACCTCGAGGGCCTTGTTCTTGAAGGGCCGCAGCAGGAGCGGCACCTCCATGTCCATGTCGACGGCGCTGTCGCGGATCTCGAAGCTGCCCTTCATGGAGAGACCCTTGACCCGGAAGGTGACCTCGGCGAGCTGCTCGTTGATCCACGCGATCTGCGGGTCGTACTCGGCGAAGCGCTCGGAGTAGGACTTGAGCGCCGCGTCGGCGGCCTTCTTGGCGAGTGGGATCGGGAGGTCGTGCGGGACCGAGTGCTTCATGGCAGTGCAGCGTAGCACTGCCGCCGGGGCAGACGTCGAGCGCGTCAGCTCGAGCAGTTGTTGGCCGCTGGGCTGCAAATGCCGACGTCGACCGGGAGCTGGAAGCTGCCGCCGGCGAAGCCACAACAGAGCTCGTCGCTGCCGCAGTCGTCGGTGCTCACGCACACCACCGCGTCGGTCTGACCGGCCTGCACGCAGCTGCCGGCGCTGACGCAGCTCGTCGCGTTGGTGGCGCCGTCGAGGCAGCACTCTTCGCTGAGCTCGCAGTCCTCGGCGCCGTCACAGACCACCGGCACGGCGAGGAGCGCGCCCGTGCAGCTGCCGCTGGACGCGATGCAGTTGCCGACGATGGCGAAGCTGACGTCGACGGTGACGCAGCAGACCGCGTTGGGGTCGCTGCAGGTGGTGGCGTCGCAGACCACGCCCGCCTCAGCGGAGCCCTCGTACTCTTGCCCCTGCACGAGCTCGCACGCGAGGCCGCTGCACACCTCGTTGCTCTCGCAGGGCACGATCACGGGGTCGCCGGCGGCGTTGCAGGTGCGCTCCGCCGACACGCTCTCGCAACCCGGCACGCACTCGCCCTCGCCCTCGCCCTCGCCGGGGTCGCCCTCGCCCTCGCCCTCGCCGGGGTCGCCCTCGCCCTCACCCTCACCCTCACCTTCGCCCGCGGGCTCGCAGTCGCCGTCGTCGCACTCCTCGTCGTCGTCGCAGTCGCGGTCGCGCTCGCACTCCACGCACTCGCCGTCGACGCACAGGTTGTCGCCGAAGCAGTCGCTGGCTTGCGTGCAGTCGCCGGGCGCCAGGAAGAGGCCGCACGAGAGCGCCAAGGGTGCGAGCGCGAGCAGGAGCGTGAGCACGCCCACGCGGGCAGGCACGGGTGAGCGGACGGGGACGGGGTGCATCTTGGTCATGGGACACCCTCGGAGGGACGGGGCGGAGTGGCGGAGAGAGAGGGATTCGAACCCTCGAGACGGTTTCCCGCCTACGCGATTTCCAGTCGCGTGCCTTCAGCCACTCGGCCATCTCTCCACAGGCACCGCCGGGACGCCGCTCATCTAGCGGATCTTTTTCCGCGCGTCGACGCCCACGGTTGAGGGCCCTGCGCCAGCGTTGACGACACCCGTGGTGCTGGCTACCTTGGTCAGCGGACAGCTGGCCGAGTGGCTGAAGGCACCTGACTCGAAATCAGGAGTACCCGCAAGGGTATCGGGGGTTCGAATCCCTCGCTGTCCGCCATCTTTCTCGACGACAAACCGCTTCGCAGCACACAAGGGCACACCCCTTGCTGCGCAGTGGTTTTCGCGCCCTCTGACTGGGTATCTGACAGGGAGCGGCTCGTGACGATGACGTCTTGCCGCCGAGACAGGGTGTTTGACAGGGAAAGGCCGCGAGATCGAGACTCTAGTTTTCTCGCTTCGGGAATGTTATGATCTAGATATGACGCTCGACAACGCAACCCTTCGCGACGCGTTGACCGCCCTCGGTGAGCTCCTCGTCGACCGCGGTGAGACCTACGACATCGTCGTCATCGGAGGCGGTGCATTGTTGCTCGGCGGCCACATCGAGCGGCCGACGAAGGATCTCGACGTCCTCGCGCGCATCGAGGGTGATCGCTGGCTCAGCGCGCAGCCGCTGCCCGATGCGCTGCGCGCCGCCGTCGCCGATGTCGGCGACGCGTTCGGGCTCGCGCGTGACTGGCTCAACTGCGGGCCGACGTCCCTGCTCGCGGGCGGGCTCCCCGACGGCTTCCCGGAACGGTTGAGCATCGAGCGTTTCGACGCGCTGACGCTCCTCACATCGGCGCGGTGGTGCCGCACGCACGATGCCTCCGAGGGCTTTCGCGGGCGGCAGCTTCTGCCGGTGCTGCAAGAGCTCGGTGTCGAGGTCGCCGATGTCTAGCGCCGTCCAGAAGCAGGCCGCGGATCTCGCTTGGAGCCTCTGGACGGAGCTCGGCATCGCCGGCGTCGTGCGGGAGCATGCCCACGTGGCAATCGATCCCGAGCCGCTCTTCGTCGCCACGCCGCTCCTTGCAGCGCACGACGCGCGCCTGCTCGAACAGGTGTCACGTTGGAGCGTGCTCTTCGGCGACTGGCTCGCGATGAGCCGAGTGCAGGCGCTGTGCAAGGCGGCGGAACCCACCGTGCATGACGCGTTCGTGTCCTTCGCCGCGTCGATCCCCGGTGGGGGGCGGTGGACGTGTGAGGCCACGAAGATGTCGAAGCAGAAGAACCCGCCGCAGCTGACGTCGATGGAGCTGCCGCTCTTGCGACCGGCGCTGGTCCGGCTGCGCCTGCGCGCGATATGCGGCGTCGGTGCACGCGCCGACGTCGTCGCAGAGCTCATCGGGCACGCGCGCGTATGGTTGCGTGCGTCCGACTTCGAGCATCTCGGCTACACGAAGAGAAACGTCGCTCGCTTGCTGTCCGAGCTCTGCGACGCCGGGTTTCTGCGGTCGCTGAAGGAGAAGAACGCGATCGCCTATCGCCTCGCCGACGGCGGGCGGTGGTCTGACCTCGTCGGCGCCACGGCCGTCACGTGGCCGGCATGGCCCGCAATCTTCGACTTCGCCCGGTTGGCGCTGCGGCTCGATGGGGAACGTGCGAAGAGCGAAGGCGTGCGCCGGGTCGCGGCGGCCCAGACAGCGCACGCGCTCGAGCCGCTTTGCGATCGCTTGGACCTCGCGCAACCGCCGACCGCGACGGCGAATCCCCAGGCGTGGGCCGCAACGACCGCGTTCGTGGAGCGCGAGGTGGCAGCCTTCGCGGGCGCGACGTCGCCGTCGATGTCGCGTGCCGGCGGAGCTCGCGGCCGCGTCAGTGCCGCGCGTTGATCGCGTCGCGCCGCGTCGCCGTGTCGACGAAACGGCGCTCACTCGTCAGCGTCCACATACCGGGCACGCAAGCCGCCCTTGCGCCGATGGCGCGCATCGTTCGCAAAGCAGGTGGATCTTGTCGTCGCATACCGCGGGGCGAGCGGCAGGGAGCAGGCAGCCGTCGCACGCAGGCACGTCGAGCGTGCGCGCGGCCGAGGGGAGGTGCAGGCTCAGCACGCGCTCCTCCTTCCGTCGACGCACGCGCACGTCGACGACGATCGTGGGCACTTCGACGACGGCGGCGAAGACGATCGTCGCGCGCGCACGCAACGTGTAGCGGGCGCGCAACTCCGCCAACTTCGCCGCGCGCTCATTCTCGAGATGTTCGACGCGGGCTTTGACCGCCGCCGGATCACGTTGCTTGCGACCGGTACGCGTTTCGTAGATGAGCTCGTGAAAGTACGCATCGACGCGCTCGTGGTCGCGCCGGTGCCGGCGGGCGACGTTGTCCTGATGTGCGCCGGCGAGCGCGGCCAGCCGGGCGCGCAGCCGGGGCGGGAGGACCTCCGCGCGCACCGCAGGGAGGGCGCGGTGCGCTCCACGAAGCGCGCTCGTGGTGTCGAGCGCGAGCGCCGCGACCAGGGCCGAGTCCGGCGCGGCGCCGTCCGATGCGCACAACGCCAGCACCTCGAACGCCTCGTCGCGGTCGTCCGCCTCGACGACGAGGCGCGTGCCGACGAACGCGTACGCCTCGTTGCGAGCGCGTACCGCGCCGACGTCGACAACCGCGTTGCGCAGCGCGAAGCGGGCCGCGAGCGCCTCGGCCTGGCTCGCGCGCGGTGCCGCCAGCTCTGCGTCGGCGACGACGTACCCACGCAGCGACGAGCGCTCATCGACCAACCGATCGAGGAGCCCGGTCCCGAGCCCGCACGCAACGGCCCCTGTCCGTGCGGCTGACGCGACCTGCACCTCCTCCTGGAGCGCGAGCCGGGTGGCCAACGCCGACGGGAGGATCGCGAGGGCCTCCTCCTCGCCGTCGGCTGCGTTGGCGACCTCGACGAGCGCGCCGTCGCGCGCGAGGGCGTCCGCGCAGAAGCGCACGGGGCTCGGCAGTGTCGCCGGCAGTGTCGCCGGCAGTGTCGTCGGCAGCGCGGGCAGCGAGGTCATGCGGCGAAGTCCTCGCCGAACACCGCGTCGTCGAGCTTCTTGGAGTTCTCGTACGTTCCGCGCGCCGCGCCGATCTCCGCCGCGAGCGCGTCGAAGCCACGGTCGATCTCCGCCTCGTCCTTGCTGGCGGCGTAGAGCGCGAGCACGCGCTCCTCGAGGTCGCGGTCATCGGCGAGGTTGCCGAGCACCATGTCCATCTCGCCGACGACGAGCTCGAACAGATGGAGCCGCCGATCGAGCACGTCGAGCAGCTTCTCCTCCGCCGACCCCTTCATCGCGAGGTTGTAGACGTGCACGTCGCGCGTCTGGCCCATGCGGTGGACGCGGCCGATGCGCTGCTCGAGCAGCATCGGGTTCCACGGCACGTCGAAGCTGACGACGACGTTGCAGTGCTGCAGGTTGGTCCCCTCGGCGCCGACGTCGGTGGACACGAGGGCGCAGCGCTCCTCGCGGAACCGCTCGACGGCGAGCGCCTTCTCGTCGGCCGACTGCGCGCCAGAGACCACGACGTGCCGCACGCCAGCGTCGTTGAACGCGCGCTCGATCGCCGCCAGCGTCGCGCGGAAGCGCGTGAACACCAGCGCGTGCCCGCCGTGCGCCCGCACCAATGCGACCAGCTGCTCGAGCTTCTTCGTCTGCGTCGCGGCCCGTGCCGCCTCGCGGGCAGCGGCGAAGGCGGGACCGTCGAGCGCGGTCGCGCGGTCAAGCGTGGCGCGCACGGCGTCAGGGCTCGAGCCCGCCTCGAGGAGCAGCGTGGTGCCGAGGAGCGTTCGCCGCGCGGCCTGCGCGTCGGCGCGCACGAGATCGACGACCCGATCGTAGAGCGCGCGCTCCGCGGCCAGCGGCTCGACGACGGCGGTGGTCACGAAGCGCGGCGGCAGCTTCAAGCCGCACGCCGCGCGCGTGTTGCGCACCATGACGTCCCCAAGCAACTGTCGCAGCCGCTCGCGGTTCTTCGGCGAAGTCGGATCGGACTTGTCGACGAACTGCGCCTTGAACGCCGACGCCGTCGTGAGCTGGCCCGGCCGCAGCAACGTGACGAGCGCGTACAGCTCCTCGAGGCTCGTCTCGATCGGCGTGGCGGTGAGCAGCAGCAGGAAGCGGCTCTTCAGGCCGTCGACGAGCTTGTAGCCGAGGGTAGACTGCTTCTTGATGTGGTGGGCCTCGTCGACGACGACGAGATCCCACGAAGCGCTCTGGAGCAGTGGCGCGACTTTGGCGCCGCGCGCCTTGGCGAGCGACGCGAGCACGACACCGTCCCTCGCGAGGAACGCCGCCGGGTCTTGTTCGAAGGCGTGGTCATCGAGCGTCGCGGCCTGCACTCCGGCCTTCGCGAGGAGCTCGCCCCGCCACTGCGGAACGAGCGCCGGCGGTGCGATCACGAGGGTGCGGCGCGCCATGCCGCGCAGTTGGTACTCGCGCAGCACGAGGATCGCCTCGACGGTCTTGCCGAGCCCGACCTCGTCGGCGAGGAGCGCACGGCCGCGGAGCACGCGGAGCACGCGCCGGACGGTGTCGTGCTGGTAGGTGTGCGCGTCGACGCCGGCGAGCGACTGTGGCGAGAGCAGGTCGGTGAACGTCGCGGCCGACGCGAGGGTGTGCGCGCGCACCGCGAGCGAGAGGTCGACGAGCGTCATGGGCGCGCGCAGCAGCGCTGTGACGTCGCCCGTCGTCACGTCGGCGATCTCCATGGGCGGCGGCTCGACGCCAGCACCTCATCGCGAACGCGCGTCGCCATCGCCGCCGAGTAGCTGAAACGGCGGGCCGTTGCGATCCGGTTTGACAGGGAATCTGACAGGGTACGCCGTGCGAACGGTGCCCCTCGGTGCGCACACCGCCGCTCGCGCCGGCGGAGCCGGACGCGGCCGGCGCCGGGGCGTCGTACGTCTCGAACGTGCGCGTCCTGCAACGCGACGATGGACCAGCCCAGTAGCTCGGCTTCTCAGCTCGATTCACCCACCTATGGCCCTGGTGGCCGTGGCCGGTCTACGTTCACGACGCGGCGAGCCCCGCGGGGCGCCGATTCGCGCGCCGCTCGTCCAGAGAGCACACGCCCCGCGCAGAGGACCGGCTCATGAAGAAGGCCACAGCCAGACTACGAGCGACCCGGTCGATCACGCTCTCTATCGCCAACTTCGCCCAGATCCGCAGTGTCGACCTCGCGCTTGGCGACCTGACCGTCCTTGTGGGTCCGCAAGGCGCAGGCAAGAGCCTCGCTCTACAGTGGCTCAAGGCGGGGATGGACGGGAAGCAGGTCATCGATGCGCTGCGCGCCGCCGGTCACCCCACCGAAAGATCCGACGTCGTCGTTGACCTCATCTTCGGCACCGGCATGGCACCGGCATGGCGGGCCGACTCGACCGTCACTCTCGACGGAAAGACCATCACTCCGAAGGTACTGAGTCGTGTTGGAAACGGAGAGGAGCGCCTCTTCTTCATTCCTGCGCACCGCTCGATGCTGATTAGCGACGGCTGGGCGGCGCCCTTCCAAAAGCTCGGCTCCGACACCCCGGCAGTGGCGCGCCTCTTTAGCCAGAACCTCTTTGATCGCTTCAGCGGCAAGGACGCGGGCACGCTCTTCCCCGTGGAGAAGCGCCTCAAGGCGGAGATCCGAAAACAGATCGACGACGCTGTCTTTCACGGTGGCAAGGTCGGAATCGCAGAGGATGCTCAGCATGCCCGTCGCCTCCGCCTCGCGCACGGGGACATGCACCTGCCGTTCATGACGTGGACTGCGGGCCAGCGCGAATTCACCCCACTCCTCCTCGCCCTCTATCACCTCCTCCCTTCGACCAAGCTGCGCAAGCGCAAAGGGACGGACTGGGTCGTTCTCGAGGAGCCGGAGATGGGACTTCACCCGCAAGCGATCACAGCTGTGATGCTGCTCGTCCTCGATCTCCTCTGGCGCGGCTACCGGGTCGTGATGTCGACTCACTCCCCGCACGTGCTGACCATGCTGTGGATGATGCAGCGCCTCAAGGAGAACGCCGCTCGGTGGCAGCTCGTCTGCGAGGCCTTTGACGTGAAGGTACCGGCGCAGATGCGCAAGGTCGCGGAGGCCGCGCTCCAAAAAGACTACCGCGCCCACTTTCTGACATTCGGCAACGATGGGCATGTGACGTCGACGGAGATCACCGGTCTCGACCCATCTTCGGAGAACGAGGGCGAGGCCGAATGGGGCGGTCTCACGGGCTACTCGTCGCGTTTCGGTGACGTCGTGCGCAAGGCAGTGAACGAGGCCGAGAGTGGGCGCTAGCAAGGGCAGGAAGGCGACGCCCGTAAGGGCCGCGCTGGTCGACAACAGCCACCTGCTCAACCTCATTCAGGAAGGCCTCGGCGCGCTCAAGAGCTCGGACAAGGCCCTCATCGCTGCCGAGCTCAAGTCCGCCTTCCTCGACAGCATCGACATCGACACAGGGCTCAGGGCGGGACACGATCAGGAGAATCGCTGGGACTACTTGCTAGGTCACGGGGCGAGAGAGGTTGTCGTTGCGCTCGAGACGCACGCAGCTCGCCAAGGAGAGATTCGCACGATCATCAGGAAGCGCCGCGCGGCGCTTGAACAGCTCAGGCCCCACCTGCGCGCCGGCTCCAAGATCACCGCGTGGTTCTGGGTTGCAACCGGCTCCGTCCGCTTTGCCGACACAGAGAAGGCCCCCCGCATACTCGATCAGAATGGGATCACGTTCGTCGATAGGTGCCTCAAGGGGGCGCACCTCCGATGAGCGCCTCACCGCGGAGATCCGTTGCAGCCGTGGTCGACACCTGTGGTCCTCGCCACAATCCTTGCGTCGCGTCCTTGCCACGCACCACGGACCACGCAGCCGCGGTGCTCCATGGGCTCCTGGCATGTCCCTGTGCCGGGCTCGATCACTGCGGTCGACCTTCGCAGTAGCGCCCGCTACCGAATGGTAAACGCCAGCAAGCCCGGCAAGCTGGTGGTGAACACGCCGGTCGCGTCGTCGAGCTGATGGAACCACACCTGCAGCCGCAGGGAGCAGGACGCGGCGCCGTCCTCGTCGTGAAACACGCCGGCGGGTTGGCAGTAGCTCACGAAGGGCATCTGGCGCGTCAGCTCGGTGCACACCTCGTTGGCGGCCTCGATGGCGTCGTCGCAGCGGGCGCTGTCCATGGCCTCGAGCGCGCGCGCGTCGTGGTGCACCATCAGGTGGCTGCGCGGTCCCTCCCAGGCGTCGGCGTCGATGTCGGCGATGTTGGCGCGCGCGAACACCTCTTCCACAACGTGCTCGCAGCCCTGGAACTCCTCTTGGTTGCAGTTGGCGTCGCAGCCGTCCCACGACTCGTGGTTGCCGTCGTCGCACACCTCGCCGTCGTCGAGCGCGCCGTTGCCGCAGCTTGGCGCCGGGCCCACCAGCGGCGCGCCCGCGAAGTCGAGCACGTGCACGTCGTGGAGGGGGCCGGTGTCGCCGGGGCGCCAGACCTCGAAGCGCACGGCGCAGCGCGGCGTCACGTGCGCGTAGAAGAACGCGGTGGTGTAGCCGCACGAGCTCACCGTGCCGTCTTGGTAGAGCTCGCCGCACACCGCTGCGAGCTCTTGGTCCACGGCGTCGCAGCTGGCGGCGCTGACCTCGCCCTCGAGCGTGGCGTCGACCAGCTGGTGCACGCGGTACTCGAGCTCGCCGCTGCCGGGGCGCTCCGGCTCGGTGATGGCGCGCTTGACGACGCTGGCGAGCTCCCTGGTCTGTTCGGCCGGCGATTGGCCGCAGGCGGCGAGGGCACACACGAGGAGGGTGGGGGTGAGCTTGCGCATAGCGTGAGCCCCGGCAAGTCGCGTGCCGCGGGCCCGCGCCCGGCGCAGCGCAGCGTGGCGCAGTGCGACCCGAGTGGCGCCGCGCTCGCACCCGCGGAAATCCGCGATCCGGGCAGTCTGTCAGCAGCAGCGTCAGGGCGAGCGCCGCAAGAGCACGCCGCCGGTGAGCGGCAGCGTGTCGATGGAGCCGCCCACCGCCCAGTAGGAGCCGTCCTCGCCGATGAAGCAGCCGTGCAGCGTGACGAACATGGGGAAGCCGAGCTCCTCGCCCACGAAGGCGCCTTGCTGGCGCGTGAGCACCATGCCGCTTTGGCCCACCACCAAGCCCTCGTCGCCGCGCAGGTGGACGCCGAAGAGCGAAGGCAAGGACGCACCGGCCGGCGTCACCTCTTGCCAGGGCGCGGCGTCGTCGCGGCCGCGGGCGAGGATGCGCCCTTGGTACGGACCGCCCACGGCCACGGCGCCCTCGTCGTCCAAGGCCACGGTGAACAGCGAGCTCTCCAAGTCGAAGGCCACCTCGGTGAGCGCGGCGCCGTCCCAGTGAAAGGTGCGGCCCTTGGTGCCGACGAGCCACACGTCGTCGGGGCCGCGGGCCGCCGCCTTCCACATCACGTAGTCGACGGTGGCCGTGGGCAGCGCCACCGCCTCCATGGGCCCGCCGCCTTGCGAGCGCCACACGAAGCCACCCGTGAGGCCGCCGATGCGCCCGCCGGCGGCCCACACGTCGTCACCCGTGGCGAGCACGCCAAAGACGATGAGCGCCTCGTTGTCTTGCCCCGTCACCGGCGTGGTCAGCTCTTCCACCACGGCCGCGCCGCTCGAGATGTCGATGCGCGCCACGCGTCCGAAGCTGCCCGACACGTACGCCACGTCGGCGCTCACGGGATCGACCCACCACAGGTCGCCCTGCAGGTTCGCGTCGTAGGCCACGAACCCCCCGTCGTCGCTCGGGTCGTGATCGACGAGCAAGGTGGCGAAGGCCGGGCCCTCCACGCCGTCGGGGTCGCCGCCCACGGTCCACACCGCGCCGTCGCGCTCGCGGATGGAGAGCAGCGCGCCCGGCTCGGTCTCGCGCGCCATGCTCCACGTCGGCGCCGGCACGGGCACGCACTGCTCGCACGCGAGGCAGCACATCGGCAACGCCAGGAAGGCGAGCCCGCGTCCTCTCACTGCAGGCTCGCGAACACGACATCGATGGACGCGCTGGCCGCGGCGCCGTTCTCATCACTCACGTCGACGGCGAGGGTCACGGGGCGGCCCGCCAAGCTCTCGGGCGTGTCTTCACGGGCGGGGTCGAGCCCGAACACCACGTTGGTCACCAGGCCGTAGCTGTTCTCGATGCAGTAGATGCTGGCGCCGAGCGGGAAGTCTCCCAGGAGCTCGGCGGCGCCGGCCTCGTCGGTGCCGGTGATGCGCACCTCGGTCGAGACGCTGCGCGGGAAGATGATCATGGTCTCGTGCGCCGACATGCCGAGCGTGCGCAAGGTCGCCATCACGCCGTTGCCGCCTTGCGGGGCGAAGCCGAGCACCACCTCGTCACCGCTCTCGAAGGGCTCGAATTCGCTGCTGCCCACCAAGCGCCCGATCTCCACCGAGGGGCTCTGCTGCGACATGCAGGGGTCGTCGCAGCCCGCGAGCGAGATCACAGCGAGCACGGCGATGGCGACGAGGATGGTGCGCGGCATGCAGGCTCACCGTACCAGAAGCGTGCCAACCAACATCACTTGCTCTCTGGCGAGAGCGGCGAGGCGATCTTGACGCTGCGGCGGATCTTGCGGACGTTGGCATGTGCGTCGACGGCGATGACCTCGGTGTAGCTGGTGTCGGGGTCCACCGCGACCTCCTTCTCGAAGTTGCCGAACATGTCCACCGGCACCTCGCGGCCGTCCACCGTCAGTTTTGCCGCGTCCTTGACCTTGCCGCGCACGACGGCCTTGTCATAGCTCGGCACCTGCACCTCGACCTCGAGCTCGGGCGGCGTGGTGTCGAGCGTCACCTTGATCTCCACGGTGGCGGCGTTGCCGGCGTGATCGATGGCCTTGACGCTGATGCTGCTCTCGCCCTCGGGCAGGTCGCGCACCGCCGCCCGGTAGTAGTCGCCGTCTTTGCCGGCGCTCTCCTCGCCCACGTCGACCTCGGCGGTGTCGACGTCGGGCACGCGCACCGTCACGTTGACCACGGGTTCGGTCACCACCAGGTTCGGCGCGGGCTCGAGCACCTCGATGCTCGGGGCCTTGTTGTCGAAGCCGCGGTAACTCAGCCGCACCTCGGCGCGCTGGGCCTCGAGCCCGGGGTGCGGCAGCTGCTGGATGTGCCAGCGCAGCACCCCGAGCGAGCCGCGGTAGCCGAAGACGTAGCGCGCCTCGGGCGAAGGCGGCGGTGGCGGCGCGGGTGCGTCGTCTTTGCCCTTGCGCTTCTTCTTGGCGCTGGCCGTTGGCGGGGCTGCGTCGTCCACCATGCGGCAGTCGCTCACGCCCTCGATGGCGCACAGCCGCTCGCGTAGCTCGGCGCGCTCGTCGGGGCGCAGGCCCACCACCACCAGCTCGAGCAAGAGCGGCGGATCGTCGACGCGCGGGGTGGCGCACGCGCAGAGCAGCAGGACCGCGAGCACGGCGCGCATCAGCACCCTCAGCTCCCCTCAGTGGCCCGTCAGCTTGATGTTGGCCTTGTCGAGCATCATCTTGAAGCTGGTGCGATCGACGGACTTCGCGAACGCGTCGTCGGGCGCGACCACGCCCTCCCTGACGTGCGCGAACAAGGCGTCGTTGAGGGTCTGCATGCCGATCTGCTTTTGCGTTTGCATCATGCTCGGGATCTGGAAGGTCTTGCCCTCGCGGATCAGGTTGGCCACCGCGGTGTTGCACACCAGGATCTCGAGCGCGGCCACGCGCCCGCCCCCTACCTTCTTGCACAGCGTCTGCGCGATCACGCCCTTGAGCGACTCCGACAGCATCATGCGCACCTGCTCCTGCCGGTCGGTGGGGAACTGATCGATGATGCGGTCGATGGTCGACACCGCCGTGGTCGTGTGCAGCGTGCCAAACACCAGGTGGCCGGTCTCGGCGGTCTCGATGGCGATGCCCACGGTCTCGAGGTCGCGCATCTCGCCCACCAGCACGATGTCGGGGTCTTCGCGCAGGGCCGCGCGCAGCGCCGCCGAGAAGCTCATGGTGTCGACGTGCACCTCGCGCTGGTTCACCAGGCAGCTCTTGGTCTCGTGCACGAATTCGACAGGGTCTTCGATGGTGATGATGTGGTCGGTGCGCGAGCGGTTGATCCAGTCGACCATGGCCGCGAGCGTCGTCGACTTGCCCGAGCCCGTGGGCCCGGTGACGACGACGAGCCCCTTGTGCAGCGAGCAGAAGTCCTTGACCACGTTCGGCAGCTTGAGGTCCTCGAAGGTCAGGATCTTCGAGGGGATGACGCGCAACACGCCAGACACACCGCGCCGATCCTTGAAGGCGTTGACGCGGAAGCGCGCGATGCCGGGCAGCTCGTAGGCGTAGTCGGCGTCGTTGCTCTTCTCGAACTTCTCGCGCGCGGCCAGCGGTGCCACCTCCATCAACATGGCGCGGATGGCGTCGGACGACAGCGTTGCCTCGAAGCCAGGGACGAGGCTGATGTCGCCGTCTTTGCGCATGCGCGGCTGCATGTTGGCGGTGATGTGCAGGTCCGAGGCCTTGTTCTGCACCAGCGCATGCAGCAGCGGATCGATCTGCTTGCGTGCGCCAGCGGCCATCGCCGGCGCGGGCGTGGGCGGCGCCGCCGCGACCAGCGGCTGAGGCGGGGCCTCGGGCGGCGCGGGCGGCGCGGGCGGCGCGGGCGTGGGCGGCGCTGGGCGCGCGGCAGCCGGCGGCGGCGGCGCGGGCGGCGGCGGCGTCGACGGCGTGGGTGGGGAGGGCGTCACAGTCGCGCCGGCCTGCGCCGGCCGGATGAGCGCATCGAGGCGCCCCTGGTAGCGGCGCAGGTGCGCGGTCACCGGGCCGCCGGCGTCGAAGGTGAAGGTGGCGTCGCCGTCGCTGGTGAAGCCGTAGTCGACCTCGGGCGGCACCACGTCTTTGAGGATGGCCTGGATCTGATCTGCGCGCACCGGCTGGGCCAAGAGCACCTTCATCTGCTGGCCGCTGCGCAGCCGGATGGGCTGCCCGGTGACGAACAGGATCTCCTCCCCCTCTCCTCGACGAACCGCGGCGATGAAGCGATCGATGGGACGCAGCATCAGCGCTTCTCCTCGAGCGGCACGACCGTGAGGATCGAGGTCGAGCTCAACAGGTAGACGTGATCGTCGGTGCGCAAGGGGAAGAAGGACTCGAGCTTCTCGAGATAGTCGCCGAGCCGATTGGTGGGGGAGGGCATCGCGTAGCGGACGCTGCCTTCCACGCGCGTGCCGTCTGCCATGGTGACCAACACCCGCGCCACCGACGAGGCCTCGCTGTCCTCCGCCTCGGCGTCGAGCTCGTCGATGGCGGCGAGCAGGTCGAGGCGCGCCCACGCCAGGTGGCGCGTGGCCACGAACACCACGCGCTCGGCGGTCTTGAGCGGCACGAACCAGCGCTGCGCGAGCACGTCGAGCAGGCGCTCGCCGCGGTCCTCGTCGCCCCTGGGACGCAGGAACACCTCGCCGCGCAACAGCTCGCCGCGCGTGGTGGCCATCTCGACCGCGACGGTCTCTTTCCTGATGATCAGCCCGGCATCATTGGTGTCGCTCACCGTGGCCTCCGACGTAGGCTTCCTACCTCGGATCGACCGAGCGGCGGAAGCTCGGCGCGACGGGCTATACTGCAGCGGTGCGCCTCCTCCCGCTCGCTGCGCTCTCGTGCTGCGCCCTCGTGCTCTCCTGCGAGAGCGTGGTGGGGGTCGGCGACGCCTGCGACGACGATGGCGACTGCCGCACCATCTGCGTCGACGGCTACTGCACCATCATCGAGGGCGAGGGGGAAGGCGAGGGCGAGGGGGAAGGAGAAGGCGACGGGGAAGGAGAAGGCGACGGGGAAGGTGAGGGCGAGGGGGAAGGCGAAGGTGAAGGTGAAGGTGAGGGCGAGGGGGAAGGAGAAGGCGAGGGGGAAGGCGAGGGCGAGCCCTTCGTGGCACGCAGTTGCCAAGAGCTGCTCGCGTACGACGCAGGCACGGTGAACGGCAGCTACCCCTTCGACTTCGACGGCGACGGCGCCTACGACGACCTCGACGGCGACGGCCTCGACGTGAACGACGTGGTCCCCTGCGAGATGGCGCGCGCCGGCGGCGGCTGGACCAACGTGGTGCGCCTGAGCGACATCGCCGCCTGCCCTGGCGACTGGCAGCTCATCGTCGCCACCAACTTCTCGGGGTGCCAGCGCAACCAGGGCGGCGCGGGGACGCGCTCGGCGACCTTCAGCCCGCGCGTGCCCTGGACCGACGTGCGCGGCGGCGCCACCGCCATCGTCTACGGCGACGGCGACGCCTTCAACGACGAGCAGGGGCGCTCCATCGACTCGTACTACGTCGATGGCGTCAGCGTGACCACCGCAGCGCCACGGCAACACCTGTTCACCTTGGTGGCCGGTCACCCCGAAGACGCGCCGTCTTCCGACTGCCCGTGCAACGGCGGTCAGCCGCCGCCCGCCTTCGTCGAGGACAACTTCGCGTGCGACGAGCCTGGGCCCGACTGTCGACCCGGCGGCGGGCGCGCGTGGGGACCAGCAGATCCGCTCTGGGACGCCACCTGGGACGGCGTCGACACCATGTGCCTGCCCGCCGACGCGGCCAAGATCGACGGGGGCCTCTTCGTGCGCACCGGCGTCAACGCGACGCCCGCGGCCACCGCCATCGAGGTGCGCATCAGCCACGACCAGGGCTCGAGCGACGAGGACCTGGCCATCACGGCGCTGGAGCTGTGGGTGCGCTGAGACGCGCGCGCGTCAGTAGCGCCCGCCGCCGCCGCCGCCGCCGCGCGGACGATCCTCGCGCGGCCGCGCGATGCTCACCTGCAGGTTGCGCCCCTCGAAGGGCTTGCCGTCGAGGCCACCGATGGCGGCCTGGGCCTGCTCGGGAGTGCCCATCTCCACGAAGGCGAAGCCGCGGGAGCGGCCGGTGTCGCGGTCGGTGACGACGTTCGCCTGGCTCACCGTGCCGAACGGCGAGAACAGGTTCGTGAGATCGGCGTCGGTGACCTTGAAGGGCAGGTTGCCCACGTAGAGGCGGTTGTTGGACATGGCGTGACTCCCCGCGTGGGAGCTTCCCTGCATTGGGCGCTCATTTCAACTCGCGGCGGCCCGCCGGCGCGCGGCCGCGCCAAAGGGGGCCGCTCCCCGCTAGAGAGCGGCAACGGGCCGGGGCATCCCTGGCCGTGCTTGAGGTGCCGATGCACGCCGATCGCCGGGTCTCGCTCGATGCCGCATTCCTCGCCGCGCTCAAGGCCGAGCGCAGCGCGCGTCGCGGCGCCGACAAGCCGGCCGCTCCCAGCATCACCAAGGGGGCGGTGGAGCGCGCGCTCGGCGGGCTCGCGGGCGACCAGGGCGAGCGTGTCGACGTGGTGGCGCGCTTCCTCGACGGCACCGACGCCACCGCGCTGACACCGGCGGCGCGCGCGGCCTTGCTCGCCTTCGTGCAGGCACAGCAGGGATCGGCGGGCGGCACGTCGGTGACCGACGCCCCCGTGGCCACGTCGCAGGTGGGTCGCTCAGGCAGCGCGCGCGCGCGCGTGCTGCACCTCCTCGCGCAGCACAGCAGCGTCGACCAGACCAAGCAGCGCAGCGCGCGCGTCACCGGCTGGCTCGACGTCGCCGAGGCCGACCTGCTGCGGGCCGGCGCGCGCTTGGCCGGCCTCGCCCACGAGGCGACCAGCGCGTTCAGCGGGGGCGTGGCGACCACCGGCGCAGACGAGCTCGCGACGCTCATCGACGGGGCCACCAAGCACAGAGTTCAGCGCGGCGACGTCGAGGAGGTGCGCCGCTGGCTGGCCACGCCGCCGCTGCCGCCCGCCCGCGTCGACGAGCTGCGCCGCTGCTTCGAGCGCCTCGATCGCGCCGGCACCTTGTCGTGGACGCCGGGGAGCGTGGCCGAGCTGCAGCCGGGCACGCGCTTCGCTCGCGTGGAGCTGGCGCGCGAGCGCCATGGCGATGGGTTCAGCTTCACGGCGTGGATCCCGCTCGGAGCGCGCGGTCGATCGGGCGGCGCCGCGCGCGACATCGGCGAGTTCTACGTCGAGCGCACCGGCGGCTTCGCGGGCCTGACGCTCTCGGTGGGCCCGCTGCAGCTCGGTAGCTGACGCGCGCGACGAGCACATGGCCCTTAGGGCCCGCGAACCGACAACTCAATCGTCCTCGCGAGCGATCCATCGTCGCTGGCGGCGTCGCGTCCTCGGTCCGTGGCGACGGCCACGGCCCTGCGGGCCTCCTTGCCATCGACGCGCCTCGCTCGCGATCACCGATCGACTTGTCCGTTCGCGGGCCCTTACCGCGGATGGGCAGGTCGCGTACCGTGCGGGTCATGGCGGGGAAGAGGTCTCTTGCAGTGCGCGCGGCCGAGCGGCTCGCCGGGCCGAGCGTCGCCGCCCGCGTCGACGACGCGCAGCACTGGACGCGCCCCATGGTGGAGCGCGCCATCCTGGTGTTCGACGAGCTCGATCGCCTGCCGCCATTCGACGAGGACGCCATCCGTGGGCGCGTGCTCGACTTCCTCGCCTTCGCCGATCGGGTGGCGCTCGGCGGCGTGGCCGACGAGGCGGCGCCGCTGGCGCGGGCCTTCGTCGAGCGCGGCTATCGCTGGTTGGCCGACCACCCCCAGCTGGCGCCCTTCACCACGCCGGCATGGTCGGCGCTGATGGTCGAAGAGGTGATCCAGTGGTTCTCGGCCGCCACCAGCGGCGCGCCCGACGCTGGCGCCAGCGCCGAGATCGGGCGCCGCCTGCGCACCTTCGCCGCCGTGGTGAGCACCGGTGCTGTGGAGAGCGGCGACGCCGCGAGCTTGGCCGAGGCCTTCTTGGCGCACGCGACCCATTGGGTCGAACGCCACCCGCACGCCAAGGCCGCCTTCGAACAGCAGCACTGAAGCGGGGCGCCGCGGCGCTCCCTGCTTGGCGCGCACCTCGCGCGGTGCGCGCTCGCCCTCAGCAGATCGTCGTCACGCGCGCTGCGCGCTCGCTCACGCGTCGATGAGCGTGAACGAGAAGCCGCGCCCGCCGACGCGGTCGATGAAGCGCTGCATGGCGTCGGGCGGCAAGGTCTGGCAACCGATGGACTTCGGGCTGTTCTGAAAGCCCGCGTGGAACAGGATGCCCGACAGCGTGTCGCCACGCCGGCGCGAGCGCTCGACCTCCGCCGCCGAGTAGCGGCCGTCGTCGTTGCCATCGCGCACGCCGGGGATGTTGCCGCTGCCCGCGCGCGTGCGCACGTGAAAGCTCGGCATACCGTTGTGGTTGCCGTTGCTGACGGCGCGGTAGTTGCCGGCGCTGATGCGCCCCACGTGGTCCACCAGCGAGGTGGTGTGCTGCCCCGCGTGGGTGGCGCCGCGCAGCTCGAGCACGCGCTGATCGGGCGTGAGCACCACGAAGGTGTCGTCGTACTGGCGGTTGTTGGTGGAGGCGTGGCGGTTGCCGTGCGCGTCCAGGCCGCGGATGCCGAGCACCGTGGGCTTGCCGTCGGCGCACACCTCGCCACCATTGGCGCGGACCAGGGCCGCGTAGTGGTCCCACTTCTGCCGTTCGCTCATGGAGCGTGGCGCCAGCTCCACGGCGCCGCTGCCGCCGGGCGTGGGCTCGGTGCGCTCGGCGGCGCGGCGCTGCGACTCGACGCGGGCGCGCTGCTGGAAGTCGGCGCCGCTTTGGCCCGGCACGCGGTCGCCAGGCGCGGGCTGCAGCCCGCGATCGCTGCCGCGGCGCCGATCGACGCCGGCGGTAGGCGTGCCGAGCTCGCGCAGGGTCTCTTTACCGATGACCCCGTCGGGCACCAGGCCGCGGCTCCTCTGGAAGGCCACCAAGGCTTCGCGCGTGTCGGGGCCGAGCTTGCCGTCGATGCCCTTCGGCCCCACCGAGAAGCCGTGGGCCTCGAGCAAGCGCTGGGCCTCGGCCACCTCGGGCCCGTCGGCGCCCCGGCGCAGCGTCTGACCCGCTTCGATCTTCTGGGTCAGCTGGTCGGCCCGCGGCAGCTCGCGGGGGCGGCGGACATCGGCGGCACAAACAGCGCTCATGGCAGCCTCGAGGGGTTGACCAGGAGGTTTTCGCTGACCGCAAGGTCGCCGTTCTCCCTTCAGCGCGATCTGGCCTCGGTCAGCCGCCTGATCTGCCGCGGATCACATCTCGTACATCATCCCACAGGCGATACTCTCCAGGTCCCCTCCCGGGAGGCCCCGTGCTCGCAGAAGACCGCAAGGCGCTGATCACCATCACGCTCACCGCCGCTGACGCCGCCTACGCCGACCGCGGCCTGAGCTTGGCCGCGCAGGCCTACGAGGACGCCGCGCGCCTGGCGCAAGATCAGGGCGACCACCTGGCGCGCGCCCGCGCGCTCTTTGGCGCCGGGCAGGTGTGCCGCGAGCGCGACCAGCAGGCGAGCGCCGCCGTGCACTTCGCCGACGCGCTGGCGGCGTTCCTCGCCGCCGGCGACGAACAAGCCGCGGCGCGCGCCTTGGCCGGCGTCACCGCGCTGGCCGCCGACCCGCGCGCCCTGGTGGTGCACCGCGCCCTCGCCTTTGCGCGCGCGCTGGCCCCTGGCGACGACGCCGACGCCTTCGCCCGCGCCGGCGACGAGGTGCTGCGCCTGCTCAAGGGCGCCGCCGCCGAGCCCGTCATCGACGCCGCGCTCAGCCTGTGCACGCAAGCGCTCACCGTAGAGCGCGCCGACCTGAGCGCGCGCTGGCTGTTCTCGGCCGCGGGCTCGTTGCGCGCCTTGGCCGCGCGTGGGCCCGACCCACGCGTGGCGCGCGCCTCCGATCTCCTCTCGCGCACGCTCGGCTTGGCCCGCGTGTCGGCGGGCGAGGGCGACGCAGACGACGCGTGGGCCTTCGCGCTGGCCGAGCTTGGCGCCGAGCTCGGCGACCGCGCCCTCGACGAGCTGCGCCGCCTGCGCGCGCACCTGCAGCGCGCGCGCCTCTTGGTGGAGGGCGGTCGGCCTGCCCAGGCGCTGCAAAGCGCCAAGCAGGCCTTCGTGCTGGCGCGGAGCGCCCTGGGCGACGAGGACCCGGTGACCCAAGAGGCCCTGGCGCTGCGCACCCAGGCGGCCCAGGCGGCCCCGGCAGCCCGCGCCTGAGCCCACCGATCGCGAGCTCCGGGGCTGGCGGGGGCGCACCAGGGCAAATTGACGCACCGTGACGTGACGCATTGACAAATTTGTCAAAAGGCGTCCACGCTGTGACATGACGCGCCCCACCTCGACCAACTTCTTCCTCGACAACGACGACCTGCGCTTCCAGCTCTCCCGCGTCGACTGGGCGACGCTGGTGTCGTTGCAGGAGGCGGCCTTCGCCGACGAGGACGGCTTCAAGGATCCCGCGGAGGCGCGCGCCTTCTACGAGGACGTGTTGTCGAACCTGGGCGAGTTCGTGGCGCGCGAGATCGCCGCCCACGAGCACGAGCTCGATACCCAGCACCCCGAGCTCAAGGACGGCGAGGTGGTGCCGCCGCCGCGCATGAAGAAGATCCTCGACCAGATGCAGGCCCTGGGCGCGCTCTCGCTCACGTTGCCGCGTCGCCTGGGCGGCTCCAACGTGCCGATCCTGGTGCAGAACGTGTTGGTCGAGCTGGTCACGCGCGCCGACGCCAGCGTGGCCGCCGAGTTCGGCTTCTACTCGGGCATCGGCCAGGCGCTGCTCTTCTACTCGATGGAAGAGGGCAGCGTGGAGATCAAGGACGGCGTGCCGGTGAAGACCCGCTTCGACGACGTGGTGCGCCGCATCGCCGAGCACCAGGAGTGGGGCGCCATGGTGCTTACCGAGCCCGGCGCCGGCAGCGATCTTGGGCAGATCAAGGCCAAGGCTGTGCTCTCGCCCGACGGCAGCTGGCGCGTCACCGGGCAGAAGATCTTCATCACCGCCGGTCACGGCGATCACCACATCGTCATCGCGCGCTCGGAGGAAGAGGGCACGCACCCGGGTCTCAAGGGCCTGTCGCTCTTCTACGTGCCCCGCTTCGTCGACGCGCAGGGCCAGCGCTGCAAGAAGAGCGACCCCGGGGCCAAGCGCAACTTCGACATCGGCGGCGTCGAGCACAAGATGGGTCAGCACTCGGCGGTGGCCGCCACCATCAACTACGAAGACTCGAGGGCCGAGCTGCTCGGCCAGCGTGGCCACGGCTTCCTCGGCATGTTGATGCTGATGAACAACGCGCGCATCAGCGTGGGCTTCGAGGGCATCGGCACCTGCGAGACCGCCTATCGCATGGCGCGCGCCTACGCCGAGGAGCGCGTCACCATGGGCAAGCCCATCGCGCGCCACGAGATGATCGCCGACGAGCTCGACGAGATGGAGGTGGTGATCCGCGGCCTGCGTGCCATCACCTTCGAGGCCGCCTTCCACGAGGAGGTGAGCGCGCGCCTCAAGCTCATGAGCAAGGTGAAGCCCGAGGCCACCGAGGAGGCGAAGAAGGAGACCGAGAAGAAGGTGCGCCGCCACAAGCGCAAGGCGCGCGCGCTCACGCCGCTCATCAAGTACTGGGCGGGCGAGGAGTGCGTGCGCATGGCGCGCATGTGCATGCAGATCATGGGAGGCGTCGGCTACATCACCGAGACCGGCGCCGAGAAGATCTTGCGCGACGCGCTGGTCATCCCCGTCTACGAGGGCACCAGCCAAATCCAGGCGCTGATGGCGCTGAAAGACAACCTGCAGGCGGCCATCAGGAACCCCACGCGCTTCCTCTCCGAGCTCGCCACCGCGCGCTTGGAGACCCTGTCGGCGCGCGCCGAGCTCGAGAAGGGCGAGGCGCGCCTGCGCCACCACGCCATGAGCGCCATGCAGACCATCATCACGCGCATCGCGGCCGACAAGCTCGGCGACGTGCGCGGGCGCCCCTTGGCCGAGTGGAAGAGCGCCTTCATGAAGGACTGGGATCCGCAGAAGGACTTCTCGTTCGGTCTGTTGCACGCCGAGCGTTTGACCAAGCTGCTCACCTGGTCGGCGGTGGCCGAGACCCTGGTGCGCCAGGCCAACGAGGTGAAGGGCACGGCCGACTACGAGGAGCGCGCGGCGCTGGCCTTGCGCTTCATCGAGCGCTTCGAGCCCCGCGCGCGCGGCGTGGTGGCCGAGATCGAGGCCACCGGCGGCTCGCTCATCGGGCGCGTGTTGGCGCGGCCCAGGCGCGAACGCGCCGCGGCCAAGGCGGCGGAGTAGCGCCCGCTACTTATGGTACGGGCCGCCGCGCGCGATCTCGGCGGCCCGGTAGAGCTGCTCGCACAGCACGCACACGGCGAGGCGGTGCGCCAGCGTCAGCGACGACAGCGACCACACCTCGTCGGCCGCGTCGGTGACGCGCGCGTGCAGGCCGGTGGCGCCGCCGATCAAGAACGCCAGCGGCTTGCCGCGCGCCAGCAGCTTCTCGAGGCGCGCCGCCAGCGCCTCCGACGAGGGAAACGCGCTGCCACCGGCGTCGAGCGCCACGCGCGTGCACCCCTCGGACGCGGCCAAGAGGCGCTCGGCCTCGTCGCCCTTCACGCGCGCGTCGTCGGCGCCTTTGCCGCGCTTGGCAGGAGCGAGCGCCACCAGGCCGGCGTCGAGGCGCCGGCCGGCGCGCTCGAGGTAGGCCGCCGCCGCTTGCTGCAGCGGGTCGCGCGCGTCCTCACCGAGGAAGATCACGCGGCAGCGCTGCCTCATTCGTTGGCGGCGAAGGCCGGGCTCTCGTCGGCATCGGCGCGGGCGGCGGCCTCGAGCGCTGCGTAGCGCTTCAGGCCGACGGCTTCGTCGACTGGCACGTGCGCTGCGTCTTGCCAGAAGCCCTCGAGGTCGTAGTACTGCCGCGCGCTGCCCAAGAACACGTGCAGCACCACGGCGCCGTAGTCGCACAGCACCCAGTGGCCCTGCTCGAGCCCCTCGGTGCCGAAGCTGCCCTTGCCGGCGCGCTTCATCTCTTCAGCCACGTGGCGCGCGATGGCCTGCACCTGCCGCTCGCTCGGCGCCGACGCGAGCACGAAGTAGTCGGCATAGCTGGTCAGCTCGGTGACGTGCAGGATGACGACGTCCTCGGCCTTCTTGGCCAGGGCAAGCGCGGCCAGCACCTGCGCGAGCAGCTCGGTGGGGTCGGGCGGCGCCCGTGGCGCCGGTGGGGCGGGCGCGAGCACGACGGCGGGCTTCAAGGCTGCGGGCTTGTTGGCCGCGCCTTTGGCGCGCGCGGGCGCCTTCGTGCTCTTGGGGCGCGCCTTGCTGGCCTTCACCCTCGTGCCGCCCTTCGCGGGCTTGGCGGCGGGTGCGCTCTTCTTGCTCTTGCCGGCGGCCTTGGTGGTGGCCTTCGTCGCGGCCTTCTTGGCGGGCTTCTTGGTGGAACGCGAGGGCGCAGTCGCTGCGCGCTTCTTCTTGGCCGGCACTGGTGCTCCTGACGTTGAACGCGCGGCCCTTAGAGGCTGCAGTTGTTGGCGGCGGGCGCGCAGGTGCCCAGGTCGACGGGCAGCTCGAACATGCCGCCGGCGAAGCCACAGCACAGCTCATCGGCGTTGCAGTCGTCGGTGGTGATGCACACCACCGAGTCGGTCTGGCCCGCCTGGGTGCAGGTGCCGGCAGCCACGCAGCTCGTCGAGAAGGTGTCGCCGTCGATGCAGCACTCTTCGCCAACCTCGCAGTCTTCGGCGCCGTCGCAGGCGAGGGGGATCGCAGCCAGCCCCCCCACACAGGCGTCACCAGGCTCGATGCAGGTGCCGACGATGCCAGCGTTGACGGTCACGCAGCAGGTCGTGGCCGGGTCTGCGCAGGTGGCGGCGTCGCACACGACGCCGTCCTCGGCGGTGCCGCTGTACTCCTCGCCTTGGATGACCTCGCACGCGGTGCCCGTGCAGGCCTCGTTTTGCGCGCAGGGCGCGATCACGGGGTCGCCGTCGGCGTCGCAGGTGCGCTCGCTCTGCGGCGTCTCGCAGCCGGGCACGCACTCGCCCTCGCCCTCGCCCTCGCCTTCGCCCTCACCCTCGGTGCCCGCGTCCAGCACGTCGACGCCGGCGTCGTCGTCGTCGTCGTCGTCGCTGCCGGGGGGCGGGCAGGCGGCCAGGCCGATCAGCAGGGTGGGCAGGGCGAGCACGAGCAAGCGCAGGTCGAAGGTCATGGGAGCGATCCTCGGCCCCAAGCATGACACCCCCGCGCCGCGGCGCAACCGGGCGCGACTTGCCCGCGCGCTCTTGCAGGAGCGCGCGCAGGTCGGCAGATGGGGGCATGAGCGAGGCCGCGTCGGTGAGCGCCCCCATCGTCGAGGAGTCGCAGCGAAAGCGTGCGCTCGCCGTCGCCTTCGTCACGCTCTTCCTCGACCTGCTCGGCTTCGGCGTCATCATCCCCATCCAGCCCTTCTACGCCGAGAGCTTCGGCGCCTCGCCCACGGTGGTGACGCTGATCGGCGCCAGCTACTCGCTGATGCAGTTCGTGTTCGCGCCCGTCTGGGGGCGGCTCTCCGATCGCATCGGCCGTCGCCCGGTGGTGCTCATCTCGGTGGCCTTCGGCGGCGTGGGCTTCTTGGTGTTCGGCCTGGCGCAGAGCCTGGTCATGTTGTTCGTGGCGCGCATGATCGCCGGCTTCGGCAACGCCAACCTCGGCACCGTGCAGGCGCTGGTCGCCGACGTGACGCCGGGGCACGCGCGCACCAAGGCCATGGGCCTCTTGGGCGCGGCCTTCGGCCTCGGCTTCGTCTTTGGCCCGGTCATCGGCGGCCTGGTGGGCTCGGCCTTTGGCCCCGCGGCGCCGGCCTTCGTGTCGGCGGCGCTGGCCGGCCTCAACTGGCTCCTCGCCTTCGCGCTCTTGCCCGAGACGCGTCTCCCGGGCGCCGCCACCGTGCGCGCCGCGCGGGGCCTGCGCGCCCTCGGCGAGGTGCGCGCGCTCGTCAACGTGCCGCGGCTCTTGGTCATCATCCTCGTGTTCACCACCGGATTCTCGCTCATGGAGACGGCGCTGGCGCTCTTCGTCGAGCACCAGTTCGTGGCGAAGGACATCCTCGGCACCGACGCCGGGCACCGCACGGCGACGCGCCTCACCACGTGGGTGTTGTTGGCGGTGGGCGTCACCGCGGTCATCGTGCAGGGCGGCCTCATCGGGCCCGCCCGTCGTCGGCTCGGCGAGAAGGCGCTCATCGTTGGTGGTGCTGCGCTGTGCGCGCTCTCCTTCGTAGGCATCGCGTTGGTGCCGAGCTACGCGCTCTTGTTCGCGCCCATCGTGGTGCTCTCGGTGGGCTCGGGCGTGTTCTCGCCCTCGCAGTCGAGCCTCTTGTCCCGCTCCGTCGACGCCGACCGGCAAGGGGCGACGCTTGGGCTCTCGCAGTCGGCGTCGGCGCTGGGCCGCATCCTCGGGCCCGCCGTGTCGGGCCTGCTCTTCGAGCGCGCGCACGGCATGCCCTTCGTGGTGGGCGCGGCGCTGATCGGCGTGGGCGCGGCAGTGGCGCTGGGCCTGCGACCGCCGGACCAGCCCGAGGCGTGATCAGAGCCCGAAGCGATAGCCGGTCACCACGGCGACGCCGACGGGCAGGCCCACGAGCTGCTCGCCGGCTACACCGCTGAGGGCGCGCGCGGTGCCGGCGCGCGCGTCGACTTCGAAGAAGCCGGGGCCGAGGCGGTGGGCCCACCCGATCACCAGCTGCCCGCCGAGGGAGGGCTCGACCGTGTGCCGCACGGTGCCGCGAAAGGGGTAGCGCAGCTCGCCGAGCACCACGCCCACGGCGCCACCGAGGTGGAACGCGACGTCGGGCGAGATGGGCGGGCGCCAGCCGAGCTCGACCCACAGCGGGTAGCTGCGCTGATCGAGCACCGGCGCCGGTCGCAGCAGCGACTGCAAGAGCGAGGCGGACACGCCGGCGTGCAGGCTGCCGTCGAAGCCGGGCAGGCGCGCCAAGAGCGAGAGGTCGGGGCCCACCGACACCATGGCGCCGTAGTTCGAGCTGATGGCGAGCCCTGCGCCCACCAGGAACAGGGCCTGCGGGGGCGGCGCCGTGCGCACCAAGGTCTCGGCCTGCACCTCGCCCACCGAGCCAGTGACGCGCACGAAGTCGGGGTGATCGTTCTTCACCGGCACCAGGCGCGCCACGAAGCGCTTGCCGTCGACGGCGCCGCCCTCGATGCGCCCCACGCGCTCTTCCACCTCGATGCGCGCGCCCGTCGGCACCAGCTCGTTGCCGGCCCGGTCGGTGACGCGCAGCGACAGCTCCACCGCGCTCTCCCCGTCGGCGACGACCACGTCGGCCTTGTCGAAGGAGGCGCGCGCCGGCTTGCCGGCGCTGAGCGACACCTTGGCCAGGCCGAGCACGGTCCCCGCGGGGACGCGCGCGCTGATGGTCACCTCGGTGCGCTCGGTGTGTGGCGGGATCAGCCAGTTGATGCGGCGGCGGCCGTCTGGCAGCGTGCTGATGGCATCGATGCGGCCATAATCGACGTCGACGGTGGCGGCGCTGGCGGCCACGGTGCTGCCGGCGCCGTCGAAGAGCTGCACCACGGTCTCCACCACGCGCTCGTCGTCGGCGCTGAGGGCGTTGCGCGAGAGCGTGAACACGGCCTTGGCCGGCGCGCCGCTGATGAGCTGCACGCTGGCCTCGGCCTCGGATCCCGCGGCGCCCTCGAGGGCCACCGCCACCGTGGCCCGGCCCGGCGCGGTGGTGCCCGGCTGCCAGGTGACGAGGAAGACGCCCGGCGCTACGCCCACGGGCGCGCCGGAGAACGCGCCCACGCTGGCCGTGGTCTTGAGCTTGGCGGTGTGCAAGGGCGCGCCCTTCTTGTCGACGACGAAGGCCAAGAGGCGGCCCTTGGCGCCACCGTCGGCCGCCACGGGGTTGTCGAGCGCCATCAGCGCCACGCGGTTGAAGGAGGGCACGCCGAGGTCGATGGCCTTCTGCGACTCGTTGCCCACCTCGTCGACGGAGCGGGCCACGGCGCGCTCTGGGCCGGGGGGGACCAAGAGCGGCACCTTGGCCAGGCCCGTCGGGTCGGCCTGCACCGGCCCGTGGCTGTCGTTGCCGATGAACACCGTCACCGTGCTGTTGGCCTTGGTGCGCACGGCGGTCTCGCCCTTGCCCCAGAGCTGCACCGGCACGAAGCCCACGGCGGACGCGGTGGCGGTCTCGATGGTGGCGGCCACGATGGCCACGTGGGGGAACGCCTCTTTGGGCGGCGTGAAGGTGCAGCTCCAGACGCCGGGGCCCGTGCGCGTTGGGCTCGAGAGCGCGCCCGTGGACACCGTGAGCGCGGGCGGCGCCACGTCGAGGGGCGTGCCGTCGGGCAGCTTGGCCGTGAGCGTCACGGTGGCGCTGGTGGTCTCGCCGAGCACGACGCGCGCGGGCTCGAGCGCGAAGGTGATGGCGGTGGCGTCGATGGCGCGGGCGCGCGGCTCGGCGGCGTGCGCCTGCGCGGCGAGGGCGAAGGCGAGCGCGGGCGCTGCGCGCAGCAGGGGGAGGAGGGCGGCGCCAGGGTGCGGCACGGACCCATCTTGCGCCGACCAGGCCTGCCGCGGGAAGACTCCCGTGTCGTGCACGTTCACCGCGCCACCACCGCCGATGAGCTGGCCGCCTGCCTGCGCCTGCGCCGCACCGTGTTCATCGAGGAGCAGGGCGTGCCCGAGGCCGACGAGCTCGATGAGCTCGACGGCGTGTGCCGCCACTTCCTGGCCACGCCGAGCGTCACCAGTCGGCCGGATGAGGCCATCGGCACCGCTCGCCTGCTCTTCCTCGCCGCCGACACCGCCAAGGCGCAGCGCGTCGCGGTGCTGGCCGCGCATCGCGGACAGGGGGTGGGCGCCGCGCTCATGTTCGCCCTCGAGGGCGAAGCGGCGCGGGCCGGCGCCACCACCTTGATGCTCGCGAGCCAACTCTCGGCGGCCCGCTTCTATGAGCGCCTCGGCTACCGCGCCGAGGGCGAGGTGTTCGTCGACGCCGGCATCGATCACGTGGTGATGAAGAAGAGCATCGGCTGAGCGCGCAGGCAGGATCCGGGTCGGGGCGCTAGAATCGTCTCGTGGACCGCACGCCCATCCTGCCCGTGGCGCCGCTCTCGTCTGCCACGACCGTGGCAAGGCAGGTGCAGCGCGAGCTCGAGGCGCACGAGGTGGACCCCGCGGTGGTGGCGGGCCTGGTGCGCGCGCGCTTGGCGCTCGAGCGGGCGCGCGGCTGGGTGAGCTTCCTCGGCATCATCACCACGGTGGCGGGCGTGGTGGGCCTGGCGCTCACCGTCGACAGCAAGGGGCTCTTGGCGGTGCTGGCGCCGCTGGTGGCGTCGGTGCCCTTCGCGGCCGTGCTCTTCGCCGAGCGCCTCGCGTGGTTCTCGTTCTCCCGCCACGCGCGCGCCGTGGGTCTGTCGGCGACGGCGTGCCGGCGCGTCTTCGAGGGCGCCGCTGGGGTCGATCACTGGATGGACGTGCTCGCGTCGTGCGGGCGCCCGCCCACCGACGTGGAGATCGCGCGCTTCGTCATCGGGCGTGACGAGGGCGTGGTGCCGGCCTGAGGGCCGAGGGTGCCGGCGGGACGGCGCTCGGACCTGCTCGCCCGCTTGTGATCCGCACCACGACACGACACCGCACGCTCGGCCGGGTGGGTCCGCGTCCACAGCTGTGAGCGCGATGGAACGCGGCGCGTACCGCGCTGCACAGCGAGCAGCTCGCGCCGAACCTACCGAACGGCTTGCGCCGCGATCGGGCGCCTGCTAGGCGGCCCGGCGCGAATCGGGGTGAACGAGATGCATACGAGCAGGATTGCGGCGCCGCGCGCGCGCGCGGGACGAGACACGTCGAATGGTCGCCAGTGGCGCGCGACCGCGCAGCGGAGCAGCAAGCAGGCGCTCGCGCTCTTGCTGGCGCAGCTCTTGTTGCTGCCCCTACCGCTGCGCGCGCAAGAGGAGAGCGCCGAGGTGACGGGCGCCTTCACCGTCAACGACTTCGTGCCCTCCCTCGCCAGCAACGCCGTGAGCACCACCGCCGCGACAGGTGAGCGCCACTTCTCGGTGCCGGTCTCGGCGCGCGGCAGCTTCGGCCACTCGCTGCCGATCGAGGTCCCCGCGGGGCGCAACGGCATGAGCCCCGCGCTGGCGCTCGGCTATGAGAGCGGGCAGCTCAGCGACTCGGTGGTGGGCGCGGGATGGCAGCTCACGACGGCGCAAGTGACGCGCTCGACCCGCGAGGGCACGCCGCAGCTCGTGCGCGAGGGCACCGCGCTGCGCTACGCCGACGACGACGGGGCGGGCGCGCGTTTTTCTGTGGGAGACGCTGAGCTGGTGCCGCTGGCCGCCGCCGCCACGCGCCCGTCGACGCTGCTGCGGCAGAGCACCATGTACCTCGCCGAGCGCAGCGGCGCCGCGCCCACGGTGTGGGAGTACTCGCCGCTCGACGACGCCTGGGCCGAGCACCGCCCGAGCGGCGTCAAGGCCTACTACGGCGCCGACCCCTTCGACACGAACGGCACCACGCGCGTGCGAAACGAGCTCGGCACCTTCGCGTGGCTCTTGGTGCGCGAGATCGACGTCGACGGCAGCAGCGTGATCTATCGCTACCACTTCGCGAGCGATCAGACGCGCGCCAACCTGCGCGACGCGCAACGCGCCCCCGTGCTCGCCAAGGTGAGCTGGGGCGGCAACCGCGTCATGGGGATCAACGATCCCTTCTCCGTCGAGGTGAGCATCAGCGCCGGCGTGAACCAGGGCGGCGTCGACTACCGCCGCGGCAACGTGCGCACCGCGGGCCGCGTCTCGGCCATCAGCGTGTGTGGCCCGCAGCAGACCATGACGACGGCGAGCGGCAGCATCACCGTGGGCAGCCTGGCCGCCAGCGGCACGCCTTGCGCTGGGCGCGTGCAGTATCGGAAGTACGGGCTCGCCTATGCCCGGAGCGCCGACACCGCGCGCTGGCTCTTGTCGTCGGTGACGGAGACCGTCTCCGACGTGGCCGAGGCGCGGACCACCAGCTTCAGCTACAGCTCCAACAAGGGACATCTCGCCTTCGCTGCGCCCCAGGTGCTGCCCGGCGCCACCAGCGGGGCCCTGCGCTTCCTCGACACCAGGCTCCTCATGACGCAGCGGTCGACGGCACGGACGCCGGACGAGGCCATGGCGAAGACCGACGTCACCGAGGCCGCGCGCTTCATCGATGTCACGGGTGACGGCCGCGCCGATCTCGTGCACCACGCGGCGGGCATGGGCGCGGTTGACGCGCCCGTCGTCAGCTACGCCGACCCGGTGGTGTACGCCAGCGAGGACCCGATCGCGTTCGAGCCCTTTGGCGTCGACGTGGTGCGCAGCGCGTACAAGAACGCGGCCGGCTCGTTCCGGGCCCTGACGGGCGGCACGTCCGCGTCGGTGCGCGAGCACCTCTTGGCCGGGAGCGCGCCCACGGGCCTGGTGTCGTCGCCCACGCGCTACACCGATCTCGCCGACGTCGACGGCGATGGCCGCGTGGACGGCGTGTTCTTCTCCTCCATCCGCACCGACCGTCCCCCGCCCTCGCGTGGCGCCTGCTTCAGCGAGGATTTCTGGCGCGCCTGCGGGCCCATCGATCCACCCATGCCGGGCTTCGACGTGTGCGCGGTGAGCTCGGTGTGCGAGATCGTGAGCGAGCTCGACCTGGTGGCCTGCGTCGATGACTCCTGCTGGATCACGGAAGATCTCTTCGTCCGCCTCTTCGACGAGCTCGCCGATTGGCAGGCCACGCCGCCCACCTCGGTGGAGGGCCAGCAGATCCTCGCGGGCTTCGGCATCTCGGTAGAAGCGCTGCGCCGCTTGGTGTTGGTGAACGCGCTCGAGCTGCGCGCGCGCATCGGCCTGCGCGTCGACTACTCCGAGAGCGAGGCCAAGGACCTCGAGCTGCAGGCGGCCAACGCGCAGGGCTCCAGCGCGGAGAAGTGCGCGGGCCTCCTCGAGTGGTGCCACGGCTCGGGTGGGCTTGACGGGCTGCCGGCGCCCCACGTCGACATCGACTACGAGGGCCTGCTCTCCGAGCTGTGCTTCGAGTTTCACGACGACGAGATCTGCGCGACGCCGCCGCACGATCACCCCACCGTGCACGCGCCGGTGATGAACCTCGGCGTGCACGTCGGTGGCGGCACGCCCCTGAGCGGCGCCGCCTTGGTGCCGCTGCGCGGCTGGCCCGCGGGCTTTGGCAAGGCCACTATGCTGACGGGGCCCAACGGCGCGGGCCTGCCGCCCTACGTCGCCGAGATCGTGGCCGACATCACGGCTCCCATCGTGGACGCCAACGGCGATGGGCGCGCGGACGTGCTGCTCCTGCGCGGCATCGAGATGACGATTGCCAACGGCATGCGCCCGTCCTTCACCTTCGTGCCGCGCGCCTTCATCGCCCACGACGCGCCGAGCGAGCGCACCGTGAGCCCCGTGGGCTTCACGCTCGACTGGGACAGCTTCCATCAGAAGTACCCGCTGCCAGGCGAAGTGCAGCTCCCCGTCAGCGACTTCACGCAGTCCATGAGCGACATCTTGGTGACGCCCGGGCTCGACTACCGCTTCGGCCCCGAACCCTCGGTGTTCGAGGAGGGCGTGGCCTTCAACTCCTTCGTGCTCGACGTCAACGCAGACGGCTTGCCGGACCTGATTGCCGCCGAGCCCGCGCCGACCAACCTGCACTCGGGGCATCAGGTCTTCCTCAACCGCGGCTATCGCTTCGGCGTGCCCGCGGCCGGGCGGCCCGGGGCCACCACGAGCTTCGTGCCCATGAGCGCCGGCGCGGCGCAGGGCCCCTTCGGGCGCCTGCTCAAGCGCGAGCTGGACGAGCACTTCGCCGCGGGCCGCGATGGGCACGTGCCCATGGCGGGCATGTCCTTCGTCGACGTCAACGCCGATGGTCGTGTGGACGTGGTGGTGTGGGCGGGTCCGAGCGACCAGGATGGCAGGCTCGAGATCTGGCTCAACCTCGGCGATCGCTTCGAGCGCGCCCACGACAACGGTCCCCAGGGCACGCTGGCGCCGCTGCAGGTCGACCTGCCCGCAGGTGTCGGCACTGGCGGGCTGCGCTTCGCCAATCTGGAGCCAAGCTCCTTGTCGAACACCCGGCGCGGCTTCACCATCGGTGACCTGCTCAGGATGGAGGACGTCGACGACGACGGTCTGGTCGACCTGGTGGTGCCGGGGCTCGTGTGTCCGACCTTGGCAGCCGCGGGCAACGTCGACTGCGACGCGGAGGCGAACCGCTACGACCGCGCCGGCGTGACGCGCGAGACGAACGGTTGGATCACGCTGTCGAACCCCTCGCGCAAGCTGCGGCGCGCGCGCTTCCTGCGCAACCTCGGCGAGCGCCCCGATCTCCTCACGGGCATCAGCAGCACGGGCGGTGCCGGCATGGCCATCGCCTACGGCAACGCCCGCACCAGCGCCGTGGTGGCCAGCGACTTCGTGCCGCCCGGCCTGCCCGTGGTCGAGGAGGTGGAGTCGTGGTCGGCGCCGGGCGCCGACGCGTCGCTGGTGCTCCTCTCCTACGCCGACTTCGTGCGCGGCCGACCGGGCGTCGAGAGCACGGGCTTTGGCGAGGTCGCGGCCACCTTCATCGAGAGCTTCGAGGGGCTCGCCACCACCCGGGCGACCTTGACGCGGCGCTACCACAGCGAGAGCGAGGCGCTCGGCGTCGCCATGCCCTTCCGCGGACTGGTGCAGGAGGAGATCGTGGACGCCGACGGCGAGCGCACGCGCACGATCACGACGCGCAGCGCGCACGCCGTGAGCACCTCACGGCCCGCCCTACGCGTCGACCAAGACGCCGTCATCGAGGAGGCGTGCACGCTGGCTGGCGCGAGCTGCGCCAGCACGCCGGTGGCGCGGGCCCACCTCGTCGACGCGCGCGACCAGCTCGGCCTGCCGCTCAGGGAGCGCGACGGCGACTATCGCAGCGGCAGCCTGAGCGACGTCGTCAGCACCGAGACCGCCTACGGCCACCGCACGGGGCCCTGGGTGCTCGGCCTGGCGGAAGAGCAGGTAGTGACGGGCACGCGCTACGACGTGGAGGGCAACGCGAGCACCGGCGTGCTCAGCCGGCAGCTCGCCACCTATGACAGCGTCGGCCGCGTGCTGCGGCAAGAGCGCCCCGGGGTGAGCGACGCCGCCTGCGGCCTTGGCGAGCTCGATGAGCTCACCGAGGTAGTGGCGCGCAACGGCGCCGGCAACCCCACGACGGTGGAGCACAACGGGCAGCGCGTGAGCTTCACCTATGACCCGTGGCAATTGGAGCGGCGCCGCGCGTCCACGGCGGTGCCAAAGACCCTCGATGGCGAGCCCATCGCGGGCTCCACCACGCTCAGGACCGACACGTGGATCGATCTGCGCTCCGGTGCGCCCTGGTCCACGCGCGACGCCAACGGCGCGCTGGTGGAGACCCGGCGCGACGGCGACGGGCGCGTGCTCTCGAGCTACGACGCCAACGGCGCCTTGGTGTCCACCAACGCCTGGGACGACAGCGCCCCCCGCGTCAACGTCGAGCGCCGCTTCTTCGCCACGGGCACCGGCGTGCGCACCGACACCACCGTCGACGCCGCCGGGGACGTGCTCACGCAGGTGGCGTGGACGCTCGGTAGCGGTGGCGCGCTCAGCGAGCCGCGGCGCACGCAGGCCTTCGACCTCGACTCCGCCGGTCGCGTGCGGCGCAGCTACTACCCCGAGGCTACGGCCAACGAGCCGAGCGCGTCGTCGGTGTTCGAGGAGTCGGACTACGACGCGCGCGGCCGCCCCGTGCTGCACCGCGTGCCCGACGGCACGCCCGCGGGCCGCGAGACCAGCTACGCCTACGCGCCTCGCCTGGTGGAGCTGCTCGATCCCCTGGGCGTCGACACGGTGTCGAGCTTCGACTGGCGCGGTGACCTCGTCGACGTGCAGCGCAGCGGCGGCGCGACCCTGCACACGGGAGTGAGCATGGTGCGCGACGGCGCCGGGCGCATCGCGTCCATCAAGGACGGCGTGGGCGATCGCCGCTTCGCCTACGACGAGGGCGGGCGCCTGCGCTTCTTCACCTTGCCGTCGCAAAGCGGCCCGGCGCCGGTGTTCGAGCAGTGCCACGACGTGAACGGCGTGCTGCGCTCCACCATCGATCCCACGGGCGCGCTGGTGACGCTGGAGGTCGACGCGCTGGCGCGGCCCATCCGCAAGATCGTCGACGCCCCCGGCGGGCAAGAGCAGTACACGTGGAGCTACGACAACGCCGCCAACGTGGCGCTCGGCCGCGTGTGGCGCGCGCAGTCGCCCTTGACCACCACCGAGACCGGCTACGATCGCCGCGGCTTCCCCACGCAGACGAGCACTACCGTCGCCGCGCACGTCGGCGGCTTGAGCTCGTGGGCCGTGAAGGCCTCGTACGGCCTGCAGGGCGAGCTTGGCCGCTACGACGCCTCCGGTGTGCCCGTGGGCCAAGCCAGCAGCGTGGCGCTCGGGGCCATCGCGCTGCGACGCGATGCGCGCGGGCAAGTGGTGGGCATCGACGAGGGCACCACCGAGATCGTGGGTGTGCCGAGCTACGACGCCTTCGGGCGGGTGGCGAGCCTGCCTTTGGGGCAGAGGCCGGCGACGGCGTCGAATCGCCTGCTGGCGTCGTGGCAGTGGGATCTGCTCACGCAAGACCTGCGCGACATCGCCTATGCGCGCTCGTCGGCGCCGGGCGCGCCGCTCGTGCACGTGGCGCTCAGCGATTACGCCAAGGACGGCACGCCGCTCACGGAGCAACGCACGGGCAGCATCGACGCCGTCGGCAGCGGCGTCACCGTGCTGAAGAAGCACAAGCTCGACGCGCTCGGTCGCCTCTCGTCGAGCATGGTGCTCAAGAACGGCAGCAGCGTCGCCGACGAGGAGTACCGCTACCTCGAGAACGGCGCGCTCGCGAGCGCGGGCGGGGCCGCGTATCAGTACGCCGACCAGCGCTTCGCGGGCGCCGCCACCGCGCTTGGCACGAGGACGCTCGGCTACAACGCCGCGGGCGCCGTGGAGAGCGACTCGCTCGGCGCGCGCAGCCTGAGCTACGACGCGCAGGGCTGCTTGCGGGAGATCGCGAGCAGCGACGGGCGGCGCTTCACGCAAGCGTGCGACGCCGCCGGCGTGAGCCAGTACCGCGCGTGGAAGGGCGCATCGGTGTTGCAGCTCGGCATGGCGGAGCTGCGCCCCGACGAGAAGCTGTTGGTGCACCGCCTGCCGCTGCAAGGGACCGTGCAGGCCGAGGTGGTGTACTCGCTCAAGGGTGTGCGCATGTCGACGTCGCGCGTGCTCATGCACGACGCGCGCGGCAGCGTGGTGGCCACCGCGCCGCTCTTCACCACGGGCACGCCGAGCACGTCCGAGTCACAGGACTTCGACGCGTGGGGCAAGCTCGTTAGCACCACCGTGGGCGCGCGGCCGCGCCATGGCTTCGTCGACGGGGAGCGTGAGGAGGCGTTTGGCACCACCTCGTTCGGCGTGCGCGTGTACGACCCGAGCCTCCGTCGCTGGCTGAGCCCGGACCCGCTCATCGCGGCGAACCCCGCGGTGGACCTTGGGGTGGGGGCGCAGTTGGACCTGTGGGGGTACGCGGCGGGGAACCCGGTGCGGATGACGGA
>JADZDP010000178.1 GCA_020850995.1 Deltaproteobacteria bacterium
GAGCGAGGCGCGTCGATGGCAAGGAGCCCCGCAGGGCCGTGGCCGTCGCCACGGACCGAGGACGCGACGCCGCCAGCGACGATGGATCGCTCGCGAGGACGATTGAGTTGTCCGTTCGCGGGCCCTTGGACTTGGCCGGCGAAGGGGATGCCGGCGAGGCCAAAGAGCTCCGCAGGACCGTGGCATCGCGACGGACCGAGGACGCGACGCCGGCACCGTTGGAAGGACCGGGCCCGACAGGACCAGTGCACGTGGCTTTGGCGTTGGCACTCATGTCGCTCCTCCACCCAGGCTCGGTTGTACGAAGCGCCGCCAGAACTCGGCAAGCGCGGGACGCGCGCCGATGCGGGTCAAGGGCGGCAGCGCCTCGAGGAAGGTGCGCCCGTACGCGCGCGTACGCAGGCGCCCGTCGAGCACCGCCACCACGCCGGCGTCGTCGACGTCGCGCAGCAGGCGGCCGGCGCCCTGCTTGAGCGCCAGCGCGGCGTCGGGCACGGCCAGGTCGCGGAAGGGATCGCCGCCGCGCGCGGCGCACAGGTCGGCGCGCGCGCGCACCAGCGGATCGGTGGGCACGTCGAAGGGCAGCCGGTCGATCACCACCAGGCGCAGCGCGCGCCCGCGCACGTCGACCCCTTGCCAGAACGAGCGCGTGGCGCACAGCACCGCGCCGCGCTCGCCGTCGGCGCGCCGCAGCTCGTCGAGCAGCTTGTGCTTGGCGCCCTCGCCTTGCTGCAGGAAGGGCAGCGCGAGCGCGGCCGCGATGGGGCGCAGCTGCAGGGCGGCCTCCTTGAGCGCCCCGTGGCTGGTGAACAGGAACAAGGCGCCCCCGCGCGTGAGCTCCAAGAGGAAGCGCGCCTCGTCGACGAAGCGGGCCACGTGAGCCGCGTCTTTGGCCTCGGGCATGTCCTTGGGACAGTAGAGGGCGCCCTTGCGTGCGAAGTCGAAGGGCGAGCTCCACACGCGCGCGCTAGCGCGCTCGGGCGGCACGCCCACCTTGCGCAGGTAGGCGTCGGCGTTGCCACCGACGGCCAAGGTGGCGCTGGTCATCACCACGGGCGTGTCGCCGTGGAACAGGGTGTCGGCCAGCACGCCGGCGACGTCGACGGGCGCGGCGCTCACCAGCACGCCACGCCGCTCGGGCTCGATCATGACCACGAAGCGCGCGTCGTCGAGCGCGCGCCCGAGCGTGAAGCGCAGCTCGTCGGCGGCCTCGGCGATGCGCGCCTGCACGCCCGCGCGCTCGGCCGCGCGCGCGCCGCCGTCGTCGGCGGGGGCGGCCCGCTCGTCGTCGGGGGGCGCCAGCGCGCGCCCCAGCCGCACGAGCGCGGCGGCCAGCCGATCGCGCGCTGCGGCCAGCGCCACCTGCGGACGCAAGCGTGTGCGCTCACCGGCCTGGTGGCCAAGCGCCACCACCAGCGCCGCCAGCGCCTCGTCGGCGACCAACGCGCTCTCGAGCACCAGCGCGCGCTGATCGCCCCCAAGGCCGTCGGCGAAGCGGCGCGTCTCGGCCACGAGGCGCGCCAACGCCGACGTCGACACCGCTACGCCGAAGTGATCGGTGGCCACGTCGGGCAGCGCGTGCGCCTCGTCGAGCAGCACGGCGTCGGCGTCGGGGATGACACGCGCGAAGCCCGCGCCCTCGTCGCTAGTGCGCGTGGCGTGGCGCAAGCGCAGGTCGGCGCACAGCAGATGATGGTTGGTGATGATCACGCGCGCGCCCTCGGCGCGCCGACGCGCCTGCGTCACGAAGCAGGCGTCGTGGTGCGGACAGCGAACCCCCACGCAGGTCTCGCGGCGCGCGTCGAGGTCGCTCCAGGTCGCCCAGGGCTCGGGCAGATCCAGCTCGGCGCGGTCGCCGGTGGCCGTGGCCGCCGCCCAGCGCACCAAGCTCGGCCACTCGCGCGCATCGCCGGCGAAGGCGAAGGTGGGCTGCGCGCTCAGGCGCTCGAAGCGCAGCTTGCACAGGTACGACTGGCGCCCCTTCAACACCACCGCGGGTTCGCCCTCGTCGACGGCGAGCCCGCGCAGCTCGCCGAGCGCGGCCAGCGCCAGCGGCACGTCTTTGAGGAAGAGCTGATCTTGCAGCGCCTTGGTGGCGGTGGTCACCACGACGCGGCGCTCGGTGAGCAGCGCCGCCGCCAGGTAGGCGAGCGACTTGCCGGTGCCGGTGCCGGCCTCCACCGCGAGGCGCGCTCCTTTTTGCTGCAACGCGTCCAGCACGGCATGCGCCAGCTCGATCTGCGAGGCGCGCGGCCGATAGCCGGGCAGGCGCATCGCCAGCGGGCCGCGCTCGGCGAAGAAGGCATCCAGGGCCTGGTGCAGCGCGCTCACGTGGTCGACGATAACGGCACCTGGCAGTCGGCGCAGGTGCCCGAGGCCTGGCGATAGGGCGTGCGGCAGCGCGGGCACCACGCCAGCTGTCCCGCGCGCAGCGGCGGCGGGTCGGCCAGCGACGACACCTCCACACCGCGGCCCTCGGCCTTCTTCTTGGCGACCTTGGCGAGGCGCGCGCGGAACGAGGCCTCGATGGCGCGCGCTCCGTCGTCGAGCACCAGCGGCCGTGGCGATTGCACATCGCGCAGCGCGCGCAGCACGGCGTCACGCCCGGCGCGCGTGTCGGCCAGCGCCAGCGCGGCCGCGATGGGGTGACAACCCGCCAGCAGGTTGCGACCGACCTTGTCGGTGGCGCGCAGGGCCGTGTACGGCGCAAGCACCATCATGACGAGCTGCGCGACGCGCTCGCCGCGCGAGGCGCCCAGGCGCTCGGCGCGCTTGCCGTACAGCACGCGGTGCACCGTCCACGTCGCCACCGCCACCAGCGCTACCCAGGCGTACAGGATCGTGACCAGCCACTGCCAGCGCTCCAGGCCGCGCTGGGCCACCTCGACGGGGAGCGCGCCGAACAGCGCCACGAACAGGCCGAAGGCACCGATGAGCGACGACACGCCCGCCGAGCGATGCTCGCGGGTGCGCGCGCTCACCTGCTCGGGGTCGAGGTGCGCCTCGATGATCTCCTCGAGCACGCGGGCGCGATCCTTGGGCTTGGCGTCCTTCATCGCCTGCAGCGCACGACGCGCCGCTTCGGCGTGGTGCTTGCTGGCGCAGGTCGCGAACGGGGCGCCGTTCACCAGCACGCTGGCGTCGTCGCGCGCGAGCGTCTCGACGGCGTCCCACGCCACGACCACCGGCCGGCCCGCCGGTCGATGCTCGTGGGCGAACGAGAACGAACGCACGTTCACCACACCCTCTTCGCTGATCGAGAAGGGCCATGGTTCGAGCACGTAGGCGCGCCCAAAGGGCGGCAATGGGTTCATGAACGCGAAGGCGCCGCGCTCGTTGCCCAGGCTCGACGACAAGGTGGCCAGCGCGCCGCGCCCGACGTACCAGGGCGCGCGCAGCACGACGGCGCCGTGGCGTACCCACCACGCGCACTCGGCGAGCGTCAGCGCAACGATGACCAGCCCGAGCGACGCCAGATCGCTCACAGGGTCATTCGGACTTCTTGCCGGTGATCTTCTTGAACAGCGAGCCGATGGCGCCGAGCAGGGCCGCGCCCGCGATGATGAGCGGCTTGATCAGCTTGCCGAGCAGGCCCGACTTGGCCGCCAGCGCCACGCCGCCGCCCGCGATGAGCGCGGCCAGGCCGTACTCGGCGAGCTTGTCGCCCTCACGGAACTCGGCGTAGCGCTCGCCATCCTTGAAGGTGAAGCCCTTCATGAGCTCGCGGAACTCGGGCAGCGCCTGCTGCAGCGTCACCTCGCCGCCGAACATCAGTGTCACCAGCACCACACCACGGCGACCGAGCACGCGCGTGTTGAAGTTGAGGCTCGGCTCGCCGCCGCTCTCGGCGCGCACACACCACTCGAGCACGTGGGCCGCCTCGTTGTAGGTGGGCTGCTGCTCCCAACCGAGGATGTTCATGGGCGGCAGGCCGGCCGGGATGCGCGACTCCTTGTTGAAGCCCTCGGTGCCTTCCTTGATGCTGTCGAGCAGCTCGTCGGCCTTGAGGTCGTCCTTGTCGTCGTCCTTGACGTAGCCCACGTCGTCGAACTCGAAGAGCACGAGCCAGCGGCCGTCGTCGGGACCGACCAGGCCGATCTCCTTCTGGCTGACCGGGTTGGTGGTGAGCTCGCCCCACTTCTTGGCGCCGGCGCCGTCGGTGAACTGCATGCCGGCGGGGACGGTGATGCTCGCCAGGCCCATGTCGCCCGTCATGGGGCCCGGCCGATAGCCGATGGCCTTGGTGAACTCCTCCTGCTCCTTCTTCATGTCGGCGAGCAGCTTGGCGAGCTCCTCGGGCGTGGGCGGCGGCCCGTCGGCCTCGGCCGGCGCCGGCGGTGTTCCCGGCGGCGGACCTTCGGCGCCTGCGGCGGAAGCCAGCAGGATCGCGATGCTGAGGAGCGGGAGTGCCTTTCGCATGGGGTGCCTTTCGACGGGACGACCGTTGGAGCCGCCTCGGTAGCCGGGTGCTGGCGCGCGGTCAACGCCGCGAGCCCCGCTCCTGTGACGGCGGCACCGACGGAGCCGACCGTTTGCGCGGGGTGCTACTCGCGGCCGCCGACATCGATGATGGGGATGGTGCGCGACAGATCGCCGATGGGTGGCGGCGGTGGCAGCTCGCGGCGCGGCCCCACCAGCTCGCGCACCCACACTCCCACATCGACGGGTGGGCGCCCCGCCAGCCACTCCTCGAGCTCGAGCTGCAGCGCCTGCGCCGTGGGGGTGCGCTCCTCGGGCTTGCGGGCCGCCGCGCGCACCAGCACGGCGTCGAGATCGGCGGGCACGTCGGGTCGCAGCGCGCTCGGCGGCGGCAGGGGCTCTTTCATGATCGCGACCATGGTCTGCTCCATCTCGCGCCGCGAGTAGGGCAGCCGCACCAGCGCCGCATACAGCGTCATGGCCATGGCATACACATCGGTGCGCACGCTCGACGGCGCGCCGTCGAGCAGCTCAGGCGCCAGGTACGCCACCTTGCCGCGCACCATGGCGGCGCGCTCCTCGCTCTCGGCGCGCGCCTCCATGGCCTTGGCGATGCCGAAGTCGGTGAGCTTGACCTCGCCGGTGACGCTGACCAGGATGTTCTGCGTCGACACGTCGCAGTGCAACACCGGGACGTGTCGACCGCTGGCGTCGACGGCGCCGTGCGCGGCGTGCAGGCCGGCGCACGCCTCGGCCACGATGCGCACCGCCACGTCGATGGGCACGGCGCGCGCGTTCTTCTTGCTGCGGTCCACCAGCTGGTACAAGTCGCTGCCGTCGACGAACTCCATGGCCAGGTAGATGTCGTCGCCGTTCTTGCCCGCCGTCAGCACGCGCACCACGTTGGGGTGTCGTACGCGACGTGCCAAGCGCGCCTCGTCGAGCAGGTTACGCACGAAGTCGGCGTCGGCCCGGTGCTGCGGCAGCACGCGCTTGATTGCCACCATGCGGTCGGGGGCGTCGGCCGAGCGGCCGCGGAACACCTCGGCCATGCCGCCGACGCCGATGCGCTCGAGCAGCTCGTACGCGCCCGCGCCCACTTTGGGTGCCCGCGCCATGCGCGATCGGTAGGCGCGCTCGATCTTGGTGCGCAGCTCTTCCAGACGCGAGAGCACGTAGGGGCGCAGCGGGCCGGCCACCACGGCGCGTGGATCGAGCTCCGCCAAACGCGCCTCGTAGGCACGCTCCACGTCGCCAAACGACGCCCCCGGCCCTACGCCGAGCAAGCGATCGTCGTTTCGCTCTGGCTTGAGCTCGAGGTACAGGGCCAGCACTTCGGAGCCGCCGCGATCAGGCAGGCGCGCGAGCTGCGAGAGCTGCACGTTGTCCTCGGCCATCAAGATCGGCGCCATGCCGCTCGGCGCGCGCCGGCGGTCGACCTGGCCCTCGTCGAGGGGGCGATCGAGCATCTCGATGAGCCCGGCATCAACGAGCGTTCCGAGCACCAGGCCCCCCATGAGGGGATCGAGCTTGATGACGCGGTACAAGTCGTCGGAGCAGACCGTGCCGTCGATCTGCTCGGCGAGGTCCTCGCCGCCGGTGAACGCTCGCAGCCGCGGCGCCACGTTGGCGAAGCCCGGCAGCGGCGCGGGATACCTGGCGCCGAGCGCCTCGCCGAGCCGCAACAGCTCGGCGGGCTGCAAGGAGCGCCGCTTGTGCTCGAGCAGGAGCCCGAAGGGGCTCACCATGGTGAGCGGCGTGTACTCGAAGAACTTGTTGTCGTCGTAGAAGCGATAGGTGCCGTCGTTGGCGGCCAACAACGCGCGCACGAAGCCGCGCACCTCGTCGCGCAGGGCCTCGAGGAGCGGCACCGGCTGCACCAGGCGTTGGCGCACCAGCGATGGCACCAAAGGCACGCCCGGCTCGGCGCGCTGCCCCGGCGGCACCAGCCCGCGGCTGATCAAGCTCGAGAGCAGCGCGGCCTCGCCCTCGATGCGCGAGGCGTGCACCGGCTCGCCGCGCAGAAAATAGATGCTCCCCGAGAGGGCGGGCGGCGCCGCCACCACCACCAGGCGACCGGTGAGCTGGGGCGCGAAGATGGTCATCAAGAGCGAGGCCCCGCAGCCTGGCGCCATGCGACCGGCGAGGGCCGCGTCCTCGGAGATGGGGCGCCCCTCGATGCTCGTGACCGCCGGGTTCGCTGGCCCGCCGACGGGCGCGAAACCCGGCGCCACCGGCACCGGGCCAGACGGATCGTCGAGGCTGATCCTGCTCCCCACAGCCGCATTGTGCTCTCAGCGAGGGGGCTCGACGCAACCCCACCTGGCCTCCCGGCGGCCCCGCCGGGCGCTTTTGTTTCCCGCGCGGCCGATGCAGCCTGGGGCCATGAGCGACCAACCCTCCCCCCCAAGCGGCGCGAGCCCTCGCGGCGCGACCATCGTGGTGCGGTCAGGCGCCGGCTTGAGCCTCGAGCGGCCCACCTTCGAGCTCATCGAGACGCGCACCTCGAAGCGCCACCGCTTCGACGTGCTGGCGGCGCGCCTTGGGGCCGGGCCCGGCAACGACCTGTTGTTGGCCGACCCCACGGTGTCGTCGGTGCACGCCGAGATCGTGGCCACGCCACAGGGCTTCCGCATCCGCGACCTCGGCAGCACCAACGGCACCAGCGTGGGCGGCGTCCGCGTGCTCGAGGCCTTCCTCGACGACGCCGCGCTCATCAAGCTGGGCGAGGTCGAGCTCACCTTCCGGCTCGGCAAAGACAAGGTGAGCCAGCCCATCGCCGAGGTCACCGAGCTGCACGGCGCGGTCGGCACCTCGCCGGCCATGCGTGCCATCTTCTCGCGCATCGATCGCGTGGCCAAGACCGACGCCACCGTCATGGTCCACGGCGAGACCGGCACCGGCAAAGAGGTGGTGGCGTGGTCGATCTACGAGGCCAGCAAGCGCGGCGACAAGCCCTTCGTCGTCGTCGACTGTGGCTCCATCGCACCCACGCTCATCGAGAGCGAGCTCTTTGGGCACGAGAAGGGCTCGTTCACCGGCGCGCACCAGCGCCGCGTGGGCGCCTTCGAGCGCGCCAGCGGCGGCACGCTGTTCCTCGATGAGCTCGGCGAGCTGTCGCTGGAGCTGCAACCGAAGCTGCTGCGCGCGCTCGAGCGCCGCGAGGTGCAGCGCGTGGGCGGCGACCGTCCCATCCCCGTCGACGTGCGCATCATCGCCGCCACCAACCGTGATCTGCGCTCGATGGTGGCGCGCGGTGAGTTCCGCGAGGACCTCTACTACCGCCTGGCCGTCGTCACCGTCGAGCTGCCCCCGCTGCGCGAGCGCAAAGAAGACGTGCCGGTGCTCGTCGATCACTTCCTGGCCGGCATGGGCATGGATCGGACCGCGCTCCCGGCGGGCGCGATGGAGCGCTTCCTCGAGCACCCCTGGCCCGGCAACGCGCGCGAGCTCAAGAACGCGGTGGAACGCGCGGTCGTGCTGGGGGAGACGCGCTTCTTGGGCGGTGACGCGCCCGCGGCGAGCGCGCCGAGCGCGGGCGCATCGAGCGCAGCCGCCGCGGGCGATGACTCCCAGGGCACCTACCTCGTGAACACGCACGAGCCGTACAAGGACCAAAAGGCCCGCGTGACGGCCTCCTTCGAGGAGCGCTATGCGCGCCTGTTGATGAAGGACCACCACGGCAACGTCAGCGCGGCCTCGCGCGTGGCGGGCATCGACCGCATGAGCCTGCACAAGATCCTGGCGCGCTACGGCCTCGACGCCCGCGAGCTGGGCCGAGGATGACGCTGCGCGGCATGCGCGCCATTGTTAGAGCAAGCGCTTCCGATCAGCACCAGCGAGGGAGGTCACCAGCGATGTTCGAGTACCGACTGCCCGTCCCGGCCGAGGCCGCAGCCAAGAAGAAGGGGAAGAAGAAGCAAGGCGGGGGCAAGAAGAAGCCCGGCGATGGCCCGGTGCGCACGCAGATGGTGCCGGAGAACCCTGCCGACCAGCTCGGCTACGACCCCGCCATCATCCCCACCGAAAAGATCTGAGCGATGATCTGAGCGGAGATCTGAGCTTGGCGGCCTGGCCGCCAAGGTCGCCTGGGTCGCGCCGACCGCACGATCCATTTCAAACGGTACCGACCTTCTGCTAGTGAGCGCGCGTGGAGCAAGCACAGACCATCCTGATCGTGGAGGACGATCCGCACCTGCGACGGATGCTCTGCAAGCATCTCGAGCAGCAGCGCTTCGCCGTGCACTCCGTCGACAACGGTGAGGCCGCGTTGGGCTGGCTCGACGGCAACCCGGCGCCGGCCCTGGTCTGCCTCGACCTCGCCTTGCCCACCATGAGCGGCTTTCGCGTGTGTGAGTCGATGCGCACCAAGCAGAAGACGCGCGCGGTCCCCGTGTTGGTCATCACCGCGCGCACCTCGGTGCAAGACCACACCTTCGCGCTCGAGATGGGCGCCGACGCCTTCCTGGAGAAGCCGTTCAAGCTCAAGGAGCTCGACGCCCAGATCCGTCGCCTCCTCGAGCCCGTCGTGTGAGCGCCGAGCCCGAGCGCGTGCCGCTCGGACGCATCCACGCGCATCGCCTACGCTTCAGCGACGCCCTCGACGCCATCGTGGCGCTGGCACGCGCGGGCACTGGCGGCACGGTGGTCACACCCAACGTCGACCACGTGGTGCTGGCCGAGCACGACGACGCCTTGGTCGCGGCCTACGCACACGCATCGCTGTCGCTGGTCGACGGCATGCCCCTGTTGTGGCTCGGGCGCATGCTCGGCCGCGCCTTCCCCGACAAGATCTCGGGTAGCGACCTGGTGGCGCCGCTGGCGGAGCGCGCGGCGCGAGAGGGCCTGTCGCTCTTTCTGCTCGGCGCCAAGGAGGGCGTGGGCGCGCGCGCGGCCAAGGCGCTGTGCGCGCGCAGCCCCTCGTTACGCGTGGCCGGTGTGCTCTCGCCCCCCCTCGGCTTCGACGCCGACGTCGCGCTCGATCGTGACGTGGTCGCCAAGGTCAGCGCGGCGTCACCCGCGCTGGTGCTGGTGGCGCTCGGCGCGCCGCGGCAGGAGCTGTGGATGGAGGCGCACCGACAGGCGCTCGCACCCGCCGTGCTCATCGGCATCGGCGCCACGCTCGACTTCCTCGCCGGTGAAAAGACGCGGGCGCCGCGCCTGCTCTCCGAGCTTGGGCTCGAGTGGGCCTTCCGCTTGGCGCAAGAGCCACGGCGCCTCGCGCATCGGTACCTGGTGCGCGACCGCGCCTTCTTCGGCATCGCACTGCGCACGCTGCGGGAGCATCGCAGGCGCGCGGGCTGACCTGGCGGCCGCGCTGCTCGTGGCCAGTCAGCGCGGCTTCTTCATGTCCGACAGCTTCACGCCCGGGTTCGTGTGGTCGCGCTCGTCGTCGGAGTCGGGCGAGAGCTGGCTCGCCGCGGCCAAGGCGCGCGGCGCCGGCCGACCGGGTGCCGGCGCGTCGGTGCTCGGCGTCTTCGGTGCTGGCCCGGGGGACGGCGAGAAGCGGAGCGTGCTCTCTTCGGGCTCCGTCGACGGCGCGACCCGGCCCGATCCCTCGGCGCGCCGCCGCTCCTGCTCGCGCAGGCGGCGCTCGTAGCCTTGCTCCTCGACGGTATCGAGGCGCACGATGGCCGAGCGCGGATCGGCGCCCGCCGCCGCTGCCTTGGGCGGCGAGGCCAGCGCGCGCGCGATGCCGGCGTCGCGCGGTAGCGGCGGTGCTGGTACCGGCGGCACGGTGACGACCTCCTCCGGCCGCGGCGAGGGCGCACCGCCGCGCGGGGGCGTCATCTGGTCGTGCGTGGCGTCGGCGCCGTCATCGGTGACCTCGCCGTCTTGCCCCTGCGAGGCGCGGTCGAGGTCGATCATGTCGACGTTGAGGCCGTAGCGGCGCGTCTCGTACTTGGTGATGCGGCCGATCTTGCGCACGATCTCGGCCATGCGCTCGGCCTGCCGAAAGATGGTGTCGACGGGGCGCCGCAGGCGATCGTCGGTCTCGTCCACGCGGTTCTTCAGCATCTCGGCGTAGCCGAGCACGCTGGTGAGCGGCTGGTTGAGCTCGTGCGCCGCCATGCCGGCGAGCTCCGCCGCCACGCGCGCCTTCTCGGTCTTCGACAGCAGGTCCTTGGCCTCGTTGAGCTGCTTCTCCACGGCCATGCGCTCACGCAGGTCGGTGAACACACCCACGGTGGCCACCTCCTCGCCGTCCTCGTAGATGAGGCTGGCGGTCATGCTGACCGGCACCACCTCGCCGTGCACGTTCAAGATCTCGCGGCGGTGCGCCTCGAGGCGGCCGCGCCCGCCGAAGCGCTCCTCGCGCAGCTTGCCCATGACCTCGGCGGCAGCACCGGCGGGGTAGAGCTGGCTGACGTGCACGCGCCCGATCACGTCCTCGGCCTTGAAGCCGTAGATCTTCTCGGCGCCCTTGTTGAACAGCATGACGTTGCCGTTCATGTCGGAGGCCACGATGGCGTCCACCGAGTTGTCGATCAGGTTCTCCAGGAACTCCTTGGTGGTGCGCAGCTCGCCTTCCATCTCGCGCGTCTCGGTGACGTCGCGGAACGACACGATGAGCAAGCCGGTCTCTTGACCGCCACCGCCGGCGGAGAGCGAGAAGACGCGCTCGTTGCCGTCGCCGCGCGCCACCAGCACGTCGAAGCTGCGCTTGAAGCGACCGTGGCGCACCTGATCGACCACGTCGGCCCAGCGGCCGCGCGACTCCTCGAGGATCAGGTCCTGGAACGTGAGCTGCAACAGATCGTCGCGCGTGCGGCCGAGCAAGCGCCGGCCCTCCTTGTTGACGTACAAGACGCGCCCATCGCCGTCGATGATGGCCATGCCGTCGGCGGCGTACTCGAAGAAGTCTTGGTACTTGCGCAGCGCCTCGGTCTGCCGCTCGGCCAACATGCGCATGGAGTTGATGCGCTCGTTTTGGTCCTTGTACTGGTCGAACAGGCGCGCGTTCCTGATGGCCACGGCGCAGGCCGAGGCCACGGTCTGGCCGAACTGGATCTCGCTCTCCACCAAGCGGCGCACGGCCTTGGACGAGCGCAGGAACAACACGCCGGTGACCCGCTCCTCGAACACGATGGGGAAGAGCGCCATGGTGCGCACGCCCTTCTCGGCGATGCTCTTCTGCACGCCGAGCAAGAGCGGCTCGCTCTGCGCATCGTCGATCAACACCGGCGCGCCGCTCTCCACGCAGCGCTTGAGCTCCGGATAGTTGGACAGCTTGATGCGCAGGTCCTTCACCGCGCGATCTTCCGAGGCGGCCACCATGATGGCGTCGTCGCGCTCGGGGTCGAGCAACACGATGGAGCAGCGCTCGAGCTCGATGACCTCGGCGATCAGGCGGCTCACCGTGTGCAGGATGAGCTGCATGTCGAGCGATGACGCCAAGGTCTGCGACAGCTCGAGCAAGAGCGCGGCGTCGCGGCGCTGCTTGTGGATCTCACCCAAGTTGCGCGCGCTGCGCAGGTTGGCGGTGGCCCGCGCCAGGATCTCGACGTCGTTGTCGCGGTCGCTGATGAAGTCGTCGAAGCCGTCGGCCAGCGCGCCGGCGATGCCGGCCGACGACGGAACGGACAAGAGCGCCACCACGCGCGTGTGCGCGCCCGGCCGGATGCTGCGCATGGCCTCGGCGAAGGGGCCGCGCACGTTGGCGGCGCCAGGCTCGAGCAGCGCGAGGTGCGGCCCCACGGTGCGGCAGAGCTCGTGCATCTCGTCGAGCTCTTTGGCCTCGACCGCGTTCCACCCGTCTGCCCACAAGAGCTCAACCAGGCGGCGCCGACGCTGCGCGTCGAGCACGCACACGACCGCGATGGGGTTCGCCTCTTCGACGACGTGCTGCACCCGTTGGTGGCGCACCACCTGCGGTGAGGTCTTCTCGTCCTCGAAGCCTTCTGCCGCTTCGTCAGCGTCCATCGTCATCGCGCTCGCCGTCCTCGCCGTCCTCGTCGCCCTGGTCGTCGCCCTCGCCCGCCTTGCCCTGCGCTGCGCCCACCAACCGGGAAGCGGCCTCGGCCGCCTCCGCCGCGATTGCGTGCTCGCCGCGGCGCGCCCGGCGCGCCGCGCTGCGCACATCGTCGAGCAGGGGCTCGGTGCGCACCACGCGGCCGGCGCTCGAGGTCACGTCGACCCGCACCGTGGCCATGGTTCTACCGCGCCCGACGGTGACGGTCACCTCTGAGCGTGCCGGCATCCACCGATCGGCCCAGGTCTGCAGCACCTCGACGGCGCCGGCCCGCCACAGCGCCGCGCTGGCATCGTCGGCGGCAGCGGCCGGCGCGCTGACGGCGATCCCGTGCTGCGCCCGAGCGCCGAGCGCCACCACCTCGGGCACCACGCGGATCTCGAACGCCCCCTGCGCGCGCAGCTCCTCGAGGAGCGCCGGGGTGGCCTCGTCGGCCGGCACGCTCGTCGTCAGCACCACGCAGGGCGCAGCGCTGGCGGCGCCGGCGCGCGTGGCCAGGGGCAGCGGCGGGCCCAGGATGGCGCGCGCCAGCGGGCCCTCGGGGGGGCCCAGCGCTGCGCCCAGGCCCTGGCGCGCGAAGCCCGTGACACCGCGCGCCCCGAAACGGTGCGCCAACGCCCAGGCGCAGGCCGCGCCCACGGCGTCGGTGACGATAAAGGGTGCGTCGTGCTCGATGAGCGGCGCGCCCGCGAGGATCTCGAGCACCCAGGGCGATGGCGCCGGCCAGCCCGCGGCCGCCACCACGCCGTCGCTGTCGCTGACGCGGGTGCCGATCCCCACGGGCGACGCCGTGATCGCCGCTGGCGCGAGCGCGGCGACGAGGGCGGCGATGACGGTCAGCTCGGCCAGCGCCCGCTGCGCCGCAGTACCGGTGAGGCGCGCGTCGTCGCCGGCGATGGACCCGAGCGCGCCCGCCAAGCGGCGCGCGGCCTTGTGCGCCAGCGCCTTGGTGAGTGGCGGCAGCGACGAGCTCGCGAGCGCGGCGATCAGCTCGTGCACCGTTGCCGGCGCGCCGGTGCGCCACGCGTCGACGGGGCGGGGGCCGCGCACCAGCGGCGGCGGCGTTGGCAGCACCAGGGTGCCGGGGACGGGGAGCGCCGCCGCCTCCGCGGCAGCTGCGTGTGGGCCTGAGCGCTGCGCCGACACGCGCCGCGCCTGCGCGACGCGTCCACGTCGGGGCGCGTGCGCTCGCCGACGCGGCGCCACCGCCGCGGGCTCGAGCTCGCCGGGGATCACCAGGCGCGCCGCGCTCGCGTGCAGGCCCCGCACGCGCACCCGCTCTTCCTCGAGTCCGACGTCGGCGAGCCCCGCCGCGTCGAGCGCGTCGAGCGCGGCGGCACGCGGCGCGCCCACGGCCAAGAGGGCGCCGATGATCAGCTCGGCGCGCGCGCCCAAGGCAAGATCGAGGTGGAGGTGGTGGTGGGTCATGGCCCTGTCCCGATGGCGGTAGGGGGACTTGCCCCTGCGCCGAGGACGCTCCAATGTCCCAGGCCGAGACGCAAGCCGCGATGAGCCAACCTCTCGTCCTGTTGGCGCTGGCCGATGACCCGGTGGCGTCGGGTCTGCACGCGGCGCTCCTCGAGCACGCCGCGCGCTTGCGCGTGCGCGCCTGCAAGGAAGCCCAAGAGGTGGTGGAGGCGTGCGCGACCGAGGTGGTCTCGCTCGTCATCTTGTCCCACCGCGTCGACGACAACGGCGGCGGCTCGCTGTTGCGCGAGGTGGGCGCCTTCGCCACCACGCCCCAAGCCATCGTGCTGTTCGACGATCCGGGCGATCCCCACCGCGCGCTCATCGCCCAGGCCGGGGCCCTCGACCACGTGCTGCCGCCGGGCCGCGAGCTGCAGCCGCTGGTGGCGCTCATCGATCGCACCTTGTCGCGCCGGGCGCTCGAGGCCCGCCTCGACAGCGCCAGCCGCCAGTTCCGCACACTCGTCGACAACTCCAACGACGGCATCTACATCCTGCGCGAGGGCCGCTTCATCTACGCCAACCACCGCTTCGAGCAGATGGTGGGCTTCTCGCTCGACGAGGTGCTGGCCGACGACTTCAACCTGGTGGAGCGCATCACCTCGCCCAAGAGCCGCGCCTACATCGCCGAGCGCGCCCGCCGCGCCGCCGCCGGGCGGCCGCTGGAGCCGCGCTACGAGTTCGTCGCCATGCGCAAGAACGGCGAGGAGTTCGACGCGCAGGTCTCTATCTCGTACATCGAGCTCGAAGGTCCCGAGCGCACCAAGGTCCCCGGTGCGCTCGGCATCATGCAAGACATCACCGAGCGCAAGCGCTTCGAAGACCAGCTGGTGCGCAAGAACCGCGAGCTGGCGCTGCTGTCGGAGCTGCAAGACGCCATCAACGAGACGGTCGCGCTCGACGAGACCTTGGGGCGCGGCTGTGAGCGGCTGGCGGCGCTGGTGAACGCCGAGGCGGTGGGCATCACGCTCATCGGCAACGACGAGCGCACGCTGCGCCTGCGCTCCTCCAAGGGCCTCGACGAGCGGCTCTTGCGCGCGCTCGACGAGGTGGCGCTCGACTCGCCCAGCCTCTTGGCGCAGGCCGTGCGCAAGAGCCAGGTCTTGGTCGTCGACGATATCCGCCAGGACCAGCGCGTCGCCATCGGCGTGGTGCGCGACGCGGCCTTCGGCGGCTGCATCGTGGTGCCGCTCAAGACCCACGCCGAGGGCGAGCACGACCGACGCGAGCGCGAGCGCGTGCTCGGCGCCGCCTTCGTGTTCTTCGCCGCCGGCAAGAAGCCGAGCCTCGACGACCGCGAGCTCTTGGTCAGCGTGGGCACCGTGCTCGGCAACGCGGTCGAGAAGGCCACGCTGCTCGAGACCGCGCGCACCTCGGTGAAGAAGCTGGTGGCGCTCGACGAGATCGCGGTGGCGCTGGCGTCCACCCTCGACGTCAACGAGGTGACCCAGGCGGTGGCGCGCAACGTGTACCGATTGTTCGGTGCCACGCGCGTGATGGTGGCGCGCGTCTCGCCCGACGGCGGCACCCTGGTGCCCGCCTACGTGCTCGACGACGGCGAGCCGGTGCAAGCCACACCCACGCGGCTCGCCGACAGCATCATGGGGCTGGCGCTGGCCGAGGGCACGCCGGTGCAGCGCGTGCGCCCGGCCGCCGGTGGCGACCCCCATTGGTCGCTCGATCCCCTCGACGGGCGCCCGGTGCGCCTCTTGCCCCACGAGGAGGAGATGTTCGCGCTCGGCGTGGGCGCCGCGGTGGCGGTACCCATCTTGCTCGACGGGCAGCCGGCCGGCGCGCTCTGGCTCGGCTACGAAGAGGCGACGCCGCTCTCACCGCAAGACCTGGGCTTGCTCTCGTCTATCGGCACCCACGTCGCCATCGCCAGCAAGAACGCCGCGCTGTTCGCCGCGCGCAACCAGGCGCTCGACGACCTGCGCGCCGCGCAAGACCAGCTCGTGGCCAGCGAGAAGCTCAACGCCATCGGCCTCATTGCCCACGGCGTGGCCCACGACTTCAACAACATGCTCGGCTCCATTCTCGGGCGCGCGCAGCTCTTGAAGAGCCAGCTGCGCGACCAAGCGTTGGTGCGACATGCCGAGGTCATCGAGAAGGCCGCCATCGACGGCGCCGAGACCGTGCGGCGCATCCAGGAGATCGGGCGCCAAGATCGCGCCGACGACTTCGTGCCCGTGGAGCTCGACGGCATCGTGGCCGACGTCGTCGAGCTCACCCAGCCGCGCTGGCGCGACCTGACCATCGCAGAGGGCCGGCCGGTCGACGTGGCGGTGGAGAAGCGCCCCGACGCGGTGGTGGCCGGCAACCCGTCCGAGCTGCGCGAGGTGCTGGTGAACCTGGTGCACAACGCCGTCGACGCCATGCCGAACGGCGGCACCTTGCGCTTTTCGACGGCCGTGGCCGACGACACCTGCTACATGCGCGTCACCGACAGCGGCACCGGCATGCCCGACGACATCCGCCACCGCATCTTCGATCCCTACTTCACCACCAAGGGCGAGCGCGGCACCGGTCTCGGCTTGTCGGTGAGCCACTCGATCATCCGTCGCCACGGCGGCGACATCGAAGTGCACTCGCGCACCGGCGGACCAGAGCGCGGCACGACCTTCATCATCTCGCTGCCGGCGCTACCCAAGATCGACGCCGCTCGGCCGGCGTCGCTGCCGCCCACCGCCCACGCCAACGGCCGCGCGCGCATCCTGGTCGTCGACGACGAGGCCAACATCCGCGAGATCCTGGCGGAGATCCTGATGAACGGCGATCACGAGGTGGTCACCGCCGCCGACGGCGCCGAGGCGCTGCACCTGCTGCGCGAGCGCAGCGACTTCGACCTGGTGTTCACCGACCTCGGCTTGCCGGGCATGAACGGCTACGAGGTGGCGAGCGAGATCAAGCGCATCAACCCGGCGCTCCCCGTGGGCCTGGTGACCGGCTGGGGCGCCACCCTCGACGCCGACAAGGCCCGCGAGCACGGCGTCGACCTCGTGCTCTCCAAGCCCTTCCGTTACGACCAGGTGCTCGGTTTGGTGGCCGAGGCCCTGCTCGCCAAGCAGGCAGCCAAATCGACGGCGAAGGAGACGGCCAAGGAGCCGGCCAAGGAGACGGCCACCTGACGTCGCCACCCATGTGCGACAAGGTGCGAACGAGGCGACATGTGGGCGCAGATCGTGAGGCAGGACAAGGACGGCACCGGTCATCTCTCCGATACTGAGCGCGCAAACCCAAACTGGAGCACACCATGGCAGTCGACGGAGTCAAAGGCGGCGGCAAAGAGAGCATCTACGGGTTGATGGCCGATGGCCTCGACCTCGCGGACGACGCGTTCAACCCGGAGAAGCAGCTCAAGAAGGCCGGCAACATCGCGGGGCAGCTCGGCGACGCGGTCAAGGGCGCCACGGGCGGCGGCGGCGGCGGCGGCGGCCTCTTCGGCGGCGGCGGCGGCGGCTTGCTCGGCGGCATCATGAACATCGCCAAGATGGTGCTGAGCGTGGTGTGCCCGGCGGCGGGCATCGCTCTCAACCTGGTCTCGGGGCTGATGAACAGCCAGGGCGGTGGTGGTGGTGGCGGCGGCATGGGCAACGACATCCTTGGCTCCGTGGCCAATGGTGTGCTCGGCGGCGTGCTCGGCGGCTGAGCAAACCCTGCTCGTGACGCGCGGCGGGGCTCCACGGGAGCCCCGCGGTCGTTTTTGGCATCGCCCTCGGCTATGGTCGCGACGTGAACACGCTCGACGAAATCCTCTCCAGGTACCCCGCAGAAGACGTCAAGGCCGCCGCGCCCATCATCGCCGTGCTTGGCCTGATGGCCGTGCCGGTCGACGAGATCCCGCCCCTGGTGTTGGCGAAGCTGCTCAAGGCGGCCCAGACGGTTGGCCTCAAGGAGGGAGACGGGCCCGAGCAGACCATCAACGCCATCAACGACTACTGCCAGCGCACCCAGGTCAACCCCGAGCTCCTGCAGGAGATCGCGCTCACCTACCGCGACAAAGAGATCCAGAAGACCCTCAACGTGGCCGCTGAGCGCCGCAAGACGGCCATGAAGGCGGTGGGCTCGAAGACCGACACGGAGAAGGTCCCCAAGGCCTCCGAGAAGAAGGCCTCGGCCAAGGTCAAGGCCACTCGTGGTCTGAAGAAGAGCTGAGGGCGGGGCTCATCCCCGATCTCGATGAACGCAGTTCATCGAGATCGGGGATGTCCCTCTGGGAGGGTCTGTCGCCAGACCCTCCCCAGCGCCGGCGAAGCCGGACGCGGGGCCCCCACCCAAGACGGCTCCCGCTGGTCGCTGATCATCGATCATTCGGGATCAGCTGCCAGAGCCCTTCGATGGGGGGCGCTTGAGGCCCCGCGTCGTCGTTACCACCATGCGATCGACGCCGGTCTTCTCGTCGGGTGGCACCAGTGGTTTGACGCGCTGGCCCTTGGGCGTTGGCGGCGCGTCGAAGGCCACCGTGGCGCGCGACAGGAGCGCGTCCTGTGCGCGGCGCTGCCGCAACCCCTTCAGCAGGTCTTTGTGCAGACCCGGGTTCCGGTACAGGATGCCGTCGAGGTCGAGGCTGCCGAACATCACCGCCAGCGTCTGGCGCAGGTCGTCGTCGCTGACCTCGATGGCCAGGGTCTCGGCCACCGCCTCGAGGGTGCGCATCTCCCAGACGATGCGGCGGGCCTCGCCGCGGATGGTGGGGTCTTGCAGGTAGGCCTGCTGCGACCTCTTCTGCGCGTCCAGGGACACGCCCTGACGCGCCTGCGACTCGCCCTGCAGGCCGCGCCACTGTTTGGTCAGCTCCTCGTCGACCAGCGCATCAGGCACGTCGTCGCCCATGCTCTTGATGTACAGCTCGCGCAGTAACATCAGGCGCGCGTGCTCCACCATCTGCTGCCCACGCAGGATGATGAGCTCCTTCTTGAGCTCCGCCTTGAGCTCCGAGAGCTTCTTCTTGTTGGTCACCTCGACGAAGATAGGGTCGTTGACGGCGGGGACCGTGCGTGCGCGCGCGGCCTTGAGGGCCACGGCGAAGACCACGGTGCGACCCGCCTGCTGCGGCACCGGGTAGTCCTGGGGCAGCGTGACGTTGACCAGGCGCTGGCCTGGTACCGGCTGCCCGACCAGCGCCTCGAAGAGACCGGGCAACAGGCGGTTGGGCGTGACGCGGTACCAGGTGTCGGTCTCGGCGAGGAAGACGTCGCCGCCAAGATAGCCGAGCAGATCGAGCTGCACCTCGTCGCCGGCACGCACGTGGTCGCCGGCCTTGCGGCTCGCCACCCAGGAGAGCTGGCGCTGCATGGACGCGATGCGTGCGTCTACGTCGACGTCGCGCACGAGACCCACGGGGACGTGGAGCTCGACGGTGGTGGCCAGCCGCAGGACGCGCTCGGCGGACTTGCGCGCGGCGTCGTCGATGCCAACAGACGCGGACGTGGTTGCCCCGGGGGCGCTCTGCAGGATGCGCTGCAGCTGGCGCCCCGCCTCCAGGGTGGTGGAGCGCGCCGAGGTGCGCTTCTCCTCCGCGGCGCGTTGCCGCGCGGCGGTCTGGCCGCGGACCTTCGGTGGGGGGGGCTTTGGGGCCATTGGCTCTCCGCGCTCCGGCGCTCGGGCCCAACACTACGCAAGGCGCCGGCGGAAAAGGAAGCGCAGAAGCTCCTGCGCCCACCAATGCGGCGTGCCCGCGGCGGGCCCAGGGGGCACGCGCGCGGGCACGTCGTCGATGCCGCCGTGGAGCTCAGCCCGCCTTGATGTGGCGGATGGCGCTCTTGGCCAGCTCGTCCATGGTGTTGAGCACGTTGGACATGGCCTGCTGCATCTGGGAGAGCTTCTGCATGTCGAACTTGATCTTCTCGAACTCGATGTTGCGGCTCTCCTGACCCTTGTCGTTCTTTTTGCCCTCGGCCTGCTTGGCCTGATCCGAGAGCTTGTTGAGCCGCTCCTCGATCTTCTTTTGGAAGTCCTTCACGACCTTGCACATCAGGGCGAAGACGCGGTCCTCGAAGCAGCCGCCACTGCCGAGCTCGCGCAGCGCCTCGCCCATCTCGTCGTTGCCGAAGCGCAGGTCGTCGCCGATACGGCTCGGGCTCTGCAGCGCGCCAAAGGACTGGGGCTCGTCGTCACCGCACTCGTTGGCGCGCAGCGGGTTGTCGGCACCGCTGCAGAAGCCCTGGTTCGAGGCCGACTGCAGCCCTCCGACCTCTTGATCGATGGCGCGGCTGGCGAACTCCGCGATGTTGCGGATGTCGCGGATGGCCGATTCGCCGGCCATCATGCGGTTCACGTCGCCGGTCATGGCGCCGCGTTGGAACTGATCGAAGGCCTGGGAGAGGGCGCCGCCCATCTCCATCAGGGATTCTTGCGGCAGGTTCTCGAGGCCTTTGATGGCCTGACCGCCAGACGCTTCGATGAAGCGGTTGATGTCCCGCGCGAGCTTGATTTTTCCGTTGATCGTCGACATGGATTTTTTTCCCTCGGTGAAGGCCACGCCAAAGGCATGGCCGAGGTGGTCGGGATCAGTATCGCTGGATCGGCGCTCGGGTTTCCCCTTCGACTACAGGATCTTAGGTGTCCGGATGTGTAGGTGCTGGTGGGCGGCCGCATGGGAACGCGGCAGAAGGCCGATCTCGAGTTGACCGCGATCATCGTGGCGATCGGTCGATAGCGGCCAGCGACTGCACGCGGCGCAAGGGACAGGGGTGCGCGACCAAAGAAAACGCGAGCGCCGAGGCGCTCGCGTGCGATGGAGGCCGGGCGCCGCGCCGGCTACTTCGTGGGCTCGGTCTCGCCGGGCTCCTTGTCGTCGGCCTCGTCCTTGTCGTCGCCCTTGTCGTCGCCCTTGTCGTCATCGAGTGACTCGGCCTTGGCGTTGGCGGCCGCCGCGTCTTGGCGCAGCTTGCCGAGGTCGCCAGGGGCGAGCGGCTTGCCGTCGACCGTGATTGGGGCCTTCTTCGCGTCGAGGCTGACGCCGGGCTCGAGCACCTCGATCTTGGCCTCGGCGCGCATCTTCTCGAGGAGCTCCCGCGTGGCCTTCGACTTCTGGCGCGCCTTGAGGCTCGTCAGGATGGTCTCTTTGACCTCTTCGAAGGTGCGCTGCTTCGCCTCGGACTTCTCGTTGACCTTGATGACGTGGTAGCCGAACTGCGTCTCGACGGGGCCGATGATGTCGCCGGCCTTGGCCGCGAACGCGGCGTCCTCGAACTGCTTGACCATGCGGCCGCGCGAGAAGGTGCCGAGGTCGCCGCCGCGCTGGGCGGTGGGACCCTCGCTGTGCTTCTTGGCGATCTCACCGAAGTCGGCGCCGGAGCGCTTGGCCTCGGCGGTGAGCTTCTTGGCGAGCGCCTGCTTTTCCTTCTTCTGCGCGTCGGTGGTGTTCTTGTCGGTCTTCAGCAGGATGTGCTGCGCCGTGATCTGCTCCTTCTGCATGTACTTGTCTTTGTTCTCACCGTAGTACTTCTCGGCGTCGGCCTCGGTGGGCTCTTGGCCCAAGAGCAGCTTGGCGAAGAGCTTGTCGCGCAGCAGGTTCTTTTGCAGGTCGTCTTTGACGTCGGCCTCGGACTGCTGGGTGCGCTCGAGGAACGAGAGGAAGGCCTTGTCGGAGCCGAAGCGCGCCTTGTGCTCGGCCAGCTTGGCGTCGAGCTCCGTGGTCTCGACGGTGATGCCCTCGGCCTTGGCCTTCTGCGCGATGAGCATCTCCTCGACCATCTTCCGGATCAGGTTCTCCTTGAGCCGCCCCTCGAGCTGCGGCGCGATCTGCCGACCGGCGCGCTGGAAGCGGGCGCGGGTGCGCTCCATCTGCTTGGAGAAGTCGCCACGACCGATCTCCTCGCCGTTGACGCGCGCCACCGGACCGGTGCCATCGGAAGAGGCGGGCTGATCGGTGCTGCCTTCGCTCTTCTTCGGACACGCCGTGGCGGTGGCCAGGGCCAGGGTGACGAGCGCGCCGAGCGCAAGGACGGAGGAACGACGGAGTGCCTTCACAAGTGCTCCATGGACGACGTGACGCTGTGCTGTAGCGAGGTGGCGAGGCACGGTCAACGGAGCGGGCGGCGCGCCCATGCCGCGCGGATCTCCTCGACCACGGCGCGGTCGACGGCGGCGCTGCAGCCGGGGAGGGCGACCATGGCGCTCGCCGACGTGGTCGCGTGCGCCCCCGATTGCAGCACGGCGTCGGCGAGGTGCACGCCCGCAGCCACGCGCGATCGCTTGCCCACCACGGCGAACGATAGCTCCGCGCCCGCGCCGACCTCGGCGTCGTCATCGATGAGCACGGGCCCGGACAGGCGCGCGCTCGGGTGCACCCGCGCCGACGGCGACACGAAGACGCGGCCAGGGTGCGGGGGGAAGCGCAGGAAGGGCAGGAGCGCCGCGCTGCTCCATGCGCCCGAGAGCACCGCGAGGTTCGCCTGCAGGAGGCGCTCGGGCGTGCCCACGTCACAAAAGGTGCCCGCATGATCGAAGGCGCGCAAAAGCGCGCCCTGCTCGATCCAGCGCGGATAGCCCTCGTCGTTGATGCCCGAGGCGGGGCCGCGCACCACGCCCTCGTCGAGGGTGACCGGTGGCAGCACCTCGAAGGCGCGCGGATGCACCAGGTGCACGCCGCAGAACATGCGCTCTCTGGTCGCCGGACCGCGCGGCGCGATACGGCCGGCGAAGGTCACGATGCGCTCGCTGGCGTCGGTGCCGATGGCGCCATAGCGCGCGGTCTCGGGGTCGTCTTTCAGGACCAGCGTGGCCAGCGCGTCGTCGGGCGTGCGCACGAGCGCGCCCACATCGAGGTCGATGAGCGCATCGGCGTTCAAGACCAGCACGCGCTCGCCCGGCGGCGCCGGACAGGCGGCCGCAAGCCCGCGCAGGCCGCCGCCGGTGCCCATGACCTCGGGCTCGTGGGTGGTGACCACGCGCATGCCGGCGCACGACCCACCGAGGGCCGCCGGCACCTGCGGGTGCAGCCAGTGCGAGTTGACCGCCACCGTGCTCACGCCGGCGCGCGCCACGAGCCCGAGCGCGTGCTCGATGAGCGGCGTGCCGCACACCTCGAGGAGCGGCTTGGGGCGCTCATTGGTGAGCGGCCGCAGGCGAGTGCCGAGGCCGGCGGCGAGCACGTAGGCGACGGTGACGGGCACGCTCCCCTCTATCGCGGCGCGGCCGCTTTCGCCAAACGGGTCGCCATGAGCGCCACCGTCCTCGACGGCAAGAACGCCGACGCCGTGGCGCAGGCCGCCCGCGTCATCGCCGAGGGCAGCGCGCTCGTGGCCATCCCCACCGAGACGGTCTACGGCCTGGCCGCCAACGCGCTCGACGAGGTCGCGGTGGCGCGCATCTTCGCCGCCAAGGGGCGCCCGGCCGACAACCCGCTCATCGTGCACGTGCCCACCTGGCAGCGCGCCCTGCCGCTGTGGGCGCACGACGACGCGCGCGCGCTCGGGCGCGCCCGCCTGCTGGCCGACGCCTGCTGGCCCGGGCCGCTCACCATCGTGTGCTGGCGCAGCGTGGCGGTGCCCGACCTCGTGTGCGCGGGCCTGCCCAAGGTCGCCGTGCGCGCGCCGCGCCACCCGGTGCTCGACGCGCTGTTCGCGCTCCTCGACCTTCCCATCGCCGCTCCCTCGGCCAACGCGTCGGGGCGGCCGAGCCCCACCTGCGCCGACGACGTGCTGGCCTCCTTGGGGGATGGCGTGGCGCTGGTGCTCGACGGCGGGCCCTGCGCGCACGGCATCGAGAGCAGCGTCGTCGACGTCACCGGCGAGCACCCGGTGCTGTTGCGGCCCGGCGCCATCGGCGTGGCGGAGCTGCGCGCGCTCGTGCCCGACCTGGTGGTGCGCGCCCCCGGCCGCGCTGCTCACGGAGACGAGGCCTCGCCAGGCCTCCGCCATCGCCACTACGCGCCGGCGCTGGCGCGTGTGCGGCGGGCCGATCTGGCCGGGCTGCGCGCGGCGTGGCCGGGGACCGCCACGCTGCTCGTGCGCGCGGGTACGGCGGGCGCGCTGCGCCAGGCGCTGGGCGCACGCGCGGCGCCCACGCACCTGCTCGACGACGATCCCGCGGGCTTCGCGCGCGGGCTGTTCGCGGCGCTCTATCGCATCGAGCGCGCGCAGCCCGCAGAGCTGGTGATCGAGGAGCCCCCCGACGACGAGCGCTGGCTGGCAGTGCGCGATCGCCTGCTGCGCGCCACCTCGTGAGCGC
>JADZDP010000179.1 GCA_020850995.1 Deltaproteobacteria bacterium
GCGACAACGGCGGACCCTGCTCCTTGGTCTGCGCCAAGAGGTCGGGCGTGGGGCGCAGGTAATAGATGACGCCGACGACGCCGCCGAGGGCGGCCAGCGCGGTGGGCACGGGACCGAAGGCCTTCCACGTCGCCATCAACACCGCGAGCTTGGCCCAGAAGCCGGGCAAGGGCGGCACGCCGGCCAGCGATGCGAGCGCCAACAAGAGCGCCAGCGCGCGCGCGCGGCCAAGCCCCGTGCCCAAGCGATCGAGGGGCCGCAGATCGCCCTCGGCGCTCGCGCCGGTGCCCGCCAGCGCCGCGAAGGCGAGCAGCGCCGCCGCGCCGTAGCACACGACGTAGAACAACGCGGTGGGCATGGCGAGCTTGGGGTTGCCGGCGGCGAGCGCGAGGAAGCCGGCGTGCGCCACCGCCGAGTACGCCAACAGGCGACGCAGCTCGGTCTGCGCGAAGCTCGCGACCACGCCGAACGCGATGGTGACCAAGCCGGCGCCCATGAGGAGCTGCTGCACCGAGGCGCCCGACGCGCTCGCGATCTTGGCGATGCCCGCGGCGGCGCCGAGCTTGGACACGAGCATGACGAAGCCAATGACGCCCGCGGGCCCCGCGCTGTACGCGTCGAGGGCGCCGAAGTGCACCGGGAGGAGCGCGAGCTTGAAGGCGAGTCCCATGACCATCAGCGCCGCGCCCACCAGCGCCACGCCGCGGCCGGGTCCGAACACTTCGTTGAGCGCATCGAGTCCAAAGGAGCCGTTGGCGAGGAACACCAGCGCCATGCCGAACAAGAACATCGCGAAGGTGGCGGCCGAGAGCAGGAAGTACTTGAAGCCCGCCTCGAGGGGACGCGCACCGCGCCCCAGCGCGACCAAGGTCGCGCCCGACAGCGACAACAGCTCCACGCCGACGCCAATCTCGAGCAGCGTGTCGCTGGCAACGATGACGATGGCGCCGAGGCCACCGACGATGACGAGCGCGGCGGCCTCGGGGCGCTGCCGACGATCGAAGAGCTCCGCCGCATGCAGGAGCAGCATCGCCACCACGATGCCGGCGGCGGTGACGACGAGGCCCAGGCGCTCGATGCCTGCCACCTGCAAGCCGCAGGCGCCGGCCGCCAACGCGCCGAGCGCGCCGAGGGTCGAGGTGGCGACCGCGTTGTTCTCGAGCTTCGGCGCCAACGCGAGCAGCGCCAACATGCAGCCCACCAGGATGAGCTCGGCGCGCGACACCCAGCTCAGGCTCTCGACGAGCTCGTTCATGGCGTTGCCCCCTCTCCGTCGTTGGGAGCGGGCTTGGCGCTCTTCTCCTTGGCTTGACGGCGCTTCTCCTCGAAGGCCGCCTTGGCGGCCTCGCTGATGCGCTTGCGCTGCGCGGCGCCCTCGGGCGTGTTGGGGTCGGCGAGGCCGGTCGCCGGCCGCAGCTCGCCACGGGAGGCGTCGAGGCGCAGCTCTTGCTTTTCGCGCTCACGCTGCCGTTCGCGACGCTCGCGCTCGCGCTGCTCCTTCTTGCGCTGGCGCTCCGCGTCCTTCTTCTTGCGCGGATCGTTCGGCTTGAAGGGGCGCCGCTTGTTTTCGACGGCCGGCGGCGCGTCTTGACCTGCCACGGGCGCCACCGCGACACCCATGGCGACGGCGACGCCGAGCACGCTGACGAGCGCGTACCGGCTGATGCGGCCTGAGTGCAGGGCCGCGGCGCCCTGCGGGATCGCGTGCGCCTCGCCCCAGAGCGCCTGCCACACGCCGGTGAAGGCGGGCAAGGGCAAGCACTTGCTGCGCGTGCGCGCGAGCAGGGCGCCAGCACCCACGCCCACGAGCCCGATGGCGAAGGCGCCGATCCCGAGCAGCGTGGGCTGCACGTGGACGGGCTCGCCTGCGGCCACCACCTCGTGCACCAGGCCCGAGAGCAGCCCGCTGCCCGCCTCGAGGTAGCCCAGGCCCACGGCGCCCGCGGCCAGCGGGAGGAGCGCGAGGTCGAAGACGCGGCCGGGGTGATGGGCGTGCTCGGTGGCGGGGCCAGGCGCGCCCAGGAACACGCCGAACAGCAGGCGGCCCGCGTAGGCGCCGGTGAGGAAGGCGCCCGCGAGCAAGAGCCAGCCGAGCTCGGGCCACGCCGAGGCCAGCGTGGCCTCGAGGATGGCGTCTTTCGAGAAGGAGCCGGCGGTGACGAGCGGCGTGCCGATGAGCGCCGCCGTGCCAAGCACGAAGAAGGCGAAGGCCATGGGCAGCTTCTTGGCCAAGCCACCGACCTGATCGATGCGCTCCTCGTGATGGGTGGCGGCGATGACGGTGCCCGCCGAGAGGAAGAGCATGGCCTTGAACGCGGCGTGCGTGACCAGGTGGAAGAGCGCCGCAAAGGGCGCGCCCACGGCGACGGCCGTGAACATCCAGCCGAGCTGCGACACCGTCGAGTACGCCAAGCCGCGCTTGAAGTTCGGCTGCCAGAGCGACGCGAGCCCCGCGAGCAGCGCCGTGATCACGCCGGTCCAGGCGGTGACGTAGGCGACCGAGGGCGCCTCCACCACCACGGTGGCGGTGCGCACCAACAGGTACACGCCGGCGGCCACCATGGTGGCGGCGTGGATGAGCGCCGACACCGGCGTGGGACCGGCCATGGCCGAGGGCAGCCACCACCACAGCGGGCCCTGCGCCGACTTGGCGCAGGCGGCGATCACCAGGCACCAGGCGAGCAGCGTGGCGCGCTCGGGCGCCGCGCGCGAGATGGCGCCGAGCTCGGTGAGCTCGCCGAGGCCGGCGGGCACCAGCACCACGGCGAGCAAGAGCGCGGCGTCGCCGATGGCGTTGGCGCCGAGCGCCAGGTAGCCGGCCTTGAGGGGCGCGCCGCCGTCTTTCTGCCACCAAAAGGAGATGAGCAGGAAGCTCGCCACGCCCACGCCCGTCCAGCCGATCAAGAGCACCGTGAGGTTGCCGGCCACCACCAACAGGCACATGGCGGCGACGAAGAAGTCGAGGAAGGCGAAGAAGCGATGGGCGCGCTCGTCGTGCGCCATGTAGCCCTGCGCGTAGATGAACACGCAGGTGGAGACGAAGCCGACCACCAAGAGCATGATGCCAGCGAGGGGGTCGACGGTGAGGCGGAAGGCGCCGTCGGGCAGGAAGCGCACCAGGTCGGGCACGACCAGCTTGGCGGTGGTGGCGCCCTGCACGAGCCAGCCGAGGCCGACGCCGACGATGGCGAGCGGGCTCAGGAAGGAGACGAGGCCCGCGCGGCGCGGCAAGCCGAGCGCCGACAAGAGCAGCGTGGGCAGCGGGAACAAGAACGACCACAGGAGCAGATCGGCGGCGCTCATCCTTGGATCTCCCGCGCCTCGTCGACGTCGACATGCTCGCGGCGCCGGAACACGGCCAGCGCCAACGCCAGGCCCACCACGGCCTCGGCGGCGCCGAGCACCAACACCAGCAGGGCCACCGACTGGCCCGTGGGCTGCGCATGCAGGCGGCTGCCGAGCACCATCACCATGATGGCGGCGTTGATCATCAGCTCCACGCTCATCAACAGGCCGATGGGGTTCTTGCGGAGGACCACGCCGGCGGCGCCGCAGCTGAAGATGAACACCGCGGTGGCGACGATGATCGTCTCTGACGAGAGGTTCATGGGCGCGCCTCGTCGCCCGCGACGTCGGCAGGCCGCGTGAGCTCTTGACGACGCCACAGCGCGATGGCCGCCACGATAGCGGCGAGCAAGAGCGGCGCCGTCAGCTCGAAGGGCACGAGTAGCTCGTCGAAGAGCGGCGCGCCCACCTGCTCCACCGAGAAGGTGTCTTTCTTCGCGTGCGGCAGCCCCGACGCGGCCACCGCGGCTGCCAGGCCGGCCGCCGTGGCGAGGAAGACCGCGACGCCCGCGACGACACGGCCGAGACCGACGCGCTCGGCGCCGCCCGAGGGCAAGAGCGCCACCACGATGAGGAAGAGCACCACGATGGCGCCCGAGTAGATGAGCGTCTGCGCTGCCGCCGAGAGCTGGGCGCCGAGCGCGAGGTAGAGGCCGGCCAAGGACAGGCTGTGGCCGAGCAGCGACACGGCGACGTACACGGGGCGTCGCAGCGCGACGACGCAGAGCGCGGTGACGGCGGCCAGCGCACAGCAGGCGACAACGGGCACGAGGGGTAGCAAGCCGCGCCTCCAGGGAGCCGGGGGGAGTCGCCGGTCGAGTAGCCGTTTTCTGGGGCGGGTCAACGGGCGTCAGGGCGAGAGCGCGCCCACGCGGGAGCGACGCCGGCCCTGCGCGATGCACGCTCGCTGCTGGAGTACGCCGGCGGCCGCCGCGGGGCGGCCACCGGCTCTCCCGGCGCCTACTGCGCGGCCACGTCGAGCGCGTCGCTCGAGAACGAGGTCACCACCAGGTCGAAGGCGCCCGTGCCCGAGCCAAAGGGCGACACCACCGCGGCGATGCTCGCGCCGGCGTCGAGGGTGAAGCTGACGCGGCTGCACGAGCCGGGGCCGTCGTCGTCGTTGCCCACGATGCACTGACCGGTGGTGGCCGTCTGCGGATCGACCGGGCTCGTGAACAGGTGCAGGTAGGAGTCGAAGGGGCAGGTGGTGGGGTCGTCCACGGCCGTGGTCTCGGCGTAGCCGGAGACCGCGGCGCCGGTGTTGTTGGTGATGGTGAAGACCTCGAAGGCGACGGTCGAGCTGGTCGTGCCGCAGCTCGCGTTGAAGCGCGTCCAGGTGGGGTCGGCGCCGTCGATGTCGCCCGACGCGCTCGAGCTGGCCGCCTCGATGCCCGTCAGGCGCAGCTCGCCGAGGGGGATGGGGGCGTTGTCACCCGACTCGTTGACGCAGATGACGTAGCTGCCCGCGGTGAGGGAGCGCGTGATGAAGGGGCAGAAACCTTCGCCGCCGTCGTCGTCGCTGGTGATGGAGGTCCCATCGCCCTGGTAGAGCTGCAGGCGCGCGTCGGCTTGGACGCCGTCGGGCGCGCCGCAGAAGTTGTCGGTGCCATCGTCGTCGAGGGTGCTGAAGACGTAGGTGCCATCGGCGGCGGCGTCGAAGGCGAAGCAGTCGACATCGCCGGTGGCCAGGCTGATGCCGCGGTCGATGGGCAACGTGGTCGCCTGTGCGGTCGCCGGGGTATCGCCCGGGTCGGCGGCGCAGACGCTGCCGTCGCACTCGAGATCCTGGCCGGGGTCGCATTGCGCGGCCGTGCTCCCCACAACGCAGGTCTCCCCAAGGTCGAGGAGCTCCAGGGTGGTGCACGTGAAGGGCGCCGGGTCGGGGCCACCCAGGCAGGAGGTACCCGAGTCGCAGATCTCGAGCACGTTGGTGGGATCGCACGCCTCGCCTGCGCCGCGCGGGATGATGGCCTGCTCGATGACGTCGACGATGACGACGTCGTCGGTGTTGGCCTCCACGAAGGCGTACAGGTCGGTGCCGGCCTCCACGTCGGGCAGCACCACGCTCGGGTTGGTGCTGGTGGAGCAGCCGAGCTCCTGGTCGCTGCGCAGGCACTCGTCGCGCACGAACAGGCGCGTGGCGCCATAGCCGCGCACGGTGACGCGCGCGCGCGCTTGGGTCTGGTGGTGCACCACGGCCTCAGGCCGGTTGGTGGTGGAGCAGCCCGTTGACGAGGCGCCCACGGCCTCGAGCTCGATGCTCACCTCGGTGTTTGGCTCGCTGAACTCCACGGCGGCGTCGCAGGCGGCGCGGCTCGGGTTCTGGCAGGTGGTGCCGCCGGCCCCATCGTCGAGGCAGAGGAAGCCGCCAGCGGTGTCGCAGGGGTGGGTCTGGTCGGCGGCCACGCAGGTGTCGTTCTCGCCCAAGATCACGGGGACGGCGCAGATGGTGCCACTGCCGTTCGAGAGGCAGGCCGCGCCGTTGGCCGTGTCACACACCTCGGTGATGCTGCCCTGGACGCAGGTGGCGCCGTCGCCGAGCACGGTGATGGCGTCGGTGGCCCAGGTCAAGGTGGCCGCCGAGCCGGCGGACGAGTAGAAGTCGAGCACCACCACCACCGGCATCTCGTTCGCCGTGGTGTTGAGCACGTCGAGGTGCTCGGGCCCACTGGTAGCGTCGTCCACGCCGATACACTCCGTGTCAGCGCAGTCGTCGAGCACGTAGAGCGAGGCGTCGCCGGCCACCTGGTCGAAGTCGAGGCGCAGCACCGACTGTGCCGCGATGCTCAGCGTGACGAAGGCGTCGGGCCCGTTGCTGGTGAAGCCCGTGCAGTTGCCCACGTCCCTCGCGCTCAGGTTGTTGGTGGCGTCGCTCAGATCGATGTCGAGGGTACCGCTGGCGCCCGTGAGCGCCTGCGGGGCGTCGCAGGTGTCGCCCTCTGGGGGCTCGCCCTCGCCCTCGCCCTCGCCCTCACCCTCGCCCTCGCCCTCACCCTCACCCTCACCCTCGCCCTCGCCCTCGCCCTCGCCCTCACCCTCACCCTCACCCTCACCCTCGCCCTCGCCCTCGCCCTCGCCCTCACCCTCGCCCTCACCCTCACCCTCACCTTCGCCCTCGCCCTCGCCCTCGCCCTCGCCGGGGCACCCCGGGCAGGCTGTGGTGAACGCGGACAGTGACAGGAACAACGCAGGGAGCAGCAGGTGACGGGTCATGGGGGTCCTCGTGGATATGGCCGCGAGGGGGTGTAGCAGACGAGCGCCGACAGACCAAGTCGACAGGCGACGAGGCCTCACCCCGAGGCGCCACATCGACCGTGCGCACCGGCGGGGCGTCGTGGCCGCAAGAAATCGCGACGCATCGGTCAGCGCGCGGATCAGTGCATCCAGTGCGGCCCCACGTGCACCTCCACCTCCGGCGGCACGCGCTGCAAGAGCGCGCGGTGCGCATCGGCCATCTCCCGCTCCACGGCCTTGGCCACGCGCTCGGCGTCGGCCTCGTCACACTCCACCACCAGCTCGTCGTGGATGGTGTTGACCAGGCCGGCGCTGCCCTTGGTCTCGTCGAGCAAGCGCTCGTGCACGCGCACCATGGCGAGCTTGGTCATGTCGGCGCTGGTGCCCTGGATGGGCATGTTCTTGGCGATGCGCGAGAGCTCGCCGCGCGCGTTTGGCCCCTTGAGCGTCTCGGGATCGAAGAACAAGCGCCGGCCGAGCACGGTCTCGGCGTAGCCCTTCTGCAGCGCGGTCTCGACCGAGCGCTCGAGCGCGTCCTTGATGCGCGGGAAGGTGCGGAAGTACTGCTGCAAGAGGCGCTCGCCCTCGTCGTGGGGCACGTCGAGCTGCGCGGCCAGCGCGGCGGCGCCCATGCCGTACACCAGGCCAAAGTTGATTGCCTTGGCGCGCTGGCGCAGCTCGGGGTTCTTGGTCTTCGACACCTCGGCCTTGAACATGGTGGCGGCCACGGTGCTGTGCAGATCTTGTCCCTCGTCGAAGGCGCGCAAGAACACCGGGTCCTTCGACAGCTCGGCCACGATACGCAGCTCGCAGGTGGCGTAGTCGGCGGTGACCAGCGCGCGTCCCGGCGGCGCCTTCAGGCAGCGGTGGAAGCGCGCGTCCGAGGGCAGGTTCTGCAGGTTCGGGTCGCGCGAGGCCACGCGGCCGGTGGACGCACCGAGCGGCACGAAGGTGGCGTGGATGCGGCCCGTGCGCCGGTCGACGTGCGACAAGAACGCGTCGCCGTAGGTGGTGACCAGCTTGTTGCTCTCGCGCCACAAGAGGAGCGCGCGCGCCATGGGGTGATCGAGGCTCGCCAAGGTGGCGCGCGTGACGTCGAGCAGGCGGCGGCCGGTGACGCGCTCGAGCAGCACCTTGACCTCGTGATCGGCGTCGAGGTTGAGCTCGGGCACGCCGAACAGGTCGCGCTGCACGTGCGGGCCAGCCAGCGCCAACAGCTCCTCTTTGGCCACGCCTGCCTTCTGCTTCTCTTCGTCGATGAGGCGGCTCCACGCGTCGACGTCGATGGGCAGGCCGCGACTCTCGAGCGCGGCGAAGGCGCGCAGCACCAGACACTCGAGGCGCGCGACCTTCTTCTGACCGCGCTCGTCGACGCGGGCCAAGAGCCCCTCCAGGCGGTGCACGATCTTGTGCGCGCGCTCGGCGGCGTCGTGAGGCCCAGCGCAGATCTGCGAGCTCTCGCTCTGACCACCGTGTCCCTCGGCCAGCGCCTCGAGGGTGGCGCGGCACGCCGGGCGCGCCACGTCGACGCCCGCGCGCAACAGGCGGCGCAAGGCCGGGCGCGCCTCGTCGAACAGGAACACGCGATCGGCGCGCTTGGTCCACGCGGCGAGGAGCGCGCGGCCGGGCTCGTCGAGCGTGAGCAGGGCGGCGCCGTCGAGGGCCGCCAGCGCCACGCCCGCGGGGGGATCGAGCAGATCGCCCGACGACGCCCACGGGCACAGGGCGACGAGCGAGCGGCGCGCCAAGAGCTCGGCCGCCGAGCTCGGGCTCACTTGGCGCCTCCACCCTCGAGGGGCGCGGGCTCGAGGGCGCGCACGGGCGGCGGCGGCAAACGGGCGGCGCGCTCCGCCAGCGCCAACACGCCGTCGTAGTAGCCCTGCGGCACCGGCACGAAGCCGTCGACGGGCGTGAAGGCGCGCAGCGCGCTGCGAGCCGCGGCGTCGTGGATCGACAAGCGCAAGAGCGCGTGCTGCACCAGGGACAGCGCCGCGGGATCGAGGTCGGCGCGGGCCACCACCACGTCGTTCGGCAGCCGCCCCACCTTGGCCAACACGGTGAGCGGCCCGGCCAGGCCCACGCTGCCGATCAGGAGATCGCTCGACACCGCGGCCACGTCGACGCGGCCATCGAGCAGCGCCGTCACGCTGGCGCTGTGGCCGCCGCTCACGATGAGCTCGACGTCGGTGCCGAGGCGGATGCCGTGATCGATCAGGAACGCGAGCGGCAGCGCGTAGCCCGAGGTGGAGAGTGGCGCCACCAGCGCCACGCGCACGCGCTTGCCGCCGCGCAGGTCGTCGATGGTGCGCAGGGGCGAGCCCGCGCGCACTACCAGGTAGCTGCCGTAGCTCGAGCTGCCGTTGGTGACCGTTGCCGCCAAGGGGACGAGCGGCGCGCGCATGCGCACCGCGTCGGCGTACTGGTAGGGCGAGAGTTCGGCGACATCGAGCTCGCCGGCGGCGAGCTGACGCACCACGCCCTGGTCGTAGGCCGCCGACGCCGACAGCGTTACCTCGAAGCCGCAGGCCACCTCGAGGTAGCGCTCGAGGGCCTGGGCAGAGCCCGCCGCGAGCTCCTCGGCGTAGTAGGGCGGCACCGCCATGCGCAGCGGGCCATCGAGGTGCGCGGGCGCGAGCGTGCCCGCGTCGTGGCGCAGGGGATCGAAGCCGCCGCCGAAGCTGGCGAGCGGATCTTCGCCCTCGATGCGGCAGCCGGCGAGCGCCGCCAGCGCGAGGCCACCGGTGAAGAGCGCGCGCCTCGTCACGACGGAGCCCCTGGCGTCGCCAACGCTACGCTCACGCGGTTGCGGCCGCCGGCCTTCGACGCGTACAGCGCTTGGTCGGCGGCCTCGAGCACGTGGTCGACGTGATCGCCGTGCACGGGCCAGGCGGCCACGCCGATGGAGATGGTGATGCGCCCGAGCGGCTGCTCCTCGCCGAAGGGGAACGCGTGATCGGCCACGGCGGCGCGCAGCTTCTCTGCGGTCACGAGCGCGGCGTCGGCGTCGGTGTCGAACAGGAGCACCAGGAACTCCTCGCCGCCCACGCGCGCCACCACGTCGGAGCCGCGCAGGCAATCGGTGAGGATGCGGGCCAGGCGGCGCAGCAGCTCGTCGCCGCGCGGGTGGCCGTGGGTGTCGTTGTAGTGCTTGAAGTTGTCGAGATCGAGCATCAAGACCGAGAAGGGTCGCCCCGCGCGACGCTGGCGCGTGATCTCGAGGGCCAGGGTCTGGTCGAGGTAGCGGCGATTGAAGAGGCCGGTGAGCGGATCGGTGAGCGCCACCTTCTCCAGGCGCTCGTTGGCGCGCTGCAATTCCTCGGTGCGGCGAGCAACCTCGGCCTCGAGGGCCTCCTTGGTGCCCGAGAGCGCGTGCGCGGCCTCGTTGACGGTGCGCGCGAGCTCTTGCAGCTCGGCGGCGCCGCGGGGGTGCGCGCGCGCGCGCCAGTCGCCGCCGGCCAAGCGCCGCGCGGTGCCGATGATGTTGTCGAGCGGCCACAGCACCTCGACCGAGAGGAGCGCCAACAGCACCAAGAGCCCCAAGCTCGAGACCATCAAGGCCGACACCACCAAGCGCCAGCGCCGCTCCATCACCGAGCGTTGGATGCGATCTTGATCGAGGGTGCCGATGAGCGTGGCCCAACGCACGCCTGCCTGGACCGGCACGCTCACACGCAAGGGCCAGCGCGGCAGCGGCGGGTCTTGCAGCGCGCGTGGCGTGGCGATGGCGCGCGCCACGAAGGGATCGAGGCGCGCCAGGTCGGCGCCAAACTCGCGATCGTTGGTGCCCGCCACCGCCACGCCGTGCCCGTCGACGAGCGTGATGCTCGTGAAGCCCAGCGTCTCGGCGCGCTTGGCCAAGTCGCCCATGAGGTTGTCGATGTCGGCCACGCGCCCCTGCGTGAGCAAGACGCTAAGCGGCGGCGCCAACGCCGAGAGCAGGGCCGCGGCGCGCTGGCTGGTGGCGTGACGCTCGCGCGCCTCTTCGATGCGCAGCACCAGGCCGAGGGACGCGGCCAAGGACACGCCCAGGCCGAGCGTGACGATGAGGATCAGGCGAGCGCGGAGCCCCACGGGCGGGTGCCTAGCAGGGTGGCGAGCAACGGCAAACCTCGCGGCGGGTGGGGGCAGGTGGGTGGGAGAAGAGAGAGGCAAAGGCGAAGAGAAGAAGAAGAAGAAGAAGAAGAAGAAGAAGAAGAAGAAGAAGTTGGGGCTTGTCGTCCCGCCGTATTGAGGGGATCGCTGCTCTCGCGAGAGCAGGCCGTGCTGCCTTTTTGGAACTCTGGCGTGCCGGGTGAGGACGTCCCTGCGGGAATGAACGGCCCCCCTTCTAGATCTTCCCCCATATGAATGGGGGAAGCCGTGCCGGGTTCGCGCAGCGAAGTGGCGAAGGTGGCAGGGCTTCCCCCAGTACTCTCTCACCATTGGGCTGATCTTTCCGCGTTCCAACGCCGCCGGATCGTGATCCGATCGCCGGATGGCACGCATCAGGCAGGCGAAGAAGTTCGCGCGCGGGGTCTTTGCACACGTCGACGTCGGTGAC
>JADZDP010000180.1 GCA_020850995.1 Deltaproteobacteria bacterium
CATGCGCGGGCTGTCCATCTGGTGGTTCGCGTTCGGCTACTTCGCCTGCTACGCGCCCTACAGCGCGCTCGCCAAGCTCCTGTCGAAGGGTCAGCTCGCGGGCATGGCGGCGCCCATCGACGGCTTCGTGCTCTTGCCCTCGACGGTGCTGGCCTCGGTGGCGGGCATGTTCACCTTCCTCACCGTGGCCCGATGGTGGCGCTTCGCCACGCAGCAGAAGATCGGTCGCTGGTTGGTGCCGGTGCCGCGCCTGCGCACGCTGGTGTCGGGCACTTGCACCGCCGCCATCGTGGTCACCACCACGCTCGCGTACACCTTCGATGGCATCTCCATCGTGTTCGCCATGCTCTTGATGCGTGGCGGCGTGTTGGTCATCGCGCCCGTGGTCGACGCGGTGTCGCGTCGGCGCGTGCAATGGACGTCGTGGTTGGCGCTGGGGCTGTCTTTGGCTGCGCTCCTGGTGGTGTTCGCCGAGAAGGGTGGCTTCACGCTCTCGAGCGCCGCCACCCTCGACATCGGCCTGTACCTGGCGGCCTACTTCGTGCGCCTACGCATCATGAGCGGCAGTGCCAAGAGCGAGGACCCCGATGCCAACACGCGCTACTTCGTGGAGGAGCAGATGGTCGCCACACCGCTCGTCATGGTGGTGCTCGCCGCCTGGGCCCTCCTCGGTAGCTCGCCGGTGGCGCTGGATCTGCAGCGCGGCTTCGTCGACATTTGGCGCGAGCCGACCATCGGCTACATCGTGGCGGTGGGCCTGCTCTCGCAGGGCACCGGCATCTTCGGCGGCCTCATCCTCCTCGACAAGCGCGAGAACACCTTCTGCGTGCCGGTGAACCGCGCGTCGAGCATCTTGGCTGGGCTGGTGGCGAGCGCCGCAAGCGCCGTGCTGTTCGCCGCCGCGTTGCCCTCGACCTTCGAGCTCTTGGGCGCCGGGCTGGTGGTGTGCGCCATCGCGGTGCTGTCGGTGCCGAGCTTGCTCAAGCGACGTTGAGCGCGCCGCAGGGCCGCGTCAGGCGCCGCCGGGCTTGAGGCTGTGGAAGCGCAGCTGCGCCTTCTCGAGCCCGTCGCTCATCAGCATCTCCACCGCGTCGGCGCAGTGCTCGACGAGGATGGCCGCCTCCTCGGCGTCTTTGCCCTTGAAGGGGCCGAGCACGTGGCCCACCACGCCGCCCGCACGCGGCGCCGCGCCCTCGGGCGCCTTGCTGCGCGGGTGGCCGATGCCGGCGCGCACGCGCAGGTAGTTCTGGCCGATCTGGCCATCGATGCTCTTGAGCCCGTTGTGCCCGCCCGCCGAGCCGCCGCGCTTGAGCTTGATCTGGCCGAGCTCGAGGTCGAGATCGTCGTGGACCACGACGATGTGCTCGAGCGCGACCTTGTAGAAGGCCATGGCGGGCTGCACCGCCTGGCCCGACAGGTTCATGAAGGTCTGCGGCTTGAGCAAGAGCGCGCCGAGGCCACGCACCTTGACCTGCGCGAGCTCGGCCTTGAACTTCGAGGAAAACGCGCTGGCGCCATGGCGGCGCGCCAGCACGTCGACCACGAGGAACCCGACGTTGTGTCGGGTCCCTGCGTACTCTCGCCCGGGGTTGCCGAGCCCGACGATGAGCCACACGACGATCGCCTTTCAGCACGCCGCGCAGCGCAGCATCACTTCTTCTTCGCCTTGTCGTCGCCCTTGGGCGCGTCTTTGCCCGCCGCTGCCGGAGCAGCAGCACCGGCCTTGGCGTCTGCCGGAGCACCCGCCGCCGGGGCCGCGCCCTCGGCCGGCGCCGCCGCTGCCGCCTCCTCCTCCTTGTCGCCGCGCGGCATGCGCAACGACACGATGGGAGTCTCGAGCGAGTCGAGCAGCGTGACGCCCTTCGGCATGGTCAGCGCCTTGGCGCGCAATACGCCGAAGCCCTGGCCAGTGACGTCGAGGACGATCTTCTCGGGCACCTCGGTGGGGATGACGCTCACGTTGAGCGTGCGCACCACGAGCTGCAGCTTGGCGCCCTCCTGCACGGCCATCGATTTGCCGGTGGCCTCGAGCGGCACCTTCATGGCCATGGGCTTGCTCGGATCGATCTCGAGGAAGTCGGCGTGCGTGGGCACGCGGCGCACCGGGTGCACCTGCAGCTCGCGCAGGAGCGCGAAGCGCGAGCCTTGCGCCTTGCCGGCTGCGTCCTTGAGCTCGAGCTTGACGACGGCGTTTCGGCGCAAGGGGCCCATGACGGCCTTGGCCAGGTCGCGCGGATCGAAGGTGAGCGCGAGCGGCTCCTTCTTCATCCCGTAGACGACGCCGGGGACCACGCCCTTGAGGCGGGCCTGGCGCGAGGCGCCCTTGCCGAGCGAGGCGCGGACGGTGGCGGGAATGGCGACGGGACCGGTGGTACCGGACATGGCTCAGCTCCTCTCCCCTCGATGACGCGGCGCCGGCGACATGCCGCACCGCCTCGCGGGGCGCGGGACCAGACCGCACCCGGCGGCCGGACCCTTGATGGATGGCGCGTTCTCCTCTCGCGACCTCGGCCAGTCAACGGGGGAAGCCGCCGACCGGAGGGAGGCTCTCGGATGGGGGACCCGCGTCCGGCTCTGCCGGAGGCGGGGGAGGGTCTGGAGACAGACCCTCCCAGCGATTCAGGCGAACAGCGTGGAGATCGACTCGCCGGTGTGCACGCGCTTGACCGCCTCGGCCACTAGCGGCGCCACGCTCAACACGCGGATGCGCTTGCAGGCGCGCCCGTTGTCGCGCAGGGCGATGGTGTCGGTGACGACGAGCTCCTTGAGCGGTGAGCCCTCGATGCGCTCGATGGCCGGGCCCGAGAGCACGGCGTGGGTGGCGTAGGCCCACACGTCCTTGGCGCCCGAGGCCACGATGGCGCGCGCCGCCTGCACCAAGGTGCCGGCGGTGTCGACCATGTCGTCGATGATGACGGCGCGCTTCTTCTCGACGTCGCCGATGATGTTCATCACCTCGGCAACATTGGGCCCGGTGCGGCGCTTATCGATGATGGCCAAGCCACACTGCAGGCGCTTGGCGTAGGCGCGCGCGCGCTCGACGCCGCCGGCGTCGGGCGCCACGATCACCAGGTCGGCCTCGCCCTGGTCGGCGCAGTAGCGCTCGCGCAGGTCGTTCAGCATCACCGGCGTGGCGTAGAGGTGATCGAAGGGCACGTCGAAGAAGCCTTGGATCTGCCCGGCATGCAGGTCCATGGAGATGACGCGGGTGGCGCCGGCCTTGGAGATGAGGTCGGCCACCAGCTTGGCGGTGATGGGCGCGCGCGGCGCGACCTTCCGATCCTGCCGGGCGTAGCCGTAGTAGGGGATGACGGCCGTGATCTCGTCGGCCGACGCGCGCTTGAGCGCGTCGATCATCACCAGCATCTCCATCAGGTGCTCGTTCGCCGGTGGCGAGGTCGATTGCAGCACGAAGGTGTGCATGCCGCGCACGCTCTCGTCGATCTCGACCTGGATCTCCCCGTCGGAGAAGCGCGTCACCCGGCACTTACCGAGGGGGGTCTCGAGGAAGCGGGCCACCGCCTCGGCCATGCCCGGGTTCGAGGTGCCAGTGAAGATCTTGATCCCCTCGCTGTGGTGATCGGCCATGCCCTGCCTCCGTTCGCGCGGCACTCATGGTCGGTACCGACGTGCTTGTCCAGCAGGCGCGGCATCGTTCCATCGGCCCTGGGGTGTAGGCGCCTGTCGCCAAAGCACCCACTGGCCGGGAGGCGAGGCACGCGCTACGGGGCATCCATGACCGACGTCCTCGGCGGCCTCGAGCCCAAGCCCGTGTGGCAGCACTTCGAGAAGCTCTGCGCCATCCCGCGACCATCGAAGAAGGAGGCGAAGGCAGCGGCGCACGTGCTGTCGCTCGCGCGCTCCTGGGGTCTGCGCGCGTGGCAGGACCAGGTAGGGAACGTCCTGGTCGCGAAGCCGGCGACGCCGGGCATGGAGAACCGGCGCACCGCGGTGCTGCAGGCGCACCTCGACATGGTGCCCCAGCGCGCGGCCGAGTCCACACACGACTTCGAGCGCGATCCCATCGAGCCCCGCGTCGACGGCGCGGCGGTGCGCGCCAACGGCACCACCTTGGGCGCCGACAACGGCATCGGCGTGGCCACGGCCTTGGCGGTCTTGCAGTCGCGCGACCTGGCGCACGGCCCCCTCGAGGCCCTGTTCACCGTCGACGAAGAGACGGGCATGAGCGGCGCCAACGGCTTGAAGCAGGGGCAGCTCCACGGCGATCTCTTGCTCAACCTCGACTCCGAGGACGAGGGCGAGATCTGCATCGGCTGCGCTGGGGGCGGCGACCTCAAGGCCGAGCTCAAGCTGACGGAGCGCGCCGTGGCCAAAGGCTCGATGGCCTTGCGCGTCGCCGTCGCCGGGCTCAAGGGCGGCCACTCGGGCGTCGACATCCACCTCGGGCGCGGCAACGCCAACAAGGTGCTGGCCCGCGTGCTCGGCGCCGTGCGCCGCGAGCTGCCCCTGCGCCTCGCGCGCTTCTCGGGCGGCAACCTGAGAAACGCCATCCCGCGCAGCGCCGAGGCGGTGATCGTCGTCGCCGCCAAAGACGGCGAGCGAGCCCAGCAGCTCATTGCCGCCATCACCAAAGACGTGAAGACCGAGCTCTTGGCCGTCGACCCCGACCTGAGCGTTGGCGCGGAGAAGGCGCGCGCACCTGCCAAGGCGCTGTCGAAGTCCGACAGCGATCGTGTGCTCGACGTGCTGCTGGCGTGCCCGCACGGTGTGTTCGCCATGGTGCGCGACATGCCCACGGTGACCGAGACCTCCAACAACTTGGCCATCGTCGAGCTCGCCAAGGGCGTGCTCCGCGCGCACTGCATGTTCCGCAGCTCGGTCGACTCCAAGAAGACCGACGTGGCCGAGTCGCTGCGCGCCATCTTCGAGCTCGTCGGCGCCAAGATCTCGGTGTTTGGCGGCTACCCGGGCTGGACACCCGATGTGCGATCGAAGCTGCTCGCGGTGTGTCAGGACGTCTACGCTGCGAAGTTCGGCACCAAGCCGAAGATCACCGCCACCCATGGCGGCCTGGAGTGCGGCATCATCCGCGCGGCCTACCCGCACATGGAGGCGGTCTCCATCGGGCCCACCATTCGCTATCCGCACTCACCCGACGAGCACGTCGACATCGCTTCGGTGGGCCGCTTCTGGACCTATCTTGCCGAGATTCTGCGGCAGGTGCCGGTGGCGAACGGCGCTCATCGCGCCGTGTAGGCGCGTGTCCGCAGCAGCTCCGATCAGGCGCGCCTGATCCCTGCGCGCTACCATTGCCCCATGGGCGACGACCACGCAGGGCCGCTCCTCGGTTGGTCATTGGCAACCGGCGTCGAGCAGCGGCGTATCCACGACCTCGTGCAGTTCCCCTGTGTGTTCCGCTTCAAGGCCATCGGTCGAGCCACGGGCGGCTTCGTGGCCTCGCTGCTGCGCCGTGTCGGCGACGTGCTGGGCCGCACCGTGCGCGACGACGAGCACTGGGTGCGCGCCTCGGCCCACGGCGCCTACCAGAGCCTGACCTTGGACCTGTACGTGACCTCCGGCGACGAGGTCTACTCAATCTACGCCGCCCTCAAGGGCGACGAGCGCGTCAAGTTCCTCTTGTGACGGACGCCGCGACCTGCGGCCGGGGCGGACGCGCAACTGGCGCGGCCGCGCGCGCGACGCGATACTCCCGCCGTGGGTCGTCGTCGTCGCCCGCGCTTGCCCATCCGCCTGGCGCTCTTGTGCGTGGGCGTGGCGCTGGTGGTGCGCGCGCTCACCAGCGAACCCACGCTCACCTTCGCCATCGGTGAGCTCTCGGACGCGCTGCACGATCGCTTTGGGCTCACCTTGGTGGTGGCGCACATCGAGGTGGACCCGCAGACGGCGCGGGTCGAGCTCGGGCCGGTGCTGCTCAAGGGCACCGACGGGCGCGCGCTGTTCTCGGCCGAGCGTGTGCTCGCCGAGGTGGCGCCGCTCAAGCTCTTCGAGCGGCGCGTTCGCCTCGAGCACCTCGAGATCGTGCGCCCGCGCGTCGACCTGCGCATCGTCGATGGCGTCATCGACGGCTTGCGCATCCCCGAGGGAGGCGATGCCGGCGCGCTGCCGCGCGTCGACGTCGCCGACCTGCGCCTGCACGACGGCGCCGTGGAGCTGCGCGTCGCCTCGCAGGGGACCGAGCGCGTCAGCGCGCACCTCGACGGCATCGAGATGCGTCTCGGCGATCGGGGCCGCGACGAGCACCGGCTCAAGTTCACGGTAGCGCAAGCGGAGGTGCGCCGCCCCCTCGACGACGAGGGCGAGGACATCATCACCGTCGACTCGTTCGGCGGGCGCCTCGCGGTCAAGGGCGACGGCCTGCTCGATCCCTCGCGCGTGCGCGTCTCCGACGTGACGCTGGTCGCCGACGACACCGAGGTGTCCGTGGCCGGCGAGGTCGTGCTCGGTACGCCGGGGCTGGTGCCGGCCTTCACCGCCGACGTCGCTGCTCGCGCCAACCTCGCGGCGGCGCTGGCGCACCTGCACCTGCCGGTGGCGATCGCCGGCGGTGCCACGCTGAGCGCGCACCTCGAGGGAAAGCCGGGCGCCAAGGAGCTGAGCGCGGTGGGCCAGCTCGAGACCAGCTCCGTGGTGGTGGACTCGTTCGCGCTGGGCTCGCTGCGCACGCGCTTCCGCGCCGACGAGCGCGCGGTGCAGGTGGAGGACGCGAGCTGGTCGTGGGCCGGCACCACCTTGCACGGCGAGGCCACGGTGGCGCTCGACGAGCACCTGCGCACTCGTGTGCGCGCCAGCGCCGACACCTTCTCCGTCTACGACCTGGTGGCAGACCTCGGCGTGCCCGGGGCGTGGGCCGACACCATCATCGATGGCGAGGCGCAGGTCGCCGGCACGCTGCGCCCGCTCTTGCTCGAGGGCAGCGGCGGCGGCGTCTTCAACGGCGTGAAAGTGGCGGGCCAAGACGTGCGCACCGTACCCGACGGGCGCTTGGTGCTGCACGTGCCACGCAAGATCGCCGCGCCATCGGTGGCCATTCGCATCGACGAGGAGTCGCTGCGTTTCGAGGGCGCCATCGACGACGGCGTCACGCGCGGCGCCGGCCTCTTCCAGATCTTCTACGACGTGAACCGCGGCCTGCTGCTCGATGCCACTGCCGAGCAGGCCGACTTCGCGAGCGCGCAGAACCGCATCGGCACGCTGGCGTTCGCGGGCAACGGGCGCGGTCACGTGCACCTGGAGGGGCCGCAGTCGGCGCTGGTGCTCACGGCCGAGCTCGACGTGGGTGGCTTCGCGCTCGAGGACTTCGCGTTCGGCGACGCTGCGGGCAGCGTGCACCTGTTCAAGAGCGTGCTCACCTTCAAGGACGTGACCGCCACCAAGAACGGGCGCTCGCGCTATGCCGGCGACGTGGTGCTCGATTGGAACGAGCTGGCGCCGGACGAGCGCGGCGTCGTGCACGAGGCGCCGTTGTTGACCATCGACGCCGCCTTCGACGGTGCGCGCGCCGAAGACCTCCGCGCCATCGTGCCGGCGGATTACGTCGACGGCGTGCTCGGCTTCCTGCGCGAGGACCTCGAGATCGAGGGGCCGGTGCGCGGGCGCATCGCCGCCAAAGGAGCGGTGGGCGACGGCACCTTCGACCACATGCAAGGCGCGGGCACGGTGGACTTTCTGCCCGGCGCTACCCTGCTCGCGCAGCACCTCACGGGCACCGGCGCCTTCCACCTCGATCTCGACCGCTTCTTCATCGACTCGCTCGAGGTAGAGCTGGCCGGCGGACGCGGCGCCGCCTCGATCGACGTCGGCCGCGCCGACGGCGATCTGCACGGCGAGCTGGCGCTCATCGGCGCGCAGCTCGCGGGCATCGACGCGCTCAGCGACGCGCCCCGGCCCTTCACGGGCACCTTCGACGTCGAGGGCAAGCTCGGCCAACACGCGAAGAACCCGGGCTTCACCGGGTCGGCGCAGTTGCAGGCTGCCGCGTACGGCTCGGTCCCCATCGGCAACGCCGACGTCACGCTGGCGCACACCGACCGCATCCTCACGCTCACCGGCGAGATGCTGAGCGGGCGCGGCAGCGGCGTGGTGCACGTGGAGACCCGCTCGCCCTTCGCGTACGACGCGGGCATCGCGGTGCGCCACGGCTCGCTGGCGCCGCTGTTGCCGCCCGACACGCTCCCCGAGGGCGTCACCATCACCCTGAGCGGCGACGTCGAGGCGCGCGGCGCGCTCAAGACCTTCCGTGCCAGCCGCGGCGCGCTCGCCATCGACCAGCTCTCGCTGGTCACGCGCGGCCTGCAGTTGCGCGCCAACACCGACGTGTCTGCGCACTTCCAGGGGACGCGCGTCACCTTCGATCTGCTCGATCTGGTAGGCGACGACGTCGACCTCATCTCCGCGCGTGGCCTGCTGTCCGACGAAGAGCTCGACCTCTCGTTGTCGGGTCGGGGCTCACTGGCGGCGCTGACGCGCCTGTGGCCGCGCGCTCAGCACGCCGCCGGGCGCTTCTCCTTCGACGTCGCCATCACCGGCGACCTCGACCACGCCGAGATGAGCGGCCAGGGCTTCTTGTCGAAGGGTGAGCTGGCGCTCGAGGGCTCGTCGTTCCCTGCCCTCGTCGACCTCGAGGCCGAGCTGTCGTTCCGCGGGCCCAACGTGGTGATCGAGCGAGCCAACGCCCGCGCCGACGGCGGCGGCAAGCTGCAAGCACAAGGCGCGGTCACCCTGGGCAGCGAGGGCATCGACGCCTACGACGTCGAGCTGCGCACCCAGCGCCTCCGCCTCAAGGTGCCGAAGTGGATCGAGAGCACCAGCTCCGGGCGCCTGACCTTGCGCGGCGACGCGGCGCTGCCCACGCTCGGCGGCGAGCTGCGCGTGCACGCGGCGCGCTACTCCGAAGACATCAACTGGGAGCGCCTCCTGCCCGACCTGCGGCGGCGCACCAATGCGCTCGACTCCCTCGATAGCGACGACGAGGACGTGCGCTTCGACGTGCACTTGATCGCCGACCGCGGCATCGTGGTGGAGAACAACGTGCTCGATCTCGAAGCCAAGGGCGACCTGTTCCTCACCGGCACCGAGGAGCGACCGGGCCTCAAGGGCGGCGTGCAGCTCATCCGTGGCAACGCCACCTTCCGCGGCAACCGGTATCGGCTGGCGCGCGGCGCCATCGACTTCGTCGACACCTACCGCATCATGCCCGTGCTCGACGTGGAGGCCGAGACGCGCGTGCACGACTACGACGTCACTGCGCACCTGTCGGGCCCCGCGCAGACGCCCGCCATCCAGCTCACGTCGACGCCGGAGCTGTCCGAGATCGACATCGTGTCGCTGCTGACCTTCGGCTTCACCCAATACGAGGTGCGCGACGCCGGTGGCAGCGCTGGCGTGGCCGGGCTCGAGGTGGTGAGCGCCTACACGGGGCTCGACAAGGAGCTGCGCCGCGTGCTGCCCGAGGCCGTGCGCCGCTCCAACGTGCTGGCGCTCGACGAGCTCAAGCTCACCTCGCAGTTCTCGCTGCGAGCCGGCGCGTCGGTGCCGGCGGTAGCGCTGGGCATGGAGGTGAACCCCGGCCTGCAGGCCATCGACGGCAGCCGCTTGCGCCTGCAGTCGACGCTGGTCGACGCCACCGGCGGCGGCACCGAGCAGAAGGTCGAGTGGGAGAAGCGCTTCGACAACAACGTGCGCCTGCGCTTGGTGTGGAACTCCGAGGACGACGGCTCGTGTCCCTCGTGCGCGAACCAGTGGGGCGATCTGGGCGGGGACCTTTGGTATCGCTGGGAGTTTTGAGGCGCCGACGCGTTGGCGCCGGTCCCCGCAAGGTCCGACGCGCTTTACCTGCTTCTTACCCCGCACCCGCGACCGCGCTGCTTGTGCCCCATCGCCCCCTTCGTGCACCCTCCCACGCCAGGAGGCTCCCATGAAGAAGCTCGCAACCCTGTTCGTGTTCAGCGCCGCCGCTCTGTTCGTCTCGGTCGCGCTCGCCGGCGATCACCCCGCCAAGACCTGCGGCCAGATGACGGCCGACGCCGCCGCCATGCCCGCCAAGGTCGCCGAGCTGATGGCGGCCTACGCCGAAGAGGCGGAGGCGCACGCCGCCTTCATGGCCGGCGTCAAGGGCGACAAGAACGCCGCCGCCGAGGCCGAGGCGATGAAGAAGCTCGCCGCCTCCTACAAGGAGAGCGCCGCCGCCCTCACCAAGACCGCCGACGCCATGAAGGCGGCCGCGTCGTGGCCGGCCGCCAAGCACGACATGAAGGCGCTCGCCGCCGACGCCAAGGTCAAGGGCGCCATGGACAAGGTGGGCGGGCTGCAGAAGGACTTCGGCGCCATGGTGGCGAAGATGGCCCCGGCCGCCCCGCCCGCGCCCCCCGCGCCGCCGGCCGCCCCCAAGAAGTGAGCCGAGCGCACCGGCATGCTCGCGAACGCCGCCTTCGGGCGGCGTTCCTTTTTTGCCGCGAGCGCATGCGCAGATCCGGATCCGGGAAGGTTTCACGCGCGAGCGGAAAAGCAGTGGTGTTCTCGATGTGAGAACGCGCGTCG
>JADZDP010000181.1 GCA_020850995.1 Deltaproteobacteria bacterium
CAGCGATCGACCGTCGCCCGTCGCCCGTCGCCCGAAGCCCGACACCGACGCCCGACGGCCGCGCCCGACGCCCGATCACCGCAAAACCCGACGACCCGCCGGCCGAAGACCGATTTGCTGTCGGCCTTTCAGTCCATGGGCCGCGCGCTCGCCCACAGCGTCTCGTCGACGATGCCGAGGGGCACCTCGAGCTTGGCGGCGATGCCGTACATGGCCTCGAGCTCGGCGGGCTCCACCACGCCATCGGCCGCGGCCACGATGGTCAGGTGCTGCACGAGCTGCACCAGCGCCAGGCGCGCCGCCGTCTGTTTGACCTCGATGAGCTTGTCGGCCAGCTCGCGCGTGATCGCCTCGAGCGCCGGCGGCTGCCAGAGCGCGTCGGTGCCCAGAAGCGCCGTGAGCGCGCGCGTCTCTTTCTCGTGCACCTTGCCGTCGGCGTGCGCCACCGCCATGCCCGCCAGGAACAACACGCGGCGCAACAGCTCCGCCGTGGCGGTCTTCTCCTCGAGGTAGCTCGGCTCCATCAGCTCGAGGTCGCGCTCTACGATGGCCTCGGCGGCCTCGAGCGTGAGCAGGGTGCCCAAGCCGCCGTGGCCCAGGGCGCGTTGGTAGGCGTCGCTCTTGGCGTAGGCCACCAGCGCCCGCATGCGCAGCGGCGCGTAGGGGTGGGTGTTGAAACACTCGAGCGTGTCGTCGTCGCTGCGGGGCTTCTGGCGCGCCACCGGCGTGGAGGCGAGCGTGTCGACCTGGGCCAGGTAGCTGGTCAGATCGCTGGTGACGCTGACCCTCGTGAGCCCGCTCGAGAGCTTCAAGAAGGCGCTGGCGGCGGCGTTCACGTCGCGCGCGCACACGAGGCCGGCGCGGTCGGCCGAGATCTCGGCCGACCGGCACCACAAGAACAGCTCGATGGCGGTGGCCCGCGACACCAGCGGGCCCGCCAGGTCCTCGATGGTGGCGGTGAGCGGCATGGGCAAGCCCAGGTGGTCGAGCTTGGCGTGCGCCAGCTCGTGCCCGAGCACGAAGCGCAGCTCGGCGGGCGTGAAGCCCTCCACCAGCGACGAGGTCAAGCCGAGGGCCAGCGGCCCCCATGGCCCGCGCATCAGGAAGGCGCCGAGCTCCGCGTCGGGCTTGACGTACACCTCGAGGGGCTCGGTGAACGACAGCTGCTCGCGGCAGGCGTCGAGCGCCGCGGCAACGTCGGGCGACATGGAGCGGGTCAGGCGCAGCGCGCCGGTGAGCAAGCGGCGACGGCCGAAGAAGCCGTAGCCGCTCGTCTCCTCCTCGATCTTCTTCTGCGCGCGCTTGACGCCGTCATCATCGGCGAGCTTGGCGCGCAGCGTGCGATCGCGGCGTGCTTGGACCAGATCGGTGAGCGACATCAGGTCGCGTACTTGGTCTGCAGCACCTCGATGACCTTGCCGGCAAAGTCGTCGTCGATGCCCAGCAAGCGCTGCATGGCCTCGAGCAGCTTGTCCTCGGCCTCGTCGATGTCGCCGGAGGCCATGGCGATGTCGGCGGCGAGCACGAAGCACTTCTTCTTGATGGCCGGGCTCTTGATCTCGCCGAGCGCGTTGATCGACTGCTTGAGCCCGCCGTGCTTGGCCACCACGCGGTTGGCCTGCGACAAGAGCTCATTGAAGTCTTTGCCCTTGAACTCCGGCAGCGTGTCGTAGAAGCCCTGCACCGTGGAGAGCTCGCTTTGCTCGATGGTGCCGTCGGCGCCGGCCATCAAGAGCATGCCGTGCAGCAGCAAGACGTCGTCGGTGGCTTGCTTGGTGGTGGTGCCACCCATGAGGCGAGAGAGGAGACCCATGTTCGTGCTCCGCGATGATGCGCGCCCGGCGCGCGGTGGAAGGACCCGAAACCAAGCGGCCGACGGCGCAGCCGTGGCGGGTGACGCTAGGGCCAAGCTCGGCTCGGATGCAACGTCGCAGCTGCTGCGATGGCGTGATGCCGGTCGCGCACGGACAAGCGGTCGAAAACGCCGGCCCGCGCGGGACGAAACAGGATCCAGTTGAGGCGCAGCCAGAACAGCGCGCCTCAACGAGCTCGAGGCGCAGGTCAACCCTGGCCCTCGAGGATCTTGAGCGCCTCGCTCTTGCGCGAGGCCTTGTCCGCCAGGATGTCGGGCGCGATCACGTGGTGCTGGTTGAGCTTGTCGAGGTAGTCGAGCTTGACCTCGGTGCCGGTGGTGACGAACACGCCACAGAGCGAAGCCTTGGACTTGAGGCTCTCGAGCAAGCGCGAGTCGATCTGACAGCGCCCTTGGGTGATGAAGGTGACCACTACCTCCTTCGGGTCTTCGCGTGACAGTCGCGACAGCTCGCGCTCGAGCTCGGAGAACACGCGCGTGGTGTTGCGCCCGCGCTCACTGCGGAAACACAGGAGGTAGGGCACGCGCAGGCGCGACGACGTGAGCTCCTGCCGCTCGTAGAGACGCGAGTCGAAGAAGCGCAGCCACACGTCTTCGCCGCGCAGGGTCATCTTCTTGGCCAGCGCCAACGCCAGGCCGCGTGCGAACACCGTGCGCAGCCCGCGCATGGAGGCGCTGGCGTCGACGAGGATGTAGTGCAGCCGCTCCCGTTGCGTGTCTTGCTTCTCGCGCCCGTAATAGAACAGCTCGTTGTTGGCGAAGCGGCGATCGAACAGGTCGTCGTCGAAGGCCAGCTCCGAGGGGAGCAAGCTGTCGAGGTTGCCCTGGGTCTCGATGCTGGCGTAGCCGTCGATGGAGAAGGTCTGCACGCCGCTCGACTTCTTGGTCTCGAGCACGCTCGGGATCAAGTCGAGCGAGAAGTTGGCGATGTCGTGGGCCGCCGGCGTGGCCAGCGCGCGGTAGAGGTCGAGCAGGTCGGCGCCGTCGCTGCCGAGCCCGCCCTCGCCCTTGAACATCTCGAGCAGCTTGAGGGTGTCGAGGTCCACCTGCTCGAGCGAGACGCGCACGCGCGTGCGCGCCTCCACCAAGGTCGAGAGCACGCCGTTGACCTCGTCGGTGACGGCGCGATTGACGTGGTGCGCGGGCTCGAGATCTTGGTAGGTGGGCAGCGCCAACGGCAGCTTGCGGTTGTGCCCTTTGCGCACCACCGACTGCTGCACGGGCTCGATGACCTTGGCGATGACGGCGGCCAACAGCTCGTCGGGCAGGTTGCTGGACGACGCCTTCTGGCACAGCTCGGAGCGCGCCAGGTCGACGAGCAGGTCGGTGTAGCCCTGCAAGCGGCGCTGTTGCACGGCGTCGAGCGTGAGGTGCCCACGGTCGGCGGCGATGCGCAGCGATCGCTCGCGCGCGCCGACCTTGATGGCGGTGCCCACCGGCTGCGTCAGCAACAAGCCCAGGTCGTGCACCAAGAAGTAGGGCAAGCCAAGCCCGAGCCCGTCGAGCAGGTTGTGCCAGTGCGCGGCGCGCACCATGGTCATGGGGTTGTCGGACAAGACGCGGGAGAACACCAGCGTGGCCACCTCGCGGTGCACCACCTGCGCGTCGACCTCGAACACCGTGGCTGCCTGCGTCACGCGCTGCACGCTACCTCGACGCTCGCCGAGTGTCAGCCGGCGCTGTCAGGCGACGACGCGACAGCGCTGTCCTGATCTGCCGGCCCCGTCGACGAGCGCGACGCGTGCGAACGCGCAGGCGCCGCTGGCGCGCTTGCTGCGTCATCTGCCCATCCGCGCGCCCGGCACGGCGCGCACTTTGGGAGGACTCATGCTGTTGCGACGACGCCTGCTCAGAACGTCACTTCCCCTGCTGGCATTCACTGCCTGCACCGGCGCCACCTTCGGCGAGCGCTTCGCCGGCGAGGACACCTACCTCGAGCCCAACGACTTTCACGAGACCGACGACGGCCGCGAGGTAGGCCTCGGCAGCATCGGCGTCGATCCGCTCACGGAGCAGAGCTTCGTGGTGCAGGAGGTGCGCACCCGCGACGACGATGGCGAGCTCCTCGACGAACGCAAGACCTTGTTCGCGGTGCCGCCCGACGCGAGCGCGCCCTCGGGCAGCGTCGATCTCTCGCACCTCAGCGACCTGCGCATCCTGTTCCCCGGCGACGAGGTGGTGGTGCTCGGAGAACAGGATGGCGCCGACAACCTCGGCTTCCTCGACGCGCACACGCTGCAGGTGCGCGACACCCTGCCGGCACACGAGGGCGCGCGCTACCACGGCACGCGCCTGTCACCCTCGAAGAAGTACCTGGCCGTCTGCGACAACAACCAAGACCCTTGCCCCATCCACCTCGTCGATCTCGAGACGCGCACCACCGAGATCATCCCGCACGACGGCTTCTGGCTCGAGGCCATGTGGCTCAAGCACAGCGACACGCTCGTCGCGGTCATCTTCTACGCGGACCGAGAGGAGACCGACGAGGACGAGACGCGCGCGCGGGTGCTGTCGTTCCCCATGGAGGATGTGCAGGCCTGCGGCTTCGCCCTCGACGCGGGCACCTGGTGCGGACGCGCCCTCGACGTCGAGCTGCCGGGCGCCGCGCCGGACTGGCTGTTCTCGTTCACCTGGCTCGGCGTCGCCCCCGGCGATGGCGTGGTGGCGGTGCCCGTGCTCCTCGGCGGCGAGCACGTGGTGGCGCTGCTCTCCACCGAGGACGGCAGCGTGCGCACCGTGCAGGACGCCGCGGGGCCGGTGGGCTTCACGCCCGACGGCAGCACGGTGGTGAGCTATCGCTACCGTCGTGAGGAGGTCCCTTGTGACGAAGACGAGCAAGCGGAGCATCCCGAGCTGTGCCCGCGCACCGAGACCACGCCGCAGCTCGCCCTCATCGACGTGGAGGACCTGACCGTGGCCACCATCGACCTGCCCACCATCGAGGCGCCCGAGTTCTTCGTGACCCGCAGCGGCAACCTGGTGGTGGTGGCCGACGCCTGGGCCAGCGGGCGCCTGGTGCTCGCCGATCTCGATCAGGGCACGGCCGTGCCCATGCGCGGGCCCGACGTCAACCTGACGGAGCTCGTCAGCCGCGCCGAGGCCAACGAGCTGTGGGTGGCAGATGACGGCCTGTTTCGCGTGGACCTGCTCGGCGGCGAGGTCACGCAGGTAGCTCCGGGGCTCACGCCCATGGTCATCAACGGGCTCCCTCAGCATAGCCGGCTGGTCATGGACGACGGCGAGGGGCGCGCGCTGGTGTTTGTCGACCCCGACACGCAGCAAGAGAGCGCGCGCGCCGTGCTGCCCCTGCCGAGCGCGGCTGCGGGCTCGTAGAGGGTGCGAGAACCTGCCAGCGGGGCGTCGAGGTGCTAATGGTGCCTCGATGGCCCCGCTGCCACCCTTCCTCGAGGCGCTCGCCACCGGCCCCGTGGTGTTCGACGGCGCCATGGGCACCCAGCTCTACGAGCGCGGCGGCGCGCTCAACAAGTGCTTCGACGAGCTGTCGCTGTCGTCGCCGCACGTGGTCGCCGACGTGCACCGCGACTACCTCGAGGTGGGCTGCGACGTCATCCAGACCAACAGCTACGGCGCCAACCGCTTCGCGCTCGCACCCCACGGGCTCGGCGAGCGCGTCGTCGACATCTGCGCCGCCGCCGCGCGCCTGGCGAAAGACGTCGCCAAGGAGCGCGCCTACGTCGCCGGCAGCATCGGGCCCTCGGGGCTGTTGCCGAAGGACCTGATCCGCAACAAGACGCGCCGCTTGGCCTTCGACGCCTTCCGCGAACAGGCCCAGGCCCTCGTCCTGCATGGCTGCGACCTGCTCGCGTTCGAGACCTTCGCCTACCTGGGCGAGCTCGAGATGGCCGTGGAGGCCGCCTACGGGCTCAAGGTGCCCATCGTCGCGCAGTGCACCTTCGACGAGGGGAACCGCACCCAGGATGGCGCCGAGCCCAGCGAGGTGGTGGAGCGCATGATCGCCCTCGGCGTCGACGTGGTGGGCGCCAACTGCTCGCTCGGGCCCGAGCGCTTGCTCAGCGTCGTCGAGCTCATGGTGGGCAAGGGCCGACCGGTGGTGATGCAGCCCAACGCCGGCTACCCCCGCGTCGTCGACGGGCGCAGCATCTACCTGTCCTCGCCCGAGACCTACGGCGTGGTGGCGCGCCGCGCGTTCAAGGCCGGGGTGGCCGCCGTGGGCGGCTGCTGCGGTACCGGCCCCGACCACATCCGCCGGGTCGTGGCCGCCGCGCGCATGTTGGGGGGCGGGCGCTGGCGCCGTGAGGCCTTGCATGCGCGCGCGCGCGACCAGGTGGAGGGCGAGGCGCCCACCCCGCTCGCCGAGCGCAGCGCCTTCGGCCGCAAGCTCTCCGAGGGGAAGTTCGTCATCTCGGTGGAGGTGGCGCCGCCCACCGGGCTCGACCCCACGGCCACGCTCGAGAAGATCCGCGTCCTCGATCAGGCCGGCGTCGACCTCGTCAACATCCCCGACGGGCCGCGCGCCACGGTGCGCATGTCGAACCAAGCGCTGGCGCGGCGCGTGCTCGACATCTGCAAGCGCACCGAGCCGCTCCTGCACGTGTGCGGACGCGACCGCAACCTGCTCGCGTTGCAGGCCGACCTGATCGGCGCGCACGTGTGTGGCATCAAGAACCTCGTCATCATCACGGGCGACCCGCCGAAGGTGGGCGACTACCCCGACGCCACCGCCGTGTTCGACCTCGACAGCATCGGCCTCTTGGGCCTCGCGCGGCGGCTCAACCGGGGCGTCGATCCCGCCGGCAAGCCCATGGGCGAGAAGACCGGCTTCGTGCTCGCCACCGGCGCCGAGCCCGGCGCGCGTGACATTGAGCGCGAGATCAAGCGCCTGTTCGAGAAGCGCGACGCGGGGGCCGAGGCAGTGCTGACCCAGCCGATCTTCGACCCGCCTTCGCTCGAGCGCTTCCTCGTCGCCATCAAGGGCCTTGGCCTGCCGGTCATGGTGGGGGTGCTGCCGCTGGCCTCGGCGCGCAACGCCGAGTTCCTGCAAGCGAACGTCCCTGGCATGCACATCCCCGACGAGGTGTTGGCCCGGCTGCGTGCGGCGGGCGAAGGCGCAGCGGCGGCGCGCGAGGGCGTCGCCATCGCCTCCGAGACCCTGCGGGCCGTGCGCGGCCTGGTGCAGGGGGCCTACCTCATGCCGCCCTTCGGGCGCGTGGAGCTGGCGCTCGAGGTGCTGGCACGATCGTGATTGCGTTGCTGAATCGCGGACTTACGGCCGGGTCGGCAACCGTGACCCGGGGCGCGCCGAAAATGTAGCCGTTGTTCTACCATGGAGCCCGCCATGTCCCTCGACGTCGTCAACAAGCGCATCGAGATCACTCGCCACCGCCCGGTGTGTCAAGAAGACGCCGCGACGGAGATCATCGTCGCCGCCGAGCGCAGCGAGAAGGGCCGCGCCGACGGCGTCAGCAACGCCGAAGGCCGGGCCGTGGCCGACTTCTACGTGCGCTGCGTGGCGCAGGTGCAAACGCCCAAGGTGGCGACCCCTGCCCTCGACCACAACGCGCTCAACCGCTTCGACGCGTTCTTCATGGCCCACAACCTGCCCTACGGCAAGAACAAGGGGCCCATGAAGGATCGGGTGTTGAGCATGCTCGCCAAGGTGCCGCTCGGCGCGCCCTTGGCGCGCGCGCCCCGCACCGGCAGCTTGCAGCCGCTGCGGCTCCCCGACGTCGACGGCACCCGGCGCGACGCCTATCTCGACATCGTCAAGAAGCAGTTCGTGGTGCGCACCGGCGAAGGCACGAGCGCGCAGTTCTTCGGCCCCTTCCCGCTCGAGTAGCGGCGCGACGTCGGTGCGCGCACGAGCTCGGCGGGCGCGTCGACGTGGTGACGGGCGAGCTCACCACAGCAACCACAGCGAGAGCAGCGCGAACGCGGTGGACGCGGTGGTCACCAGCACGCCGACCTTGAGGTACTCGAAGAAACCCAGGCGCTCGCGGGCGCGCTCGATGACGATGATGTTGGCCACCGAGCCGAGCAGCGTGAGGTTGCCGGCGAGCGTCGAGACCAGCGCCGTCACGGTCCACACCAGGGGCGCGTCGGGGAAGCTGCGGATCCAAGGCTCGAGCAGCAGGATGAGCGGCACGTTGCTGACGATTTGGGAGCCAAGCAACAACACTGCGCACAAGACGCCAAGGCTGCCGACACCGGTGGCCTCGGCCGGCGGCGGCGTGAGCGATGCCAGCCACTGGGCCGGCAGGCCGGTGCGTTGCAGGGCGGCCACCACGACGAACAAGCCCGCGAAGAAGAGCAAGATGCTCCAGTCGACCCGCGCCAACAGGAGCTCTGCGCGGCGCCGCGCGACGACCAGCACAGCGGCGGCGCCGGCAAGCGCCGAGAGCGCCAGGCTGGCGCCGAGCAGGTTCGCCACCACCACACCGGCCAACGAGGCCAGAGCGACGTACAAGAGTACCGGGTCGCGGTCGCTCGCAGGAGCCGGCGCATGCGAAGTGCCGACGGCCAGGTCGCGGCGGAACAGCAGGTGAAGGAGCGCAGCGGTGATGACCAGGGCGCCACCGGCGGGAAGCGCGGCGGCGGCGAGGTAGTCGCGATAGGCGAGGCTCGAGAGCTTCGCCACCAGCATGTTCTGCGGGTTGCCTGCCAAGGTCAGCGCGCTGCCGGCGTTCGAGCCCATCGCCACGGCGAAGAGGAAAGGTCGCGTTGGCAAGCCGCGCGCCTGAACCAGCGCGACCACCAAGGGCCCTCGAAAGGACAAGTTGATCGATGATCGCGTCCGAGGCGCCCGACGCGCAAGGCGCCGTCGAGGACCGGAGCGAGCATCCTCGACGGATGTGACGCGAGGACCGGAGACGGAAACGCCGC
>JADZDP010000182.1 GCA_020850995.1 Deltaproteobacteria bacterium
GTAGGGGGTCCTGCTTGGTCTTCTCGCCGGTGGCTACGTCGCGTCCTCGCCGCGTAGCGCTGCTACGCGGCTGCGGGGCTCCTTGCCACCGGCAAGAATCCGCTGCGCACTACCCCCTACGAACTTCGGGTTTGTGGCACTAGCGCAGCGCGCGTGTCTTACGCAGCGGCGCGCGCCTGCGCACGCGCGATGGCCTCGCCGCACAGCTGCGCCATGGCGGCGATGGCGAGCTGCGGGTTCACGCCGGTGTTGCTCGGGAACACGCTCGAGTCGGCCAGGAACAGCGCGGCGACGTCGTGGTGCTGGAAGTCGAGCCCCACCACGCTGCTGCGTGCGTCGCTGCCCATGCGCGCCGTGGCGAACAGGTGCGTCATCGACATGGCGTAGGCGCGCGCGTCGAGCGGTCCCTCGACCTCGATGCACGCCGCTTGCTCGCTCGTTCTGATCAGCGCGGGCACGCCCGCCACGCCCGGGTAGACCTCGCGCGCACCCGCGGCCAAGAACAGATCGCACATGACGCGCGTGGCCCGCCGCGCCATGACGACGTCGCCGCGCTCGAGGGCGTAGCGCACCAGGGCGCGACCACCCATGCCCGGCAGCCCAGGGCGCACCGTGCCCTGCGCGCGCGCGCGCAAGGCCGCGCCCCACACCGCGTGCTGGCGCAGCGCCGGCAAACGCCACGCCAGCTCGCTGCCCACGCCGGGGACGCGGCTCGCGAGGATCGAGAGATCGAAGCCCAGCGCTTCGATCTTGATGCCCTGGTGGCGCAGGCCGGTGACCTCGTGCCCCTGGGTGGCGCCCTGGTGGTTGTCGACCTCGTGATCGAAGCGCCCGGTGACGCTCACGCCCGGGTGCGCCATGAGCCCGTCGCCCACGGGGCCGCGCGTGAGCCCGCTCGCGCGCAGGAGGTTCGGTGTTTGGATCGCGCTGGCCGCCAGCACCACGGCGCAGCGGGCGCGCACGGTGACCGGCGCGCCCGCCGCCGAACGCGCGCGCACGCCCACGGCGCGCCCGCGCTCCACGAGCACCGCGAGCGCAGTGACGCCCGCGAGCACGCGCGCGCCCGCGTTGACGGCGTCCTGCAGGAGCGTGCGATCGACGCTCAGCTTGCGCCCCGCGGGGCAGCCTTGCAGGCAGCGGCCGCGCCCCTGGCAGCGCTCGACGTTGCGCTCGATGGGCCGGTGCGCGAGGCCGAGCGCCTCGGCGCCGCGGGCGAGCAAGAGGTTCTTCTCGCCCGCCACGCGCTCGTCGGTGGGCGCCACGTGCAGGCATGACGCCAGCTCCTCCTCGACGCGCTGGTAGCGCTCCCAGGGGATGGCGTCGGCGAGCGCGGGGTCGTTGTCGGCCCACGCGCGCCACACCTCCTGCGGCAGGCGCCAGGTGATGGCGCCGTTCACTACCGAGGTGCCGCCGACGGCCTTGCCTTGCAGGAAGGGGATCACCAGGGGACCCAAGGCCACCGACGTGCCGAGGTCGCGGTACCAGCGCGCCATCGCCTGCAGGCCGCTCGCGGGGAAGCCCTCGGGCTTCGCTTCATGGCCTTCTTCCACCACCACGAGCTCGAGGCCAGCGCGGGCACACGCGCGCGCCGCCGCGGCGCCCGCGGGGCCGCTGCCTACGATGACGACATCGGTGCACTCATGATGCGCGCGTGCCACGCTGCGTCCGTCGAGGGCGACCAAGGGCCGCGGGCGCTCGTCGATGCTGCTCACGCCGCCCATGGCCGCTCCGTCTCTTGCGCGCTGGCGGCACCGCCGAGCTGGCCGCGCACCTGGTCGTGCTCGAAGTAGGCGAAGCACGCGAGGATCTTGGCGGTGGCCACCATCTGACGAAGCTCGTAGCGCTCGCTGTGCGCCAGGCGCGCGAGGCAGGCGATGCGCTGCTCGCGCGAGAGCACTGCCAGCGGGCGGTGCACGCCGCTGAGCGCGAGCGGCGCCAGGTTGAGCGCGTGGATGGTGGCGCGCAGGCCGGCAGCCACGTGGGGCGCCGTGCCGCTCTGGAGGGCGCGCCAGAAGCCCGCGTGATCGAGGCGCGCGAAGGCCGGCAGCGCGCCGTCCTCGTCGACGGCGAGGATGGCGTCGAAGATCTGCTCCGCGAGCCGGCGCTCGCCCGCCGAGAGCGCCGCCCAGGGCGCGCTGCCCTCCGTCCCGACGCGCGCGGGCACGAAGCTGATGGGCGCCTCGCGCTCAAGGCAGAAGAAGGTAGGCGTGGGCACGTACAAGCCGGGCAGCACCAGGTAGCTCACGCCGAGCAGGTGATCGCCGCTGCCATCGCCGACGTCGACGAGGGGGTCCTTCACCCACTGCACGGTGTCGAGCGCGGGGTTGTTGCCGCGCGCGTAGTCGATGACCAGGCTGTGCCGCAGCTCTTGCGGCCACGACGACGGGAGGGTCGCCGTTTCGACGCTGCGCAATTCGTAGTACCAGGTGGTCATCGGATCGCCGGCGCGCGTGGTCTTTGGGCGGCTCGGCGCATCGAGGCCGTCTTGGTGCAGGCGCACGTTCCAGCCGAGCACGCGTCCGCTCTCGGGGTGTCGCCAGAAGGCCTTCTGGAAGGTCCGCCAGGTGAGGCGCTCGACCACGCGCGGCATGCCGAGGGCGGTGCCGCGGTACACGAAGCCCTCGAGCGCGCGCGGATCGACGGCGCGGCCGGCGCGCAAGCGCAGGGCGAGCTCGCGGCGGTGCAAGCGCAGCAATTGATCCCGCAGCGCGTGCTCGGCGCTCATGGGCGCTGATCCTTGCTCCCTCGGCGGCGCCGGGGTGCGCGCGCGGTGTGCAGGCGCTCGAGCGCGCGCGCGTCGGCGAGCTCGAGCGCGGCGCGCAGGGTGTCGCGCGCCGCGCTCGCGTCGCGCGCGCGCACCAACGCGATGGTGAGCGCGTAGCCCGCCAGGCTCTGCGCGCGATCGGCGACGAGCGCGTCGGCCAGCGCGCCGTGCGCCTGCCACACGGGCGCCAGCGCGTTCATCAGCAGGAGCGCGGCGAAGGAGCCCGCGGCCTCGAGCAGGGCGCGCGCGAACTCGAGATCGCGCGCGCGGTAGCGCGCCTCGTCTGCCTCGCGGGACTGCGCGTCGGCCAGCGCCTCGAGGCGCGCCAGGTCTGCGTTGCTGGCGCGCTCGCACGCGGCGGCCACCGCCTCGCAGGCGACCGCGCGGCGCAGCTCCAGCACCGAGCGCGCGAGCTCGGGGCGCGCCCTCAGGTCGAGGTGCGCGAGCAAGCCCACGCCGCCGTGCTCGAAGGGCGCGAGCACGCGCACGCCCTCGCCCTGGCGCGCGCGCACCAGGCCCTCCGCTTCGAGGCGCGCCAGCGCCGCGCGCAAGGTGAGCCGCGAGACGCCGAGCGCGCCCGCGAGCTGGCGCTCGGGGGGCAGGTGCTCGTGGAAGCGGTCGGCGAGCAGATCGGCGCGCAGGCGCTCGACCACCGCGTCCAC
>JADZDP010000183.1 GCA_020850995.1 Deltaproteobacteria bacterium
CACCCGACGGGTGGCCTTCGTGCTTTCGGTGGCTGGTGCCCTTGGGCACAGCGTTGTCCCCGAGCGCTGTCGCGCTCGGGGGAACAGCCCGCGCCTCCGGCGCGCGGTGCGGCTTGCGCTTCGCGCTCGCCTCGCGTCGGCTTGCGCTTCGCGCTCGCCCCTCAGGGCGTGCTCACCAGGAACCAGCGCGCGCGGATCTCGGCGTTCCTGGCGTAGAGCCCCACTCGCCCCGTGGGGTGCGCCGCGCTGGTCGTCGTCACCACCACGGGCGAGCCGCCGTTGGGCGTCACCGTGCAGGTCAAGCTCGTGCCCACCACGGCGAACGAGATCTGAAAGCGCGCGCCGTCGTTCGGCGCCGTCAGCAGCGCGCTTTGCGCCAGCGTCGTCGCCGCGGAAGCGTTCTCGCTGTCGGAGCGGCCCACCTCGACGATGCGCGCCGTCCCCACGCTCGAGCTGTCGCGTGACGCGATGCAGGCGAAGCCCGTGTACGGCGTGGTGGTGCTGCTGCGCGCCATGACGCCGAGGTGGTTCGCCGGGTTGTCGTTGTCGAGGTTGGCGAACACCGCGTCGGTCGAGACAACGACGTCGTCCGAGCCGGCGAAGGTGCGCAAGAACAGCCCGTCCTTCTCGTTCTCCTGCTTGCGGTACTCGCCGGCGCCGGTCAGCTCGTGATCGCCGTTCCCCACCACCTCGCTCCAGCCCGAGACGAAGCTGGTGCCGTCGAAAGGATCGAAGAACTGGCTCGAGCCCGGCGTCGACGGCGAGGCGTCGCACTCGTCGCCCACGCCGTCGCTGTCGGTGTCGGTCTGCGTGCCGTTCGCGATCAGCGGGCAGTTGTCGGCGCCGTTGGCGCTCCCAAGGAAGCCGGCGGGCGGCGTCAGGCTGCAGGCCTGCACTGCGCCGCCGAAGCTCACGCCGTCCGCGTCCTCGTCGTTGTAGTAGGGCAGGGTGGCGTGGATGGCATTGTTGTCGTCGTTGCAGTCGGTGCCCACGCACGATCCGCCGCTGCCGTAGCCGTCGGTGTCGCCGTCGGTGCACGGGTCGCAAGCGTTGCCTGTGCCGTCGTTGTCGTCGTCGGTCTGGCTCAAATTCCAAACGTCGGGGCAGTTGTCGGGGTCGGTTTGCACCGCGCGATAGCCCTGCGGCGTGCTGCCGTCGGTGCACAGGCTCAGGACACCGCCGGTGGTGATGGTGTCGCCGTCCACGTCGGCGTACGCGTTGACGGAGCTGTGCGTGAGCGGGTCGCCTTCTGCGCAATCGGGTCCGGCAACGCAGCCAACGCCATGCTGGTCGCCGTCCGTGTCGCCGGTGCAGCCCTCACCCTCCCCTTCTCCCTCACCCTCACCTTCTCCCTCAGCGACGAACGGTGTGTTGCACCGTCCGTCGATACAGACGTAGCCCTCGAGACAGGCGTGCTCCTCGTCGCAACGGCGGTTGGCCAGGTCCACGGTGCAGCCACCCCAGAGGACAGCGACGGTGACCGACACCCAGGCGAGGCAGCGCATGGCGCAAGTGTACCCCGGCCCAGGGCGGCGTCGAATCGCGGCTTGCCTGGGGCAACGCGTCGCCGCGAGTGTGCGCCGTACCACGCGTGGCCAGGCCGTCTGTGACGCCGCGTGCGGAACTGTGCGTGCGGGCGACCCCCACGAGGCACTCCACAGCTGCCCCAGGCGCTAAGATGAGCGCCGTTGCCGCCAGATCTCCCAAACCCGCAAGGGGCCGGCCCCATCATGCCCGCCAGCGATCCCGTGGCGGCTGGCACCGATTCGCACCCGATCAACCGCCTGCCGCATCGCCTGGGCCGCTACACGCTCACCAAGCGCCTCGGGGTCGGCGGCATGGCCGAGGTGTTCCTGGCGCAGCAGGACGGCCCGGCGGGCTTCCACAAGATCTGCGTCGTCAAGCGCATGCTGCCGCACCTGGCCGAGGAGCCGCGCTTCGTCGAGATGTTCCAGCGTGAGGCGCGCCTGGCCGCGCTCCTCCACCACACCAACGTGGTGCAGATCTTCGAGCTCGGCGAAACCGAGGGCTCGTTCTTCATCGCCATGGAGTACGTCGACGGCATGCCGCTGCACCGGCTGGCGCGCGCCAGCTGGCGCATCAACCAGCCGCTGCCCATGGAGGTGGTGTGCTGCACCATCGCCGACGCCGCGCTCGGACTCGCGGCCGCCCACGAGCAATGCGACGAGCACGGCCACGCGCTGCGCCTGGTGCACCGCGACATCAGCCCCGACAACCTCATCGTCAACCGTGAGGGCGTCACCAAGGTGCTCGACTTCGGTGTCGCCAAGAGCACGCAGGGTGAGCGCACCGCCACCGGCGAGCTCAAAGGGAAGATCCCGTTCCTGTCGCCGGAGCAGATCCGCGGCGACGCCATCGACGGGCGCGCCGACCTGTATGCGCTGGGCGTCACCGCCTACTGGCTCTTGACCGGCAAGCGCCCCTTCGCGGCGCCGAGCGACCTCGGCGTCATGCAGGCCATCCTCGCCGCTGAGCCGCGCCCGCCGCGCGAGCTCAACCCCACGGTGCCCGAGGCCCTCGACGAGCTGGTGCTGCGCCTGCTGCAGAAGGACGCGGCGCGACGGCCGCAGAGCGGCCATGAGGTCGCCGACGTGTTGGCGCCGGCCTTGGCCGTGCGCCGCACCATCGTCGGCCCCTTCGTGCGCGCCGCGCTGCTCGGTGCGCAAACCAGCCCGCCCATCGAGGAGTCGGGGCCAGCCAGCCCCGGCTTCCTGTGCTCGACGCCGCAATCGGACGAGGTCAGGAGCAGCCTGCGCCGCCTGAAGTCCGCGGCGCCGTCCCCGCCTGCGCCCGTGCGCCCGCCGGTGGAAGAGACATCTCCCACGGCGCCGAGCGGGGGAGACGCTGCGACGGCCGCGTCGCTCGTCACCACGCCCCTCGCGAGCGCGCCGCGCGCGGGCAAGGGCGTGCTCGTCGCAGCGTCCCTCGGCGGCCTCGTGCTGGTCGCGGCGGCCGTGGCGTTCGTCGTGCTGCGCGGCGACGGCAGCATCGACCCGCCCGCCCCGGCCCCGGTCCCCACACCCTCGCCGCGCGCGCCATCGCCGGCGCCCGATCCCCCGAGCCCTGCACCGGATCCCACCACCGTGGCGCCGGTGTCCGATCCCGTCGCCTCGCCCGCCGCCGATGCCCAACCCGAGCTCGCGCCCAGCGAGCTCAAGCCCGCGCCCGTCGCCAAGACGCGCGAGGTCGCAGCCGCGGCGCCGCGCTGGGTGCAGTGGCAGACCAAGGGCGGCAAACGCCTGGGCACCGGCACCAGCGTCCTCGCTGTGCCTGCCGGCACGACGCAGATCGTCGCCGTCGACACGCAGCGCGGCGGCCGTTCCGTCGTCGACGTTAAGGGCGGCGCGGCGGACTACAGCAAGCTCCCCCACGGCAAGCTGCAGGTGCGCGCCGCGCCCTTCGCCGACGTGTTCCTTGGCAGCGTCGCGCTCGGCCCCACGCCCTTCGCGCCCGTCGACCTGGTCGAGGGCAGCTACCTGGTGGTGTTCCGCCACGAGGGCAAGGAACAGAAGGTGCGTGTTGACGTCAAGGGCGGCCAAACCGCGCGCGCCTCGGCCAGCTTCGAGGAGCGCGCTACTCGCTGACGACGAAGAGCGCGACGCCGACACCGAAGACACCGGCCCCCGCGGCGAGCAGCACGGCGGACGACACACCCTCGACGTTGGCGGCGTCGAGCGCGGCCTTGGCGTCGCTTTGGAACGCGTCGGGGTCCTCGGCCGTTTGCAGGTGCCCGATGCCGAGCAGGGCCAACACGACCCCGACGCCGGCGATGACGCCGCCGCCCGCGATCAGCGCCGTCGGCAGCACGGGGAACGGGGCAGCCGGCGCGGGCGCCGATGGAGGCGGTGGGGGAGGCGGCGGGGGGGGCGGGGCCTTGGCGCGGTGCTCCGCGGCTACCTCGTCGAACAGGGCTCGCACGCGCGGCGACAGCGCCGTCGTCGTGGGCAGCTGCGACGTGGGGTCGGTGAGCACGGCGTTCGCGAAGGTGCGGCGCGCGGCGTCGCTGTCGCCGGTGCCCGCCAAACACAGGCCGAGCCACACCAGCGACTCGGCGCGCTCGGCCGGCGCCAGCGTCGGTCGCGACGAGATCTCTGCGAAGCGCGCGGCCGCCTGCTCGTACTCGAGGCCCTTGTAGAGCAGCACACCCTGATCGAAGGCTTCGTCCCCGGCCAGTCCCGCGACGATGAGCAGGGCGAACGCCACCACCATGCCGGCAGCCTATCCGAAAGCGTGCTCGGGTATGCAGCGGTTCCAGCATCCGTTGCCTCGTTCCTCGCCCGGCCCTTGTCCCGATGGCTGCGTCGCGTGCTCGGCACGTGCCAACGGGCACGCGCCTCCGCTGCTCCTTGCCCTCGTGGCAAGGCCCTTCGCGATCCTCCGATCAGCGGACGCTGGATCCGCTGTAAGGTCGCGCATGACCGAGGCGGACGACACCACCATGGGGCCGCAGACGCTGCGATCCGGCGCGGTCTCGCGTCCGGTCTTGCGGGTGCTCGCCTCCGGTGGCGCCGCGCGCTCCGACGTGCACGCATTGCACCCTGGGGTCACGCCCATCGGCCGCGGCGTCGACTCGGTCGCGGGCGTGCGCCTCGATGGCGACCCACGCCTGTCGCGGCAACATGCCCGCGTGGTGCTCGAGGGCGAGGTGGCGCGCCTCGTCAACGACAGCGGCTACGGCACGCTCAAGAACGGCGAGCAGATTGACGCCGCCGTGCTCGTCGATGGTGACCTCATCCAGGTCGGCGACTCGTTCCTGCTGTTCCGGCGCCTGCCCACCGACGTCGTGGACGCGGTCGTGCCGTTCATCGTCGGCGTCTCGCCCGAGGCGGTGCGTCTGCGCGCGACGGTGCGCCTGGTGGGCCCCACGCCTTCGCCCGTGCTGCTGCTCGGCGCCACTGGCACCGGCAAAGAGGTGATGGCGCGCGCGCTGCACGCGCTGAGCGGACGTCGCGGCCCCTTCGTCGGCGTCACGTGCACGGGGCTGCCGGCGGAGGTGGCCGACGTCGAGCTGTTCGGCAAGGGCTCAGCTGGCGCCGCCGATGTCGAGGGAGCGCTGCGCCGGGCGCACGGCGGCACCATCTTCCTCGACGAGATCGGCGAGCTGCCGCTGTCGTTGCAGCCGCGGCTCGTGCGCCTGCTCGACGAGAAGCGCGCGCTCGCCGTGGGTGGCACCACCGCCTACGACGTCGACGCGCGTATCATCGCGTCCAGCGGCGCCGACCTGGCGGCGGCCATGAGCGTCGGCCGCTTCCGTGCCGACCTGTACGCGCGCCTCGCCGAGATCACCATCCACCTCCCGTCGATGACGGCGCGCCGTGAAGACGTACTGCCGCTGCTCGAGTCGGCGCTCCCCAAGGGCCACGCGCCGCTCGAGCCGGCGCTGATTGCGGCGCTGCTCTCCTACCCCTGGCCCTACGGCGTGCGCGAAGTTCTCAAGGTGGCCACCGAGCTCGGCGTGCGCGGCGCCGGGAGTCCGCTCCTCACCCGCGACCTCGTCGGTGAGCGTCTGCGCGCCGTGCCTGCGCCATCGGTCGCGGCCGAGCCGGCCGGCAAGGCGCCGGCGCTGCGCGAGCACATCCCCGACAAGGCAGAGCTGCTGGCGCTGCTCAAACACCACGGCTACGTCATCGCCGACGTGGCGCGTGCCACCGGGCGCTCACGCAAGCAGGTCTATCGCTGGCTCGACAAGCACGACCTGCGCAAGCTCGTGAGCGAGCGCGAGAGCGGGCTCGACGACGAGAGCAGCGCCTGACGCTGGGCGCTCACTGCTCGGCGCGGTGGCACGACGCGCAACGCGCGCTCAGGTACACGTAGCCGCGCACCTCGAGGTGATTCTCGGCTTCTGCCTCGGGCGTGTGCACGTGGCACTCGGTGCAGCGCACGTCGCGCGTCGCACAGGTGCCCGTGAACACCGCGCCGCTCAAGCTGACGTGACACTCGGTGCAGCGCACGCCCGCGTGCGCGCCGCGGTTCACCGGGAAGCACGCGTCGTGCTCCGGCAAGCGCGCCGGCGCGAACGCTACCGGCTCGTGGCAGCGGCGGCACGAGTCGGTGAACGGCGCGCGCTGGTGGTTGACGGTGAGCGCGGTGGCGCGCAGCGCGTCGCCCGCGTGGCACGCGTTGCAGTCGGTGGTGGCGCGCGCGAAGCCGCGATCGCGCCGCTCGACGTGGCACTCCTGACACGGGAGCGCCCCGTGCCGCCCGGCGAGCGGGAAGCGCGTGCGCCGGTGTGCGTCGACGGCGAAGAGCGGCGCGTTGAAGCCGTTCTCCGTGTGGCACGACGCGCACTGCAAACCGAACTCCTGCGCGTGCGGGTCTTGGTGGCAACCGCCGCAGCTCTGCGCCACGGGCCGCGCGTAGTCGCTGCCGTGGCACGCGTCGCACGCCACGCCTCGGTGGCGGCCGCGCAGGGGGAAGCCGGTGCGTGCGTGATCGAAGGCCGCGGGCGCGAAGCCCGCCGGTGTGTGGCACGCGTCGCAGGCGGCGGCCCCAGCGTCGCGCGCGCGCGTGTCGGGCACGAAGGCGTCGAAGGAGCCGCGGTGCTCGTCGTCGTGACAGCCGGCGCATGCCAGAGCCGTGGGTTGGTACCGCGCCACCGTGCCGCCGTCGCCCACGTCGACCTCGACGTGACAGGCGGCGCAGCGCGCGTCCTTGTGCTTGCCCACCAGCGCGAAGCGCGTCTGCGCCGGGTCGTCGTGATTGAAGCGCGCAGGCACGAAGTCCGCGGGGTCGTGGCAGCGCGCGCAGTCGGTGACGCCGTCCTTGGCAAGCTGACCGAGGTGCTCGTCTGCGTGGCAGCCGGCACAGGTGCTGCCGAGCGGCCGATAGACCACTACGTTGCGCTGCGCGGCCGGCGCGTCGGCGGCGGGCCCGTGGCAGCTCCCGCAGGCGACGCTTTGGTGCTTGCCCGCGAGCGGGAACGCGCTGTCGTCGTGCCGGAACAGCAGGTCCGCGAAGGCGGTGGGCTGATGGCAGGCGCGGCAGCCGCGCTCGGCGTGCGCGGCGGCAATGGGGGGGCGCGTCGTGCCCCGGGCCTCGGCCTTGAACTGCCCGGCGTGCGGGTCCTTGTGGCACGCCTCGCAGCGCTCACCAGCGTCGGGCAGGTCGAGGCGCACGGCGCTCGCAAGTGCTCGACGCCCGAGCGCGTCCGCGTCCTTCTTGATGGCCGCGGTGGCGCGCTTGGCCAGCTTGGCGTCGGCGGTGTGGCATCGGTTGCATGCGACCGCGCCGTGCGCGCCCTCGAGCGGCCAGCGCGTCTCCTTGTGGCGCGCGAGATCGAACTGCACGGGGACGAAGCCCGTCACCTGGTGGCAGCGATCGCACGCTGCGCCGCCTTTGGCATCGGCGAGCTGCCCGCCGTGCGCGTCGAGGTGACAGTCGGTGCAGGCGGCGTGCTTGAGCCCCTTGAAGATGGCCTTCTTTCGCCCGGGCGACGGCCCGTGGCACGCCTTGCACGCCACGGTGGTGTGCTCGCCGCGCAGCGCGAAGTCGGTCTTGTCGTGGAAGCCCGTGTCGCCCGACGCCTGCTTGATGGACCTCCAGCTCTCTGGCGAGTGACAGCGCGCGCAGCCTTTGCCGAATTGGCCGCGGTGGGCATCGTCGTGGCAGCTGGCGCAGCTCGCGTGCGGGACGTCCTTGAACTGCCGATAGGTGGCGGTGCGCGCGGCTGGAAAGGCGCGCGCGTCGAAGTCGTCGTCCGTGGTGGTGAGGTGGCACTTGTCGCACGCCGCCTTCTTGTGTCGGCCGAGCAACGGAAACCGCGCGTCCTTGTTGTGGCTGAACAGCGGCGCCTTGTCGAACGAGGTGGCGTCGTGGCACTTCTCACAGCGATCGCCGAGCTGCCCTCGGTGCTCGTCGAAGTGGCAGCGCTCGCACGACGAGGCCAGGCCGAGAAAGGTCTCGCGGCGGGACTTCTTCACCAGCGCGCTCACGTCGGCGTCGACGATGCGGCGCGCCTCATGACACGCGCCGCACTCCGTGCTCCGGTGCTTGCCCTGCAGTGGCCAGCCGGTGAGCGCGTGGCCGAAGGCGCGCTTCGACGGCACCCACTCGATGAGCGAGGTGGTAGCGCCGCGGTGCTCGCGGTGACAGCTCGCGCACAGTTCTTTGCCGAGGCGCGCGTGATAGCCCTGGTCACGCGCGACCCGGCTGGCGATCTCCTTGTGGCAGTCGAGGCACTTGCCGTTATCGTGCTTGCTGCCCTCTTGGTGACACTTGGTGCACGCCGTCAGCCCACCGATGTCGGCGTGCGCCTTGGAGAAGGTGCCGGGCGCGAACTGTGCCGCGGCCGGTGCGGCCGCTAGCGAGAGCACGCAGAAGGTGAGTACACGCGCGTTCATCCGTGATCCGTGAAGATCCAGCCGTAGCCGAGGTACACGGTGACGGCGACGTGGCCGGCGATGAGCACCACCATGAACAGCGCCAGCACCACGTGCAGGGCGAGCCACGCGGCGAACAGGCGCTTCATGGTGGCGTAGAACGCGAGCTGCATGCGGCCGCGCGAGAGCTGCGCCAAACAGTCGCGGAACACCTCCCAATGCGCTCGATCAGGGAAGTAATGCGCGACGCCGTGGATGGCCTTGGTGAGCCGGCGGTGCTCGACCCGCTCCGTCAGCACGGCGGCCAAGAAGGAGCGCTTGGCGGGGGGACGGTTCGCCTGGTCGAAGAGCTCGCGCACAGCCTCGGCGTTGGTCGCCTCGGCCAGGTGCGGCTCGAGCTTGCGTTCGAGCTCTTGCAGTTGCTGGCGCACCTCCGAGATGGCCATGACCCGCCCGGCGTGCGCGGGCACGTAGCCGAACAGGAAGCGGCCGAACACGCCGGTACCCACCACCACCGCCAGCGCGGCCCAGGTCCAGAGCGCGAGCACGTTGGTGGCGAGGAACGCGGCGTGGAAGGCGATCACGAGCGGACTCATGATGCCGACGAACTGATGGAAGGTGAGCCAGGTGCGAATGGACGCGCGGCCCTTGAGCGCTCCCCAGCGCTTGCGCAGCGCGTAGAGAAAGTTCGCGAGCATGAAGGTGGTGGCGGCCACGCCCACGCCGTGCCCCCACAGCCCTGCGGGCTTGAGGTACTCGTGCAGCGGCGCCGTCGCGCGTTCGTCGGGCGAGAGGAAGTAGTACTCCTCGCCGATCAGGAAGAGCCCCAGCAGCATGCCGGCGCCGATGGTCGAGAGCGTGATGGCCAGACGGCGCCGCGTGCGCGCCTCGCGCTCGTGCTTGGTGAGGGTGCCGGCCGCCTTCTTGACCGCCACTTTCTCCTCGCCGCGGTACTTCTTGATCTCGACGCCGCAGGCCTTGAGGAAGTCGGTGGGCAGCTCGCCACCGATGGCGACAATGACGTGATCGTTCTTGAGGCGCCCTTCGCCGTCCTTGGTGCTGAGGCGCACCACACCGTCGTCGATGGCGACCACCTCGCTCGAGAGGATGGGGCGCACGCGGCCCTCGGCGATGAGCGCCGCGATCTTGTCGCGGTTGCGCTGCTTGGCTCGGCTGAACGAGTCCTGCCGGTAGGAGATGCTGACCTTGGCCGAGCTCTCCTCGGCGAGCTGGATGGCCGCCTCAACGGCTGAGTCGCCGCCGCCGACCACCAGCACGCGCTTGCCGTGGTACTGCTCGGGGTCCACGAGGCGGTAGCTCACCTTGGCCTTGTCCTCGCCGGCACAGCCGATCTTGCGCGGCGACCCACGCAAGCCGATGGCCAGCACCACCGATCGCGCATGCAGCGTGGCGCCGGGGGCGGTGGTGACGGCGAACATCGGCTGCTCGCCCTCGATGCGCACCACCTTGTGCCCTTCTTCTACTCGCACCTTGGCGGCGGCCATGGCGGCGCGCAGGTCGTGCAAGAGCTCCTCTTTCGACAAGAGCGGCCGCCCGAAGCGTCCGGCGCCGGGCAGCAGCACCTGCTCGGTCATCACCACTTTGCCGCGCGGGTAGTGCGCGATGGCGCCGCCAAGCGTCTCTTGCTCGAGCACGCGCGCCACCAGCCCCTGCTCCTTGCAGCTCATGGCCGCCGCGATGCCCGCCGGGCCGCCGCCGACGATGATCACGTCGACCAGGCTGCCCTGGGCCTCGCTTCTCTGTAGGCGTCTCTTGAGCGTGCGGCCCACATCGATGCCCTGGCGCAGCGCGTTCTTGATAAGGCCCATGCCGCCGAGCTCGCCAATGACGAACATGCCGGGCTTGCTCGACTCGAAGGTGTCGTCGGTGTGCGGCAAATCCATGCCGCGCTCGGCGGTGCCGAACACGAGCTTGATGGCGCCGACAGGGCAGTCGACCTCGCAGCGCCCATGCCCGATGCAATGCGCGGCCTCGATGAGCGTGGCCACGCCGTTGACCACGCCGATGATGTCGCCCTCGGGGCACGCCTTGATGCAGGAGAAGCTACCGATGCACAGATCGGGGTCGATGACCGGGTGCAGCGACGGCGGGATGTCTTGGTTGTTGGCCTTGGCGAGCGCCAGCGCCTGTTGCCCGGCCCTGCTCAGCCGCCGTCGTCGAACCAGCAGCAGCGCCACGATGACGATGAGAATCGCCACGAGCACTGCGGAAGCGATCATGGTCTCAATGACCACGAGCACTCCACATTCGGCGCGACCTCAGCACGGATCTTCCTCGCATCCCTTGGTCCTAGTCGAGCCCGAGCCAGAGCATGGCGGCGCCCGCGCCTGCCGCTGCGACGCCGACGATGGTCACGGCGCCTACCACGGGGATCCAGACCAGCGCGGCCTGCTCCTTCTCCTCGCGCAACGAGCGCGGGTCGTTGAGCACGCCGAGCTGTGCCGCCACTACGGCGCCGCCCGCCAGCGCCGCCAGCGCGCCAACGCCGAGCGTGGCGACGCCGCCGAGCGCGAGCCCCGATAGCTCCTGTGGCGCGTCGCTCATCGGTGGCGCGGGCGCCGGCGCTGGCGCCGACGGTGGCGGCATCTGCTGCGGCGGATCAGGGGTGGCCGGCGCGGGCGTGGCGCTGGCCTTGCTCACGGCGTCGCGCAGGGGCGCGGTCAGCTCTGCCGGCAGCACGGCTCCCGCGCCGAGCACGACGTCGAGCTTGCGCACGCTCTGGTGCTCGGCCAGCACGCGGCCGTCGGCGTCGAGGAGCGACGCGTCCAGCGCCGCCTGGCCGCCGGCGCGCAGCACGTTCACGCTGAGCAGATACGCGACGTCGGCCGTGCGCGCCACCTCGCGCACGCACGCGCGGTCACCAAGACATTCGAGCGTGATGTGCAGCGCGCCCGCCAGCGCCCACGGCTCGACCCCGAGGGCTGCGGCCTCCTGACGCGCCTTCTCCGTGATGCGCTGGGCGTCGCTGTCGGTGAAGCCCGTCGTGTGCACCACTACGGCCACGCGAGGGGGCGCCGCGAGCGCCAGCGCCAAGAGCAACGGCGTCATGCGTCGCTCCTCGGCCGGCGCGTACTGCGGAGCTCAGCGCAGCAGATCGAAGGCACTGTTGAGCACATCGTTGGCGTCCTGGTAGCGCGATTGGGCGAGCGCGGTCATCACTTCGGCCATGCGGGCGTCGGCGGCACGTTGTCGCTCCTCGTCGGTGACCTTGTCGAACTCATCGTTGAAGCGCGCGAGCTTTCGCAAGACAAAGCCCTTGTCGATGGCGATGGCGCCGACGCGCGCGCTGGCGTCCTCGAGCGCGCGCACCGCGGCGTCGTAGTCCCGCTGCACGGCGTGCTGCTTCGCGCGGGCGCGCAAGCGATCGAGCTCCTCGTCGTCGCCACCGCGGATGCCGCGCCCGCCGACGAGCGTGCCGAGGGCCCGCGTGTCGTCGGTGTAGCGCTTGCGACCCTGGTCGAGCGCGGGCTTGGCGCGGCGGGGCTTGCCGTCCGGGTCGGGCTCCGGCGCCGCGCCCGGTGTGCCCTCGTCGTCGGCATGGTCGCCGTCACCGGCGCTGGGCGCGGGGTCGGTGGGCGCGGCGCCAGCGTCGAGCGTGGGCACGGCCACCGCCAGGGCCGGCGCCTGGGCCTGCGGCGCTGGCGTCGCGCCGCCGGCATCGACGGTGGTGGAGCGCGCCGGTGCGCTGGTGCCCACCACGATGATGACCGCCGCGATCACCACGGCACCGAGCAGGATGGCGACGGCGAGGCGCCCGGGGCTGCGTGCGGGCCGCGGGCGCAGGTCCGGCTCGATCATGTCGGCGATGCCGCGCACCGCCACCGGCGCCTCGTGCCCGACGCGCTTCGGGATCGCGGGCAGGTCGACGGGCCGGCCGCTCACCACCCAGGACGCGTCCGACGTGGGCAGCCCGTCGGGCTGCGAGGGGACGAAGCCCGGCTCGGGCGCGTCCGCGCTGGCGGTGGAGCGCGTCGGCAGCTGCATCACCAGCGTCGGGCCGAGGGCGTCCACGGCCGGGCCGCTCTCCGACGTGGTCGCCGCCGCGAGCGGCGGCGCCTGGATCGAGGGCAGGGTCGGCGGCAGCACCACGCCGCTGACCGGGTCGGGCGCCTCGCGCGCCCACGGCGGCACGCCCGGAGCGGTCGGCGCGCGCACGCCGAGGAGCGCGTCCTTCAGCGCGCGCACGGTGGCGAAGCGCGCCTCGGGCTTGAAGGCCAGGGCCCGCAGCGCCACGGCGTCGAGCGCGGGCGGGATGTCGGCGCGATGCATGCTCGGGCGCGGCGGCGGCCCCTTGCTCAGCTCGTCGAACAGCATGACGTCGCGCGCCGGGTTGTACGGCATGCGGCGCGTCAGGCAGTTGTAGAGGATGACGCCCACCGCGTACTGGTCGGAGGCGGTCGTGGCCGGGCGCCCGGCCCACACCTCCGGCGCGATGTAGTGCTTGGTGCCGAGCGCGATGCCCGGGATGGTCAGCGCCGACACGCCGTCGAGCGCGGTGGCGATACCGAAGTCGAGGATCGCCGCCTCGCCGCTCGGCCGCACCATGATGTTGCGCGGCTTGAGGTCACGGTGCACCACGCCCACGTCGTGCGCGGCCGCCAGCGCGTCGCAGATGGACGCCACGAGCGTGATCACCTCATCGACGCTCATGAGCGGGCGCTCGGGCTGCAGCAGATCGCGCAGCGGCTCACCCTCGACGTACTCCATGGTGATGTAACGCAGCTCGCCGTCGGCGTAGATGTCGTGCAACCGGCAGACGCCCTTATGCGAGATGCGGCGCCCGAGGACGATCTCGCGGTTGAAGCGCTCCGATGCCTCGGGGTGATCGGCGAGCGAGGCGTGCAAGACCTTCACGCAGACCGGCTCGTGCAACATGGTGTCCTCGGCCAGGAACACCATGCCCATCGACCCGCGGCCGAGCTCGCGCACTAGCTGGAATCGACCGAGCCGCTCGCCGACCCGCAGGGCCTCACCGCTTCGCACCTTGCCGAATCTACACCCGTCGAGGCCGGCGTCGTCCTGCCACAAGCGCGGTCCTGGCGAGACCGACGTGCGCGGGCGGCCCGCGGGCGGCCCGCGGGCGGGATCGCAACGGTCCGTCGAGGTGCCAGCGCCGGCCCCGTGGTGCGATGCTGGGGCCCGGCGCGCGCGCGCCTCATCAATAGGTGCTTGGCATGCACACGACGCCTCGTGGTTGGCCCCTCGCAGCGCTGCTCGCCGCTCTCTTGGCCGCGGCCTGCGCCAACCTCCTTGCCCACAACCCCTGCGAGTCCGACGCCAACTGTCCTTCGGGGCAAGCCTGCGTCGCGGGTGTTTGTGAGGCCGCGGTGGCGGAGGGCGAAGGCGAAGGCGAGGGCGAAGGCGAGGGCGAGGGCGAGGGCGAGGGCGAGGGCGAGGGTGAAGGCGAGGGCGAGGGTGAGGGCGAGGGTGAAGGTGAGGGTGAAGGTGAGGGCGAGGGTGAGGGCGAGGGTGAAGGTGAAGGCGAAGGCGAGGGTGAAGGCGAAGGCGATTCCTGTCCCGTCACCGGCGACATCAGCGATCAAGGCCGGCTCAACGCGCTCGCGGGCTGCACGACCCTGAGTGGCGACGTGCGCATCACCGGCTCCGACGTGAGCGACCTCTCCCCCTTGGCGACCGTCACCACCATCGACGGCAAGCTCGAGATCAACGTCTCGGAGGAGATCGAGCAAGGCGAGAACGCGCTCAACGGCCTCGAGACCGTCACCGGCGAGCTCTTCATGATCGGCCGCCGTGCCCACGAGCTCATCGACGAGCTGAGCGCGCTCGAAGAGGTCGGCGGCGAGCTGCGCATCGAGAACGGCGGCGACGAGCTGGTGGTGCTGCATGGCTTCCCCGCCCTCACGCACATCGGCGCCAACCTGCGCATCAAGAACAACGACTTCCTGGAAGACATCGCCGCCGACGCCTTCCCGCTCCTGGTGAGCAACGGCAGCATCGGCGGCTCCCTGCATCTCGACGACAACGGCGTCTCGGCGCTGGGCCCGCGCCTGTCGTGTGGCGACCCCGAGGTGGTGCGCCTGGCGGCCGCTGCCACAGGCGGGCTCAACAACGTCAACGCGGGCCTGGCCAACGAGGGCTGCGCGCCGTGAGCGCGCGGGCGCGTTGGCAGAGCCCGGCGCTCGTCGTGGTGGCGATGGCGCTGACGGTGCCCGCGCCCGCCGCGGCCGCCGGCGCGCGCGGCTCGGCGAAGATCGGCTACGTCACGAGCACCGCCGCGTTCCTCGACGCCGGCGCGCACGATGGCCTGACGGCAGGGGCCAGCGTCGACCTGGTGCGGCGCAAGGTCAAGGTCGGCACGTGCGTCATCACCCAGCTCGCCGCCCACCACGCTACGTGCACGAGCGAGCGGGCCGCCGTGGGCGATCGGGTCAGCTTCGTGGTGGCGCCGGCAGCGGCGCCGCCCGAGCTGCGTCGGCCCGCGCTCCCCGCGCCCGCCGCCCTCGAGGCCAAGCGCCGGTTGGTGGAGCAGGCCGCGGCCCCGAAGATCGCGAGCCCTCGTGCGCGGCGCGCCGTCGCAGCCGACTGGAGCCTGCGCGGCACCGCCGGCGTGCGCCAGCAAGCGTGGGCCACCCTCGGCCACGACGACGCGGCGTTCACGCGCACCATCCTCGATGGCGCCGTGCGCGTGGGGCTGGGCCTCACGCCGGGGTTGGCGGCCGGCGGATCGATGCGCTTGGTCGCCGACGAGCTGCAGCCCGCCGCGGCGCGCTTCCGTCCCGGGGAGCCCGCCGAGCTGTACGTGTGGGAGGCCTCCCTCGGCCTCGACGACGGCCGCGGCCCCTTGGTGGCGCGCGTGGGCCGCTTCCTGCCGCGCAAGGCGCCGGGCGCCACGCTGCTCGACGGCGCCCAGGCGGGCGTGCGCGTCTTCGGCGGTGCCCTGGAGCTCGGCGCCTACGCGGGCGCCGTGCCCGACCTCGTGACCCTCCTGCCCTCGCTCGATCGCCTCACCGCGGGCGTGCAGTTGGCGCTCGACACCCCCCTCGGTGCCGACGTGCTGGTGCTGCCGCGCGCGCGCGTGGCCCTGCTCTCGTCGCCCGACCTCGCGTCCTTGCGGGCGGAGGCCGAGGCGCAGGCGCAGCTCTTGTGGGGGACCGCGCTCGCGGCCGGCGGCTCGGTGCGCGCCGGCCTCGACGCGCGCACCGTGACCCCGGGCCTCGACGCCGCCCGCGTCGACGTCGACGTGCGCCCGCTGGAGCAGGTGCGCGTGGGCGGCGGCTATCGCTTCGTCGCGCCGCTGGCGCAGGACTTCGACGAGCGCGACGCCGTGCCCGCGCTCGTCGGCGCCCACCACGGTGAGCTGGTGGCGAGCTGGGCGACCACGCCCTGGCTGTCGCTCGGCGCGCGCGCCGGGCTCGCCGCCGACCTCGAGGGAGAGGAGCTGCGCGGCTGGGCGGGCCCCGAGCTGCGCCTCCCAGAGCTGTGGTGGGGGCTCGGTGGGCTTGGTGTCGGCTACACCGAGGAGCTCGGCCTGTTTCCTGGGAGAAACGCCTTCGTCCAGGTCGACGTCATGCCCTCGTCGCTGTTGGCGCTGTGGTCGCGCGTGGCCTACCTCGAGAGCGAGGGCACGAGCGAGCCGCTGCGCGAAGGTGCCGTGTTCGCCGGCCTCGACGCGCCGCTCTTGCCGTGGCTCGCGCTGCGCGCCCGCGCCCACGCCGCGCTGACGCTGCCGGCGCTTGGCAAGAACCCACGCGCGACGCCGACGACGGTGGCGGCGGAGGGCGGCGCCGTGGTGAGCTGGTAGCGCTACGCCTCGGCGGCGTCGCCCTGCTCCCGCTCCTCGATGAGCTTGAGCATCTTCTTCTTGATGACGTTGCGTTTGAGCCGGCTCAAGTAGTCGACGAACAGCTTGCCGTCCAAGTGATCGCACTCGTGCTGCAGCGCCACCGCCTTGAGGCCCTCGGCGCGCAGCACCTGCTCCTTGCCGTCGAGGTCGAGGAACCTGACCGTACAGCTCGCGGCGCGGGTCACCATGCCGGTCTCGCCGGGCACCGACAGGCAGCCCTCTTCCCACTCGAGCTCGCCGTGCAGCTCGGAGAAGGTGGGGTTGATGAGCACCAGCGGGCCCTCGCCGGCGGGCACCGGCACTCTCTCGCCATCATGCTCGCGCTCGTAGGACCGGATGTCGACCACCACCACGCGGCGGTGGACGCCGACTTGGGGGGCCGCCAGGCCAACCCCATCGGCGTCGTACATGGTGTCGAACAGGTCCTTGACCAGCGCGCGCACCTCGTCGTCGATGACGGCGATGGGCGCCGACGGCTTGAGCAGCTCCGGGTGGGGCCAGATCAGGATCTCGCGCACGGCCATGGGGCATGCCTAGCGAACTCGGCGCCGCTCGTCAGCCGGCGTCGCGCGCGGTGCGCCATGTCCGGTCGCTCCCGGCACGTTGCGCACCGGGGGCGACCCCACCGAGAATGCCCGTGGACATGTCTGCCGCCGAACGCCAGCGCTCCCTGCGGACCACCGTGCTCACCGGTGTCCTCACCACCTTCGGCGTGCTCACGGTGGTCATCGCGGTGGCGCTCGCGGCCGTGGTCAAGAGCCGCCTCGAGGCCGACCTGACGGCGCGCGCCAAGGTGCTGGGGCGCGCGCTCCAGGAGTCGGCCGAGGTCACCGTGGGCGCCGGCACCGACAACCGCAAGCTGGTCGAGCGCGGCCTCGAGTGGCTCACCACGCTCGGCGGCGAGCTGGTGCACATCGTGGTGCTCAAGCCCGACGGCACCACCGCCATCGCCGGGGTCGCCACCGACGGCATCCTGCCCGTCGACGTGCTGCAGGCGACGGCCGACAAGGCGCCCGGCTTCTTGCAAGTGCGCGTCGACGTGGTGCTGGCCGGCAGCGAGCAGCCCTCGGCGCCCGACGACCCGCTCGACGCCATCGCGGCGGAAGAAGGCGCGGCGGCCAAGGGCGATCCGGTCGTGCGCATCGTGCTCTCGGGCGCCGCTCAGCTCGTGCAGCAGACCCTGGCGGTGGTGCTGACGGGCGTGCTGCTCGGGCTCATCGCTATCGTGGCTTTGTGGAGCATCGCCGACCTCGCGTTCCGGCGTATCGCCCCGGCGCTCGAGCAAGCGCGGCGCATGGCACAGGGCGACTTCACGCAAGGCGTAGGCTCCGCCGAGTTTCGCGAGCTGGCCGGGCTGTTCGAGGCGCTCGACGCCATCAGCCAGTCGCTGTCGTCGATGATCGCCGGCGTGCGTGGCCTGGGCGACGAGGTGGGCGGCGCGGTGGAGCGCATCAAGGCCGCGGCCACGTCGCTGCGCGCGGGCTCTGATCAAGGCACGCGCGCGGTTGGCGTCACCGAGGGAGCGGTGGCCGCCATGGCCAAGGGCGTCGACGAGAGCTCGCGCCGGCTCACCGACTTGGCCACCACCGCCGACGCCTCGTCGCGCGACACCGACACCATCGAGCGCACCAACGCCTCCACTGGCGAGGCGGTGCGCGCTTTGCGCGGCGAGGTCGATCGCCACGCCAAGAGCTTGGCCGTGATCGGCGAGCGCGTGCAGGCGCTCTCGAAAGACGCGCGCGCCGTGGGCGAGGCCTCCGAGGCCGCGCGCGCCGCCGCCACCCGCATGCAGCGCACCAGCACCGATGGCGTGATGCGCTCGCGCCTGTCGGTGCGCCTGGCAGACGACGCCATGCGCGACACCAACGTGGGCGGCAAGGCCATCGAGGACGCCGTGGCGCGCATCCAAGACATCGCCAAGCACGCGGCCACCATGGAGGGCAGCTTGCAGGCGCTCACCGACGGCGTCGAGGGCATGACGCCGGTGCTCGGCGCCATCGCCGACGTCACGAGCCGCACGAGCCTGCTGGCGCTCAACGCCGGCATCATCGCCGCGCAGGCGGGCGAGCGCGGCGCGGCCTTCCAGGTCGTGGTCGACGAGCTCAAGAGCCTCGCCTCGCGCACCGCGCAGCTCACCGCCACGGTGGAGCAGCGGGTGCGCACGGTGCTCGAGCAGCGCGGCCGCACCGACGACGCGGCGGCGGCGCTGCGCCAGGTGGTGCAGACCTCCATCGAAGACGCGCACCGCGCCGGCAACGCGCTCGAGGCCATTCGCGCCTCCACCGCGCAGAGCCAGTCGATGAGCGCCGGCACCGCCGAGGCGCTCGGGGGGCAAGAGCAAGACGTGCAAGAGACGCTGGTGCGCGTGGACGTGCTCGAAGCCGCCGGCAAGAGCGTCGAGGGCACGGCGCGCGCGCTGATCGAGGAGATGCGCGTGCTGCAAGACGTGGCCGACCGGGTCGCCAAGGTCTCCGACGACGTGGCGCGCGCCTCCCGTGAGCAGGGCGAGCTGGCGCAGCGCGTCGGCCAGGTGCTGGGCCTGGTGTCGCGCCAGGTGCGCGAGCTGTCGTCGAGCCAGGCCGAGCAGCACACCGACGTCGTGCGCGTGGAGCGCAGCCTGGGCGAGATCCGCCGCTTCAGCGAGGACGCCCGCGTGGACGCGCAGCAGCTCGAGGGCGTGGTCGAACGTGTACGACAGAAGACCACAGGGCTCGCCGAGGCGCTGCACCGCTTCCGAACGCGCGGCTAGAGATCTCGCCTCGGCCAAAGGCGTTGAAGGAAGGGTGTGTTGGGCGCGTCACTCTGCGAAGGTGCACTCGAGCACGGGCATACGTACGCCATCGGCACGCTGCGCCGGTTCACGGACCAGCCGCTATAGGATGCACTGAATGGCGAACCCGCTCGCCTGGCTCCCCTACCACGGCGATCGCGCCGCGCGCCGCGGCCTGCTGCTGGGCGCTGCGCTGGTGCTCTCGTCGGTGGCGCACGTGGTGCTGCCCTTCGTGCGCTTCTCGAGCGTCGAGGCGGTGAGCGTAGAGCCCATGGTGGTGACCTTGGTGCCGCCGCCGCCCATGCCCTTGCCCGAGGCCGAGGAGCTGGTGCCAGAGCCCAACGAGGTCGACAGCGACGCGCCCGAGGTGGAGGACGAGGAGGCGCGCCTGCCCGCGGCGCCCACGCCCGAGGCCGTGAAGAAGGTGACCGAGCCGGTAGCCGAGCCCGAGCCGAAGCCGATGCCCGAGCCCGAGCCCGTCGAGGAGCCGCCCCCGGTGGAGGCCCCGCCGCCGCCGCTGCCCGCGGTGGACAACGCCGAGGCGGCGAAGCGCCTGGCCGAGCTCGAGCAGCGCCGCGCCGAGCGCGCCGCCGAGCGGGCGCGGCGTCGCGCGGAGCGGGCCGCGCGACGCAAGGCGGCGCTCGACAAGGGCGCCGGGGGCAGGAAGGGCGGGGCGCCGCCCTCGGGCGAGTGGAAGACGGGCACGCCGGACGCCGTGTACCTGTGCGGCGCCGAGGATCGCGGCGCCGAGCTGTACGTGACGCGCACGCGCCCGCTCTCGGAGTGGATCCCCATCGTGCCCACGGTGTTCGCCGGCTTCCCCACGCGCCCGAGCATCGGCGGCTATCTCGACGACGTGCAGCTCATCCAGGCGCGCGATCGCAGCAAGATCCGCCGCATCGGCTTCGTCGAGCTGGCGCTGCCAAACGACGTCATGCAGATCGAGCTCGAGGAGCCGCGCGGTGTGCGCCTCGCGTTTGGTCGCCTTGACGCGCGCTGTCTCATCGGCTTCAAGTACGGCAGTCAGCTCTTCCCCGTGGTGCTGATGCGCGCCCCGGTGCGCGTCATCGATCGGCAGAACAACGCGGTGAGCGCGCTGGTGAACGTCTCGGTGTTCAAGGACGCCTCCGTCGAGGTCAGCGCCGCCGACGGCACCCCGCTCCCCTTCACCCGTGGGCGCATCAAGAACGCGCGCGCCATCCAGGCCAACATCCAGGATCACTACGAGGCCGCGCGCCTGGCCCGCTCCATCGCCGACCTCTTCGGCATCGACGTGACCCCGCACGCGTCGCCGGGCGCGGCCAAGAAGCGCGAGGTGCCGCCGGTCACGCGCCGCGCGCTCGCGCAGGGGCAGGGCAAGAAGGGCGAGCCCTGAGGCATCACCCGCGCTCGTGCCGAGGCGTCGCCTGGCACACGAGCGAGCGTCGCACCAACGCCGCTGGCGGCAGGCGAAGCGTCGCCGATCTCACGCTGCGTGCCAGCGCGTTGCGCCGCATGTCCGCCGCTGCCAGCGCTTGCTCACGCACGCCGCCGCCGCGCGCGTATCCTGTGGCGAAAGCCACAGCACCTCGAGCGCGGTGACGAGGCGCTGCGCTACGTCGTGGTCGAGTCTCGGGATCCGGCGTGAGGGGTCTCCGCTGTGTGTACACTGGAGCAGTGCGGGGGTCGCGCATGGTGCAGCTGCTACGATACTGTCTTGGGGGAGCATCGCTCGCGGTGCTCGTCGTGGCCTGCGCCGGCAGGGATGTCGACGATCTCCCGCCAGATTCGCCGCCGGACCCGCCGCCGGATTCGCCACCCCATCCTCCGCCCGCCCCCCCGTTTCCGCAGGCGGCGGTGAACCTCGTCAAGGTCTCTGGTGACAACCAGACGGTCTTCCAACACTATCACCTACCCGACGCGCTCTGGGTCCAGGTGCTCGACCGACGGGGCTCCCCACTCCAGGGGTGGACGGTGACCTGGACGGCGGCCCCGGGCACCAGCGACGAAACCGAGAGGAGCGCACCGTCCGACCAATTCGGTTGGGCCTATTTCAATATGACTTTTCACGTACCGGGCAATCATCAGGTGGCCGCAGCCGTGGACGAGTACCGCCCCGTGCACTTCGTCGTTCATGTGCTTCCGACGGATGGCGCGTTCGACGGCACATACTCCCTTTCGTGGTCCGGGGTCCATCGTGACCCCGACGATGACCCACCAGTGGACCTTGAAAGCGAGGGATCGGACTGGTTCTCCATCATGGACAATGAGCTTGCGGGCCCCTTCGCGAGCGCAAGCGGGCCGGCGAGCGTTTGGATTGAAAGCGGCTCGTTCAATGCGAGCGACGGATCGCTCGACATGCGGATGCGCATGAGCCCGGACATCAGGCACCGCTACACCGGAACGCTCAGCCTCGACGGTGCCACCGCTGGCGGCGCCGGCACCTGGATCATGCTCTGGCGTAGCACCGAAGTCCCCGGTACGGGCGGCACGTGGACTGCGGCCAGGCGGTGAGCGACTCCGCCACGGAGCGCGGGGCGTCTGCTGCCCGGTGGCACGTGGTACGCTGGGACCCATGAGCGTGCCCGCCTTCGCCATCGTCGTGCCGCGGCGCGCTCGCCTGGGCACCCTTGGCAGCGTGGGCGAGGCCTGCGCGGCCAGCGCAGTGGCCACGCTGATGGCGGTGACCTGCGCGGTGCTGGCGGCGCTGGCGGCCACCCGCTCGGGCGACGTGGTGGCGCTCGGGCTCGGCTGCGCCGGCACGGTGGCCGCGCCGGCGCTCGCCATGATCGTGCACGGGCTCGACGCACGTCACGCCGGCCGCGTGGTGGCGGGCGGCGCGCTGCTCGCGCCCGCGGCGGCCGTGCAGTACTTGTTCGAGGATCCGCGCTGGCTCATCGACGACACCACCATCGCCGTCGCGCTCTTGGCGGTGGCCGCGCTGGGCGCGCTCATCGGCTGGCGCCTCGAGAAGAAGCACAGCCTGTGGGGCTGGTGGCTGGTGGCCGCCCCGGCGCTCGGCGCGCTGTGGTTCATCGCGCTGCACCTGCGTCCGGCGCAGGTGTGGCTCGAGTGGCCCTGGTAGCGCCGCACCAGCGCTGCGCTACCCGAGCACCGGGTAGCCGCCGGCCTCGAGCACGGCCACGGCGATGCGCTCGAGCGCGCGGAACTGGTTCACCGGCCGCACCACGTTGAGCCGCTCGATGTTGGCGAAGATGACCTGCAGCTCGTCTTCCTCGGTGATGGAGGCGGCCAAGCGGCGCGCGCCCTGCACCACGCGATCGTAGGCGTCGGCCACCAGGAGCGTGCACATCTCGCGCTGCAGCTCGGTCTTGTCGCGGCCGAAGCTCGGCACGTTCTGCGCCGTGCGCGCCACCACCGAGTCCATCAGGTACACGTCGATGAGCATGTCGGAGAGCGCGCCCAGGATGTCTTGTCGCTCCTCGAGCTCGGCCATGTGCTTCTGGATGGCGATGTCGGCCACGTAGCAGGTGATGCGCTTGGCCAGCTCGGCGGCGCGCCGCTCGCGACCCACGGTGGAGCCGTCGACGTGCAGCGGGATCAAGTCGGGGTTCCTCAGCTCCTCCTTCACCTGCGAGACGAAGTCGAGCAGCTTGAGGCGGCCCATGACCGCGCGCTTCAGGAGCGTGGCCGGGATGAGCAGGCGATTGACCTCGTTGGTGCCCTCGAAGATGCGGTTGATGCGCGCGTCGCGTGCCAGCCGCTCGATGGGGAAGTGCTCGGTGTAGCCGTAGCCGCCGAAGATCTGCAGCGCCTCGTCGATGGTGAAGTCGAGCTGCTCGGTGCCGAACACCTTCAAGATGGCGCACTCGATGGCGTACTCCTCGAGCGCCTGCTGCACGCGGCTCTCGTGGTCTTGCCCCACGGCGGTGGCGCGGCCGCCGGCGGCCACGAAGGCGTCGATCATGCCGGTGGCGCGGTAGCCCATGCTCTCGGTGGCGTAGATGCCGCAGCAGATGCGGCCGAGCTTGTGCCGGATGAGGCCGAACTCGCAGATGGGCTTGTTGAACTGCTTGCGCTCTTTGGCGTAGTCGACGGCCAGCTTGAGCGCGTGCTTCGAGCCGCCCACCGAGCCCACGCCGAGCTTGAGGCGGCCGATGTTCAAGATGCCAAACGCGATCTTGTGGCCCTTGCCGACGCGGCCGAGCAGGCGATCCTTGGGGATGCGCACGTTGTCGAGGATGAGCTCGCACGTCGACGATCCACGGATGCCCATCTTGTGCTCTTCGGGCCCGATGGACACGCCCTGGTCGCTCTTCTCGACGATGAAGCCGGTGAACTTCTCACCGCCCACCTTGGCAAAGACCGTGAACACGTCGGCGAAGCCGGCGTTGGTGATCCACTGCTTGACGCCGTTCAGCACGTAATGGTCGCCGTCTTCGACCGCGGTGGTCTTGGCGGCCAGCGCGTCTGAGCCCGAGCCCGCCTCGGTGAGCGCATAGGCGGCCAACAGCTCGCCGGTGGCGAGCTTCGGCAGGTACTTCTTCTTCTGCTCCTCGTTGCCGAAGAACACGATGGGCAAGGAGCCGATGCCCACGTGGGCGCCCATGGTGACGGCCCACGAGGGCACGCACACCATCTGCTCGGTGACCAGCATGGAGGTGGTCTTGTCGGTGCCGAGCCCGCCGTAGGCCTCGGGCACGTCGAGCATGAGCAGGCCGAGCTCACCAGCGGCGCTCAGCAATTCCTTGAGCACGCCGGGCTTCTTGCCCTCGATCTCGGCCACCCGCGGCAGCACCTTGCCGGTGGCGAAGTCCGCCGCCGTCTGTGCAAAGGCGAGCTGCTCCTCGGTGAACTGCTCGGGCGTGAAGATGCTCTGGCGGTAAAGGGGCTCGATGAGCCAGACGCCGCCGAGGTTGGCGAGCTCGTCCGAATTGCCGTCCATGGTTGCTCCGCTGCGCCGCTGCGCCGTGGGGCAGCATAGCGCCAAGCCCAGCGGTGGTGATCGTTGCGGCGCGCCTGGGACGCGCCCTCAGCAGCCGCCCGCGATCCACCCCGGCGGCACGCAGGATTCGTGGAAGGTCACGCAGCGCTGCGACTCGGGATCGAGCGCCGGCGTCTCCACCTGCAGGCAGCCCTCGGCGCACCAACCGGAGCACACCAGCGCGGCGCTGCTGGGGTCGTCGATGCAGACGTCGGCGTGGAAGCGGCAGGTGGCGCTTCCGGCGCAGTCGCCGTCCTCGAGGCAGAGCCCCTGGGTGGGGTCGGTGGGCACGCACTGGCTGTAGCAGCCCCCCGTGGGGTCGTCGGGGTTCACGAGACAGACGTCGAGCTCGGTGGCGCAGCGTTCGCCCGGATCGCACTGGTCGTCGCTCCGGCACAGGCCGCTCGGGCCCACCGGCATGCAGGTGCCTGCGCAGGCGATCAGGTTGCTGGCGCCGTCGCAGCGCGAGAAGTCACAGAAGGCGCCCACGCCGCACTCGTCGTCGCCGTAGCAGGAGCCGCCGGCCCAGGCGCACACCTGCTCGACGGTGCAGGCGGCGTCGCAGGGCGCGGGCGGCGCCGGGTCGGTGCCGGGCTCCGGCGCCGGCTGGTCCGGGCACACCTCGCACACGCTCACCTCGATGCAGGCCTGGCCCTCCGGGCAGTCGTCGTCGACGGAGCAGCTGAGCGGCGGCGGCGGTCCGTCGACGCAGCGGCCCTCGGCGTAGCAGGGCGCGGCGCAGCCGAAGCCGGAGGAGGGATCGCAGGGCGGGCACGACTCGACCCAGGCGCAGTGCTGGTCGGGCAGGCAATCGCCGTCGACGACGCACGTGCCCGAGCGCGGTACGCACACGGGGACCATGGGCGCGTCGCAGCCGCAGCCCGCATCGTCGGGCGCACACTCACAGGGCATGCCCATGCTCTCGGTGAGCTCGCAGCGCGGATCCTCGACGCACAGCTCCGGGGGCAGGTCGTAGCAGCTCATGCTCGATGGCACGCACCAGCCGCGCTCGTTCCAACACTCCTCGTAGCAGACGTCGCCGTCGGGCGAGGCCTCGCAGCCGCTGCCGCACACCACCGAGGTCTGGCACACCTCGCCGGCGCCGCAATCGATGTCGCTCAGGCAGGTGCCGTCGCTGACGCGGGGGACACACACCACGTCGGCGGGGGGCGGCGCCGGATCGGCGGCGTCGCAGGGCTCGCAGTTGCCAGCGGCGTCGCACACCTCGCAGCGCACGCCCTCATCGGCGGAGCCGCCGCTGGCCACCAGCTCGCAGTTGGGGTTTTGCAGGCAGGCGTCGACGCCGAGGGAGTAGCAGTCGCCATCGCTCACGCAGCGCAGCTGCGCGGTGCAGTCGTCGCAGCTGTTGCTCGCAGGGTCGCATGCGCACGGCTCCTCCACGAGGGTGCAGCCGGGCGTCTGCGCGCACCGCTCGGGCACCAGCTCGCGGCAGTAGTCGACGGTGACGCACACAGGGAAGGGGCAACCGTCGGCGCCGAGCTCGAAGGAGGGCTCGGTGCCCGGCGGGCAGGTGGGCAGCGCCACGTCGGCGTCGGCGCAGGACTGGCTCACGCACACGCCGCTCGGCGCCACGGGCGCGGCGCCGCCACCGCCGCTGGCGTCGTCGCCGGCGCTGTCCTCGGCGGGGCGCGCGTTGTCGAAGGAGGCGCAGAGCTGGTCGCTCGGGCAGTCGGCGTCGGACCAGCACGAGACCGGCGCGTCGACGCAGCGGCCGTAGCAGACGGCGTCGCACTCGGCGCCCGCCGCACAGCCCGGCGCCGCCTCGCAGTAGTTGGTGGTGTCGCAGCGCTGGCCCGTGGCGCACTCACCGTCGGCGAAGCAGGCCACCGGCTCGTCCTCGGCGCACTCGCACATGGAGCAGCCGTCGCGGTTCTGCGCGTAGTCGTCGCACTGGAGCTCGGGGCAGAGCTCGTCGAGGTCGGGGCAGGTGGCGATGCCGAAGGGGCAGTCGGCGGCGCCCGCCAGCACCAAGAGCGGCAGCAAGGCGAGCGCGTGAGCACGGCGAAGTCCCGACATCCACGCACCTCGACGGACCCTGGTACCGAGTGGCCCGAATTCCTTCGTGAATTTCATGCAGATCGCGTACCACCAGCCTGACAGGCCAAGCCCTCGTTTCGCAAGCTCTTTTCCCTCGGCTCGGCGACTCGACGCGGGCCCTGCTGCGACCTCGAGATCGCACCCTGCTGATCCCGGATCGCAACAGGCGCCGGCGCCGCCCGGAGATCCCGTCGAGGGCGTTGCCGGCCACGGCCGGTTGATCGATGCCCTTGCCGCCGGCGGATTGGCGTGTCGCCCCCGCCGGCGTCAACCACAGGTACGAACACGGAGACGACGTCATGGCAGCTGGAGTGAACAAGGTGATCCTGGTCGGCAACCTCGGGAAGGACCCGGAGGTGCGCTACGTCCAGTCAGGCAACGCGGTGTGCACGCTGCGCCTGGCCGTGACCGAGCGCCGCAAAGAGGGCGACCAGTGGAAGGACCACACCGAGTGGATGGACGTCGTCACCTTCGGCAAGACCGCGGAGAACGCGGGGCAGTACCTGCAGAAGGGTCGCCAGATCTACGTCGAGGGGCGCCTGCAGACCCGCCAGTTCAAGGACAAGGAAGGCGTGGAGAAGTGGCGCACCGAGGTGGTGGCCAACCAGGTGCTCTTCCTCGGCGGCGGCGGTGATCGCGGCGCCGGCGCGGGGCCGAAGAAGAGCGAGGGCGGGCGCCCGTCGGCGGGCGGCTCGCCCCCGGGTGACGACGCGCCGCCGCCCGCGGACAACGGTGGCTTCGTCGACGACGATCTGCCGTTCTGACCAGCGTAGGTCGGCAAAAGAAGAGGATGCTGGGGCTTGTCGTAGCTCTCTCGACGACGATCGCTGCTCTCGCGAGAGCAAGCGGCGGAGCCCTTTCGCAGCCTCGGCGTGCCGGGTCGGCCGAGCATCCGCGAGAGCGCGACGGCCCCCTCCCTACCTCCCTCCCCAGAGTACTGGGGAGGGCCGTGCCACTTCGGCACTTCGCTGTGGCGAACCCGGCACGGCTTCCCCCATTCCTATGGGGGAAGATCGAGAAGGGGGGCCGTTCATTCCTGCTGTGACGTCGTGAACTCGGCCCGCCGGCGCCACATCAAGGCTCCGTCGCCTGCTCTCGCGAGAGCAGCGACCCTGTCATGACGGCGGCACACCAAGCCCCCAATTCCTACCAGCCCGGCCGCGCGCGCCCCGGCCGATCGCCCGGACGCGACAACGTGGATCGACACCCCTACGGCTGCGCCAGGCCCACGTACGCGTCGTAGCGCGTCTGGATCTCGCTCACGTAGCGCACCGTCTCCTCGCCGCGCGCGAAGCCGTGCCTGGCGGTCTCGTAGTAGCGCGGCTTCGAGAGCAAAAGCATGGCGGTCTCGACGTTGCCGAACCAGCGGTTGCCATCGAGGCCCTGCGCCTTCGCGAGCACGCGCGCGTCGTCGAGGTGGCCGGGGCCCGCGTTGTAGGCTGCCAGCGCGAAGCGCACCCGGTCCTTGAGGGCCACCGAGTCCTCCGTGTAGCGCTTGACCAGCTTGCCGACGAAGCGGCCGGCACAGGTGATGGCGGCGCGCGGCTCGGTGGGGTCGCTGCAGCCGAGCTCCTTGGCGGTGGACGGCAAGAACTGCATGATGCCGATGGCGCCGAAGGCCGAACGCGCTCCCACGTCGAAGCGGCTCTCCTGGTAGCACTGCGCCGCGATCAGCCGCCAGTCGACCTCGTGCTCCTTGCCGACGGCGCGGAACATCTCGTCCCAGGGCGTGATGCGACCCTCGCGATCGGCGCGCAGCTCGTCGTTCCGCACCGCGCGGGTCTCGTCTTTCCACGAGTGGTAGCGGCGCCACATCAGGTTCCAGCGCGTGCTCTTGTAGTTCTGCTCGAGGAACTTCTCGAGGAACTCGTGCAGCTGCGCGTCTTCCTGGCGCACCGCCAGCGCGGCCTGGTCGTCGCCGCCGGGGAGCGCGAGCGCGATGTGCAGGTCGTCGCGGTGCAAGAGCTCGACCTTGGCGATGCGCTCCTCGATGACGCAGGCGAAGGCCTTGCCCTCGCCCACCTCGTCGAGCAGGTCCTCGCTCTCTTCCGTCTCTTTGGCGGCGCGCGGCACCAGGCCGGGGATCTCGAGGCCGCGCAGGCGCTTCATGGCGCCGGACGAGGGCTTCACCACGACGTCTTTGCCCGCGAGCTCGGGCAGCGAGGTCAACGCCGGTGGCTCGTCGTTCGCCTTGCCCTTCGCCTTGCCCTTCTTCGCGGGCGGCTTCTTGACCACCACCACCCAGGGCGTCTCGATGTAGGGGCGGGTGAAGTGCACGCGATCGGCGCGCGCCGCCGCCGTCGACAATCCGGCGATGATGACGTCGCCACGGCCGTCGAGCAGCCAGGGCACCAGCTCGCGTTGGGTGGGCGCTACCACCATCTCCAAGCGCACACCCATCTCCTCGGCGATCCACTGGGCCAGCTCGTAGTCGACGCCGGCCTCGACGCCCTTGTAGAGGAAGTAGCTGGTGGAGTTGTTGCGCGTCAGCACGCGCAGCACGCCGCGGGTGCGCAGGTCAGGCAGGTCGCTCACGTAGGTCTTGCGCCGGTGGCCGGTGAGCGCGAGCGCGAAGCGCTCCTGCGCCGACTCGGGCGGCGGCGGCTCGACGACCGGGCCGCCGAAGGGCGCCACCGGCGGCGGCGCCGGCGCGCCCGCGACGTCGATGCGGGGGTCCACGGGCAAGGGCGGCGGCGGCGGCTCCTTGCAAGAGCTCACGAGCAGGATGGCCAGGAGGATGGTTGTGCGGCGCACGGGCGCACTCTACCCCCGTTGCGATGCGCAGCGGGGCGCGGGACACGATGGCGTGCGCGAGCGCGAAGAGATCCACATCCGCGACCCGATCCACGGCACGCTCCCGGTGAGCGCGCGCGAGATCAAGCTCATCGACCACCCGTTCTTTCAGCGCCTGCGCAACATCAAGCAGCTCGGCTTCGCCGACCTGTCCTTCCCTGGCGCCACCCACACGCGCTACTCGCACTCGCTCGGCGCCATGCACGTGGCCACGCGCTGCTTCGATCGCCTGTTCCCCACGCGCGGGCACAACCTGGGCAGCGACGCGCCCATGGCGGAGCTGCCCGATCGCGTGCGCGCGCGCTTTCGCCAGGCGGTGCGGCTGGCGATGCTGTTCCACGACCTCGGGCACGCACCGCTCTCGCACACCACCGAGATGCTCATGCCCTCGGTGGGCGAGCTTGGGCTCGGCGCGTTCTCGGGCGACGACGTCACCCGGCGCGCCAGCCACGAGGACTACACGCTCAAGATCGTGCTCGACTCCGCACTCGGCGACTCCATCCGCGCGCAGTTCGAGGACGACGGCATCGTGCCCGAAGACATCGCCGAGCTCATCGTGGGCAACACCTGGCAGGGCCAGAGCGTGCGCTTCCGTCACGGCGGCGTCGACTATGCGCCGGCCTTGCGGCAGATCGTCAGCTCCGAGTGCGACGCCGATCGCATGGACTACCTGCAGCGCGACTCGTTTTACTGCGGCGTCAGCTACGGCAAGTTCGACGCCGATTGGCTCATCGACAACGTGGTGCCCGTGCTGGAGGAGGGCGCCGTGCACCTCGGCATCCGGAGCCGCGCCATCTTTTCGTTCGAAGACTTCCTGCTGTCGCGCTACCACATGTTCGCCACCGTCTACCTGCACTACACGCCGGTGATCTTCGAGAAGATGCTGTCGCGCTACTTCGAGGACGCGCGCGGCGAGTTCGATCTGCCCGCCGACATCGAGCGCTACTGCGCCCTCGACGACGTCGACCTGTGGGCCACGCTGCGTCGCTCGAAGAACCCGTGGGCGCGGCGCATCGCCGAGCGACGGCCCTTCGTGCTGCTCGACGAGAAGAACGAGGGGCACCAGCACATCGGCACCACCATCTCCCACGACGAGCTGGTGGATCGCCTCACCGACGCCGGCATCACCCACATCCGCACCCGCTCTCGCTCGGTGCTGTCGAAGTACTTCAGCACCTCGTCGACGAAGCCGATCTTCGTCGTGACCGGCACGTCGTCCGCCGTGCCCATCGAGCAATACACGCCGCTCTACGCGCGCTACGAGAAGCCGGCGCTGCTCGAGCGCGTGTTCGTGGATCCCGAGGCGCGCGCGCCGGCGCGCCAGGTGCTGAGCGCGCTCATCGAGCACAGCGCGCGCAAGGCCATGCCCACGGCGCCGTCCGCCGACGCGTAGGTGTCAGCCATGAGCGAGCTCCCTCCCTGTCCCAAATGTCACTCCGCGCTCAGCTACGAGGACGGCGCGCTCCTGGTGTGTCCGGAGTGCGCGCACGAGTGGTCGCGCGAGTCGTCGCAGGGCGCCGCGCGCAGCGAGCCCGTCGAGGACGAGGCGGGGCTGGTGGTGAGGGACGCCAACGGCAACCTGCTCAAGGACGGCGACGCCGTCACCATCGTGAAAGACCTCAAGGTGAAGGGTGCCACTTCGGCGCTCAAGGTGGGCACGCGGGTCAAGAACATCCGCCTGGTCGAGGGCGACCACAACATCGACTGTCGCATCGACGGCTTCGGCGAAATGCAGCTCAAGTCGGAATTCGTGAAGAAGTCCTGAGGCGCGCGTGCTGCGCTGCGGGCGTCGCGCGCGGTGTGTGCAAGGGGATGCAGCAGGTGCCGGCCGCCGTAGGGTGATCGCGGGATGCCAGTGGCACGGCGTCGCCACCGCAACGTCGGCAGATCAAGCGCGGACTTGAGCGAGGCGCGTGGCGCCGCGCCCGCCGCCGCGGATCAGCATCCCACACGCTCCGGGACCTTAGGTTGGCGGCTGCGGGCGCCGATGGCCGGGGTACCCAGGAGGATTCGTGCGCCACATCGCCGCCATCGCCATCGCCATGATCTCATCGCTGCTCGGCACTGCGTGCGGGCCGATCCCCGAGCAGCAAGGCGCCGCCGAAGGCATCCCCGAGCTCGACAGCGCGCTGACCGAGCTGACGACACCCTGCAGCTTCGCCAGCACCACCGGCATCGCCACGGTCACCATGGCGGCGGCCGAGATCGCGCTGGTGGCGCGGCGCGCCGTCGACTCGGCCATCACAGTCAACGGCGTCGCCTGTGGCACGGCGACGGCGGCGACCATGAAGCGCATGAACGTCACCGGCTCCACCGGTAACGAGACGGTCATCTTCGACTTCCAAAACGGCTTGTTCGGCGCGGGCACCTCGGCGCAGGCAGGTCTGGTGGTCGACCTCGAGGGATCGACCGCCGACGCTGTCAAGGTGCGCGGCCTGGCCACCGCTGACACGGTCACCTTTGGCGACACCGCCATGAACTTCGGCGCCGACTCCATTCGCGATCTCACGGTGGCCGACGCCGAGACCTTCGTGGTGTCGCTGGGCGCCGGCAACGACACCTTCACCGGTGCCGGCGGCGCGGGCACCGGCAGCGGCGCCTTCGCCTCGGCGGTGACGGTCTATGGCGGCGCGGGCACCGACACCCTGACCGGCGGCTCCGCCGCCGACGAGCTCAACGGCGGCGACGGCAACGACACCGTGACCGGCGGCGCGGGCGACGACACGCTCAACGGTGACGCCGGCGATGACACCTTCAGCGAGGGCTCGGCCGACAGCGGCTCGGACGTGTTCTCCGGCGGCGCCGACACCGACACCGTGTCGTACGCCAGCCGCACGGGCGCCGTCACGGTCGACATCGAGGCGACCGGCAGCGGCACCGACGACGACGGTGAGTCCGGCGAGGCCGACGAGGTGCTCGACGACGTCGAGGCCGTCACAGGCGGTTCGGGCGACGACACCCTGACCGCCTCCGACGGTGGTTGCACCTTGACGGGCGGCGCGGGCGACGACGTGCTCACCGGCGGCGATGGCGACGACGTCATCGCTGGCGGCGCCGACGACGACAGCATCGACGGCGGCGCGGGCGACGACACCCTCAGCGGCGACGCGGGCGACGACGTCTTCGACGAGGGCAGCGCTGACTCCGGGTCCGACGTCGTCAACGGCGGTGCCGGCACGGACACGGTCGACTACAGCGGCCGCAGCGCTGCCCTCACCGTGACCATGGACGGCTCGTCGGCCAACGACGGCGAGTCCGGCGAGGCCGACGATGTCAACAGCGACGTGGAAGACCTGCTCGGCGGCAGCGCAGGCGACACCATCACGGGCAACGCTTCGGCCAACACCATCACCGGCGGCGCGGGCGACGACACCCTGACGGGCGGCGCGGGCAACGACACCTTCGACGAAGGGTCGGCAGACAGCGGCTCCGACACCATCAGCGGCGGCACCGGCACCGACACCGTCGACTACAGCGCCCGCAGCGCCGCGCAGACCGTGACCATGGACGGTACCGCGGCCGATGACGGCCTCTCGGGCGAGGCCGACGACGTCGAGGCGGACATGGAGGTGTGCCTCGGCGGCACGGCGGCCGACAACATCACCGGCAACGCGCTCGACAACACCCTGAGCGGCGGCGCCGGTGCCGACACCTTGTCGGGCGGCGCTGGCAACGACCTGCTCGAGGGTGGTGCTGACGGCGATACCCTCAACGGCGGCGCCGGCGACGACGTGCTCGACGGCGAGGCGGGCACCGACACGCTCGATGGCGGCGCTGGCGAGGGCGACATCTGCTTCGAGTCGGGCAGCAACTGCGAGCTGTGATGCTGCAGCGCCGCTGACGACGCGGGCGGGAGCGTTGCTCCCGCCCGTGTGCATTTGTGGAAGCGCTGGTGGCAGATCACGCTCAAGGCCGGCGCCCACCGTGTCGAAGCCGTGGGCATGCCCTCACGCGCACGCCCCTTGCCGCACGCTTCCGTCCTTGCAGCCCTCGCGATGGTCGTCCCGCTCGTCGCCTGCGTGGACGACGCGCCCGCGGGAGCTCCTGCGCAGCCCGATCCGGCCGACCCTGACCCCGGCGCAGCGCTCGCACCCGTGCTCAGCGAGGCCACCGCCCGCCAGACCGGGCGCAGTGGCGGCGATGTGCGGGTGGAGGCGCACGGTGACGATCCCGACAGCGACACCGTGGGTCTGTCGCTCACGGTGTATGACCAAGGCGGCAACGAGGTACCGCTCTTCGACGCCGATTTCGACGGGATCGCCGAGGCCGCCACCGCGTATTTACCCTTCGACGGTCCCGCGGTGGAGGGCACCAGCGTCGCGGGCTCGGTGCTCCTCGCCGGTGCCTTGGAGCAAGGCTACGAGGTGGGCGAGCTCACAGTTGCGCTGGTCGACGCTGCTGGCCGCCTGTCCTCGGTGCTGCGCGTGCCGCTCTCCGAGCAGGTGGTGAGGAGCGAAGGCGAGGCCTGCGATCGTAGCTACACCCTCGATCGCTGCGCGGACGGCCTTGGGTGCAAAGGGGAGCCCTCCCGCTGCTTGCCCGGCGAGGCGCCGCAGATCGAGCGGCTCGCCTACTACGAGCCAGGCGCGCCGCTGCTCGAGGGCCCGCGCCTTCTGGTGCAAGGCGCCGAGCCCGACGACGACCTGGCCGAGCTGCACGTGGAGCTACTCGACGTCGACGGCGGCGCCGTGGAGCTCGACACCGACGGCGATCTGATGCCCGATACCGCGACCTTCGTGGTGCCGGCGGCAGCGGCGCAGGGCAGCTTCCTCGTCGTGCTCGAGATGGGTGTGGGTCTGCACGAGACCGTACAGCGCGTGGCGGTGACGCCGGTCGACGCCGCCGCGCACGCCGGCGAGCGCGTGGAGGTGGCGCTCGCGACCACGCCCGTGCGCGGGCTCGGCGCGAGCTGCAGCCCCGAGGGCTTCGACACCTGCGCCGTCGACGCGGTCTGCATGCCCGGCCTGCCCGGGGTGGCGAACAACTGCATGTCGGAGCGCTACGTGCGCGGCCAGCAGTGCACGCAGGCGCCGATCATCGAGCTGGTCGATGGCAGCGCCAGCGTCACCGGCGTCGCCGAGGGCGCGTCGGTGTGGGACGCGCCCCCGGGCTGCTCGCCCAACGATCCGCGGAATCGCCCGGAGAGCGTGTTCCAGCTCGAGCTGAGCGAGAGCGCCGAGCGCGTCACCATCAGCACGGCCACGCCGCAGACCGACTTCGACACCACCGTCTACGTGGTGACTCCCTGTGACACCGATGGAAGCGCCGCCATCGCCTGCATGGACGACGGCGAGCTCACCCTTGCATCGACCGTGGAGCTGGTGGCGGTGCCCGCCGGTGTCTACACCATCGTCGTCGACAGCTTCGGCGGTGGCGGCGCCTTCGGGCTCGAGGTCGTGGTGGAGTAGGTCGGCGAGGCACGCCTCGTCAGCTCGCCGGCGCCAGCACCAGGTTGCACGCCACACCCACCACCACGTCGTCATCGACGCGCGGGGCGGGCGCCGCCAAGCGCGGCGCGTGCAGCCAGCGCGCGTGCACGGAGAAGGGCGCCAGGAACACCCACGAGGCCTCGAGCACGCCGAGCGAGCGCTCGGGGAAGGAGCCGATGGCGGCGGGCGTGGTGACGGCGCGCTCGATGACACGCGCGCCCACGCGCACGGGGCCGGCGCCCACGTCGAGCGAGGCCTCGAGGCGCGAGGCCTGCACCACGGGGTCCACGTGCATCATCGTGCCCACGCGCACCAGGTCGAGCACGCGCAGCTCGGCGCCCACACGACCGCCGAAGCCGCCCGGCGCCGGCAGCTCGACCACGCCCGTGTCGCGCAGCGCGCCGCCGAGCTCGAGCACACGACGGCGGTCGAGGTCGTAGAGGGTGGAGAAGACGCTGCTTCGGTGGCCGGGGCCGTCGGCCACCACGCGCCCCTCGAGGCGCAAGGCCGCGAGCGCGAGGTCGGCGGTGACGGCGAGGCCGAGCGCGGCGCCAGCGCCGGAGCCGGGCGCAGCGCCTTCGCGTGCGACCAGGCCGCTCACCACGGACGCGCCCAGCCACGGCTCGAGCTGGAGCGTGCCGTCGTCGAGGAGGGGCCAAGCGAGCTGCGCCGCGCCCGCCAGCAGCGGCCGCGTGGCGGCGTTTGGCAAGAGCGCGCCGGTGGCGTCGGTGGCGATGCCGGCGGGCGCCACGGCGTCGCCCGCGAGCTCCACGCCGAGCTCCATCCTGCCGAGCAGGCGCGCGCCCAGCCCTTCGGCGGCGGTATCGAGGAGCGGCCGCGCGGCCACACGCGCGGCGAACAGCTCCGCGGGCGCCAGCAGGTTGCCGACGATGGCCTGCGCGCCCACGCCGCGCACGCCGCTGTTCAGCTCGGCGTACGCGCCCGTGTGGCGCCGGTCCCAATCGGCGGCGTTGGTGTAGTGGTCGACGAGCTGGCCGGCGCCGAGCGAGGAGAACAGCGTGCCAGCGCGCGCGTGCACCAGATCGCCGGCGTGACCCACGCGCGCCTCGTCGAGGAGGCGCGACAGCGCGGCGGCCGAGAGCGCGCCGCCCTCTACCCACTCGGCGCACCGGAGAATGGTACACGCCGCCGGTGTCGCGGGCTCGCGGGGCTCGAGGTCGACCAGGCGCAAGGCCACGGGCACGCGCAGGTGCAGCGCCAAGAGCTCGTGCTCGATGCCCACGCCCGCGGACGCCGCCACCACGGGATCGTCATCGATGACGCCGAGGCCGAGCTCGGCGCCGAGCCACACACCCGTGGGCGCCGGCGCGTCGAGCGATGCGTCGGGTGCGGGCAGCGCGGCGAGCAGCACGAGCAAGGAGGCGGGCAGCATGGTCACACCCCGGGGGCACGGCGCGCGCGCGGCTCGTGGCGTGCACGGTCGCGCGCGGTGGCCAACGCGGCGCAGGTTAGCGCGTTTCGGGCCGCCTACGCCTTGACGACGGTGGCGAACAAGAGCGGGTAGCTCGCGGCGCCGTTCTTGCCGAGCTCGAGGGCGCCCACGGTGGCCGGCTTGGCCTTGCTCGCCAAGCGCACGGTGATGAGGCGCGGGTTGTCGAGGAAGGACAGCTCGTCGTGCACCACGTCGAGCGACGGCGCCAGCACGGTGGTGAGCGCTGGGTTGTCGTGCACGTGCACGTACCTGCCGCCCTTGGCGAACGCCGGCAGGATCAGCTCGCCCAAGGCCGAGTTGGCCTCGACGATGAACGCGGCGTCGACCTCTTTGAGCTTCGGCAGCGACACGCGCGCCACGGCGGTGTTGAAGCCAAGGTAGATGCCACGCGCGCGCTCGAGGTTCTCGCAGGCGTCGAAGAGCTGCAGCGCCGGGTTGCCCTCGAGCGTCAGGCGGCCCCCCAACTCGGTGAGCGACTTGAGCACCAAGAGGTCGGCGCTCTTGAGCCCGCTCTCTTGGATGGTGAGGTCGCCGGTGACGCGCAGCACGCCCTCGAGCTTGGCGAGCGCGCGCGCGCTCTCGATCACCACCGAGCCGTGCAGGATGCGACCGCCGGGCACGCTCGAGTAGCGGATGGCGTCGCTGGCGGCGCTCTTGATCAGGCCCGGGCTGCCCTTCAGGCCAAGGGCGTGCAAGCGCGCCTTCACGGACCCGCCGGTGCTGCCGTCGCCGGTGCCGGCGGGCAGCTCGCGCGCTTGCCGACCGTGCATCGAGGGCACGTGGCCGAAGCGATCGCCGTCAGGGCCGACGGGTTCCGGCGCTGGCTCCGCGACCTTTTCGCTTTCTTTCGTCTTTTCGGGCTTTTCCAACCCGATCCGCGCGTCGGACACCGGCCGCGTGCCCTTGCTCTTGGGCTCGCCTGGTCCCTTGGGGCCGGTGAGGTTCGCCATCTGGGCACTCTAGCGCCCCGCCGCGTGTTTTGGCGGAGCGCGTGACGCGAACCCCTGGTAGCGTTCCCCCCCATGAGATGCACGACCTTGTTCCTGCCGCTCGCGGCGGGCCTCGCGCTGGCGCTGGTGGCGCTGGTGGGGTGCTCCAATGCGCGCGGCTTCTGCGCGGCAGCCGGCGAGTGTGACGAGGAGATCGCGGCCCTGGGCGGCTTCGACAACGTGGGCTCGAGCGACGACTCCATCGAGGTCTGCGTGGCGCAGCAAGACGGCTATTTGCGCCACTTGCGAGCCAACGAAGAGCAAGAGTGCGCCGAGGCCGCGGTGGCCTGGGACGCCTACATGGCGTGCGTCGCCACCGTCTACGCCAACGAGGGTGTCGACGAGGCCTGCGACGCGCTCTCGAATCCGCTCTTGGTCGACAACCACCCCTGCGACGGTGAGCTCGACGACTACTTCGATGCCCTGCGCGACGCCGACAACGGCGAAGACTGCAGCGCGGCCGAGGAGTGACCCATGCGTGCGCCGAACCTCACCCTCGCTGCTCCGCTCACGCTGACCGCGCTCATCGTGAGCGGCTGCGTCGCCAACAACCTGTGCGCCAAGCGCCAGGAGTGCAACGACAGCCTCGAGGACGACAGCTACGCCGTGTGCGTGGAGGACTACAACGCCGGCATCAACGCGCTGCGCGCCAACAAGGAAGAGGAGTGCTACGAGCTGGCCGCTGCCCAGCTGGCCTACGACGCCTGCCGGGCGGCGCTCGACTGCGACGACTTCGAGGAGGGCGACCTGGGTGGCAAGTGCGACGACGAGCGCGACGACTACGAGGACGCCCTGGGCGACGCCGACAACGAGTGCACGTCGTGGGACTGAACGTTAGAGGGTCGGCATGAGCTACAGCCCCATCGTCATCGAGCAGACTGCGCGCGGCGAGCGCGAATACGACATCTGGTCGCGGCTGTTGAAGGACCGCATCGTGTTCCTCGGGCGCGGCATCGACGACAACCTGGCGAACCTGATCGTCGCCCAGTTGCTCTACCTCGAGGCCGAGGACGCCGAGAAGGACGTCATCCTGTACATGAACTCGCCCGGCGGTTCGGTGACGGCGGGCTTGGCTATCTACGACGCCATGCAGTACGTGCGCTGCCCGGTGCAGACGGTGTGCGTGGGGCAGTGTGCGTCGATGGCGGCGGTGCTGTTGTGCGCGGGCACCAAGGGTAAGCGTCACATCCTGCCCCACAGCCGCGTGATGATCCACCAGCCGCACGGCGGCGCCGGCGGCACCTCGGCCGACATCGAGATCCAGGCGCGTGAGATCATGAAGCTCAAGCGGCGGCTCAACGAGCTCATCGCCAAGCACACGGGCAAGCCCTTCGACGTGGTCGAGCAAGACACGGACCGCGACTATTTCATGAGCGCCGACGAGGCCATCGCCTACGGGCTGGTGGACAAAGTCGTGTCGCGCAACGACGTCAAGAAGACCGACGCATGAGCAGCCCCGATCCCGCTCGCGCCGCCATCGTCATCGAGCAGACCGCGCGCGGCGAGCGCGCCTACGACATCTGGTCGCGCTTGTTGAAGGACCGCATCGTGTTCTTGGGCACGCCCATCAACGACGACGTGGCCAACCTGATCGTGGCGCAGCTGCTCTACCTCGAGGCCGAGGACGCCGACAAAGACGTCATCATGTACCTGAACTCACCGGGCGGCGTGGTGACCTCGGGCTTGGCCATCTACGACGCCATGAAGTACATCCGCTGCGACGTGCAGACCGTGTGCGTGGGGCAGTGCGCGTCGATGGGCGCGGTCTTGTTGTGCGCCGGCACCAAGGGCAAGCGGCACATCTTGCCGAACAGCCGCGTCATGATTCACCAGCCCCATGGCGGCGCCGGCGGCACCTCGCGCGACATCGAGATCCAGGCGAAGGAGATCGTCAAGCTGCGCGGGCAGCTCAACGAGATCATCGCCGAGGCCTGCGGCAAGCCCCTGGGCCAGGTGGTGCAAGACACCGACCGCGACTTCTACATGAGCGCGGAGGAGGCCATCGCGTATGGGCTCGTCGACAAGATCGTCGATCGCCACGCGGGCGGCGAGAAGAAGTAGCTACGGCACACACGGGACGTGGTGCAGCGGGTTGTCGAGCGTGATGCCGCCGACGCTGACCTGCTCCGACACCGTCCAGACACCGGTGCCGTCCTCGTCGTAGCAGGCGGCCTCGCCCTGCAGCTCGGCGGGCTGCGCCACCTGGACAAAGTCGCTGGCCTCCACCTCGTCGAGCGCGACGCTGCTGAGGTCTGCCTGCCACAGCGCTTGATAGGTGCGCAGCAACAGGCGCGAGCCGCTCGGATGCAGGTCGGCGCCGGTGGCGACCCGCAGGTTGGTGCCGCTACCCGGGGTGTCGAAGTGGCTGATGACCTGCGCCTCCACCAGCGTGTCCTCGAGGAAAGGGGCGTCGAGGCGCAGGATGCGCGCGCCGTCGTTCTTCTTCTCGTAGAGCACCATGGCGCTGGCGTTGGGCAGCACCACGAAGGCCTCAACGTTGACGGGGCCATCCTCGGTGATGAAGGGGAAGCGCCAGAGCCGCGCGGCGTCTAGTGGCGCGAAGCTCGCGTCCACGGCAATGGCGGGCTCTTGCACGGCGTACACCGCCAGCGATGCGCGCGCGTTGCCGGTGTCCCACTCGTTGTCGCCGGTGTCGGCCACCCACAGGCAGGCGCCGCCAAGGTCGGGGCAGGGGGCGGCGGCGATGTCCTCGAAGTCGACGGCCGCGACCCCCGGCAAGCGCAGCTCGCCGAGCACGTGGCCGTCGGTGGCGACGGCGAAGAGCCGCGCGCTGTCGCCAGAGTCGGCGTGCAACCACAAGAGGCCGGGCGTGGTGGGCGAGGGCACGACGCCAGAGGCCTCGGCCACCGCGCCCTCGACGAAGTCGACGGTGCTGGCGCTGCCCAGGCTGCCTGCGCACTGCGCGCGGGTCGGCATCACGAAGGGGTCACCCTCGCCTTCGCCTTCACCTTCGCCTTCACCTTCACCTTCACCTTCTCCTTCTCCCTCGCCTTCACCCTCGCCTTCACCCTCGCCCTCGCCCTCGCCCTCGCCTTCACCTTCTCCTTCACCTTCACCTTCACCTTCTCCTTCTCCTTCTCCCTCGCCTTCACCCACGGCTACGGCGCTACATCCTTCACACGCGCCCAGCGTTGCGACGCTCGCGAGCGCGAGGAAAACAACAAGGTTCGCCCTGGCGCCAATCATGCGCTCGAGGCTTGCACACGGCGCGGGCGAGATCGACGCCGAGGGTCGCTAGCGCGGCGCAGCTTCCGAGGGCGTCGAGTCGAGGTGGGGCTCGGGGCCCGCGTCGGCATGCGCGGCGTGTCCGGGGTTCCAGCAGCACAGGACGACCGGCACGGCTACGCAAGCAGCGGCGCCCTTGGTGATGGTCTCGCAGCCGAGGAGCGCGAGCAGGACAACGACAACCAGGAAAAATCGAGCACCCATGACACGACTCGACCACGCACGGCCGCCGCCTTGGTCATGGCACGCACCGCGCTGATGCATCGTTTGGTCATGGCAGGCGCCCGGCGTGAGCGGCGCGCTACGCCGCGGCCAGCGCGTCGAGGCGCTCCAAGCGGCGCGCGATGTGCTCGGCGGCGCGCGTGGCCAGCGCCATGATGGTCACCTGGGGGTTGACGAAGAGCGGCCCTTGCACGTTGGAGCCATCGACGATGTAGAGGTTGAGCACGTCGTGGCACTCGTGGGTGCTCGCCACCACCGAGCTTCTGGGGTCGGCGCCGATGCGCGCGGTGCCAAGCGGGTGGTAGGCGCTCAGGTCGAAGGAGCGGGCCGACAGCGACGCCGTCGCGAGGCGATCGACGTCCGCCATGGAGCGCAGGCGCTCGAAGCCGTGCACGGCGCTGTGCATCTCCTTCGCACCGGCGGCGAAGTAGAGGCGGCCAAGCAATGCCATGCCGCGGCGCAGGCGGGCCACGTCGGCGTCTTGCAGGGTGTACGTGATGAAGGGCTCGCCGCGCGGCCCCGGGCGCACCCGGCCCGTCGACGCGTCGGCGATCATGAAGCCGAAGCCGAACTGGCTTCGGTAGCGCCCCATGGTGTCCATGAAGCCAGGGCCGAACGAGGTGAGCGCCACGGCGGTCAGCTCGAGGGGCGCGGTGGCGCCCTCGAACATGAGGCCCTCGGCGGCGAACTCGTCGACGGCGTAGCCCTGGGGCACGGCGGCGTGCCCGTCGACCACCTCGTCGAACAGGGCCACGGCGCTGGTGGCGGGGTGGATGGTCAGGTTCCTGCCGAGCTGGCCCGAGCTGTTGGCCAGGCCCTGACGCAACAGGAGCGCGGGCGTGTGCAGCGAGCCGCAGGCCAGCACTACCACGCGGGCGCGCACGGTGAAGGTGGCGCCGTCTCTGCGAGCCACCTCGACGCCGCGTGCCTCGCCGTCATCGACGAGGACGCGGGTGACCTTGGCCTCGGTGTAGAGCTGGGCGCCGGCCTTCAGGGCTGCGGGGAGGTAGCTCACGTTGGTGGAGCTCTTGGCCTCGGTGGGGCAGCCAAAGCAGCACACACCCTGGCCGTCGCAGCCCGGCGCGTTGCGCACCAGCGCGTGGTGCGACCAGCCGAGCGCGTCGGCGCCCTTGGCGATGAGCTGCGCGGGCTTGCCGAGCGCCGCCGCGCTGCTCTCGCCCACGCCCAAGACCTGCTCCACGCGCTCGTAGTAGGGCGCGAGCGCGCCCAGGGTGACGTCGGCGCCGTGGCGCGCCGCCCACTGCCCGAGCACGCGCTCGGGTGGGCGCAGCGCCGTGCCGGAGTTGATGGTGGTGGTGCCGCCGACCGTCTTGCCCACGGGGATGGGGATGAGGGTGTTGCCCACGGCGGCGGTGAAGCCCGCGCTGCGGTACATGCTGGCCATCATCTTGGTGGAGCGCGCGGTGAAGTCGCTCCTGGCGAAGTACTTGCCCTCCTCGAGCACGATGACGGCGAGGCCGCGCTCGGCCAGGTCCTTGGCCACCGGTCCGCCGCCCGCGCCCGTGCCCACAATGACGGCGTCGCACTCGAGGGTCTCGCCGGCTGGCACGGTGGCGGCGCTCTCTATGCGCTCGCGGAAGCGCTGCCGCTCGTTGCTGCTCGGTGGCGCGGTGGTGAAGCGCAGGCCGAGCGCGCCATAGACGCGCTCGTCGTCGAAGTAGCCGAGCTTGAGCGGCGCCAAGAGCGCGCGCAGCAGGTGGCGCGTGGTGGCGCCGTCGGCCCAGCGCTGCATGAGCGCCAGGCGCTCGCCGAGCGGCAAGCTCGCGAAGGGCACGCGCGTGGTGGCGCGCGCCAGCGCATCGAGCGTGCGCGACAGACCAAGCCAGGCGGTGAGTGCGGCGTCGCCGGCGCGCGCCACCACGTCGATGGCGCGGCGCACCGTGTCGGCGTCGGCGGCGTCGAGCGCGCGGCTGGCGGGCAGCGCGGCCGTGGCGATGGCGAGCAGGGTGGCGCGATCGGCGTCGCTCGGCGTCATGCTCCCCCCTCCATCAACGCGCGTCGACGAGCGGCCGCGCGCGCGGCGTCGACCAGGGCTTTCGGGCGGGTGGCCAGCGGCGAGAAGGTGGCGAGGAAGGGTGCTAGGTCCTTGAGGTCGAAGCGCAGAACGCCACGCGCGCGCAGGGCGCCGTGCTCGTCCGTCAGCGTCACCGGCAGGGTGGTCATGGTGCCGAGCACGCGCGTGAGCGCCACCTGCTTGGTGCCGGCCAGCGTCAGCATGGCGCCGTCGGCGCCGCGGGCGTGCAGGCGATAGCCGATGCTCGGCGGCACGCGCGTGATGTGCACCTCGCCGTCACAGGGCGCCTCGGGCGCGAAGCCCGGCGCCTTGAGCACGCCCTTGGCCGCGCAGCGCCCATCGAGCAGGAAGGCGCGCGTGGAAGGCGCCTCGACGTGCAGCGTGAACTCCACGGGCGTGCTGGCGCCGCGCTCGTCCTCGAGCGTGCCGCGCATGGTCTCGACGAAGGAAACACGCATGACTCGCTCCTGAGGTTCAGACGACGCGCAAGCCGGGTGCCGGCGTGCGCTGGACGAACTCGAGCGCGCCGCCGTGCTCGCTGTGGAAGGTGAAGGGCGCGCCGCGCGTGGGCTCTACCGTGAGCCGCGTGCGCGCCAGCTTGGTGTTGATGCAGAAGCCGAGCATGCCCGTGGGGTCGCGATAGCCCAGGCACACCACCGGTCGCCCGGCGCGCTCCACCTCGAGGAGCGCGCGCCCGTCGTCGCTGGTGACCTCCAGCGTGTAGCGCCCCTCCTCGATGAGCGTGCGCTGACGCCAGCGCTCGAACACGCGATCGAAGCGATACGACTCGTCACCACGCTGCACGATCATCGTCGAGAGCAGCGGCGAGGAGAGCGGCCCAGCCAGCTTGACGCTGCCAGTGATCCCCTCCACCCAAGCGGCGGGCGCGCCCGCGCTCGCCGGGAAAAAGCACTGCGCCCACGCGTGACGGCGCGGGTGCTCGCGGCCCCAGTTGTGGCCAAGCGCGCCGTACCACCCGTCGAGGTCGACGCGCGCGCCGAACACGTCGACGGTCCCGCTCATGGTGAGCGCGGGCAGGGGCGTGACACCCTTGGCGCGGGGGAAGGAGCCGGTCAGGAGCTTCGGCGGGTAGAACGAGCGCGGCTCGCCGAGCGCGCCGGGCCAGCGCTCGAAGCGCAGATCCCACACCGCGTGCTCCATCCGCCCGCGCGCGCTCCCCTGCGCTGCCACGGTCCACGCGGCCTCGCACACCGAGAGGGAGAGCGCCGACTCGCTCGCCGTGGCGAAGGTGGGCGCGAGCGGCTCGGTGCGCTTGTCGGCGAACACGCGGTTGTTCTCGCCGTCGAAGTACACGAACCAGCTCTCTTGCAGGCCCGTGCTCGCCGTGGGCTTCAGCGCCGTCACCTTGGCCCACAGCGCCAAGGGACGCGTGGGGTGGTTGGCCCGCAGGAAGTAGCTCTCGTACAGACCCGTGGTGGCCTGCGGCGCGCGCGGCGCGGCGTGGGCGAGCAGGGCTGCGGCGGCGTTCATCGCTTGCCTCGTGCATTTGGGGGAAAGAGGGCCACGAGCGCGCCTTCGCCGTGGGCGCGCATGGCGAGCGCGGCGCCCGCCGCGTCGCGCTTGCGCACGGCGTCGACGGCGCGCACCAGGTGCTTGGGCTCAAACGCGCCGTCCTCGTAGATGGCCTTGAACTTGGCGGGGTCGCGCGTGTGCACCTCGCGCACCACGTTGGTCAAGAGCGCCAGCACGCGGTTCTGCGTGACGGCCACCAGCGCTGCGAAGAAGTCCCAGTCGAGCGACATGAGCGCCTTGGCGCCGCCGCGCCGCTGCCCGCTGTGGACCTCCACCAGCTCGTGCGCGATGGCCTCGAGGCGCTCGACGTCGTCGGCGCTGGCGCGCCGCGCCGCCTGCTCGCCGCACCACGAGAGGAACATGACGCGCACCTCGAGCACGTCGCGCAGCCACGCGGGGTCGAGGCGGCCGCCGCGCGCCACCAAGAAGGGCAAGAGGTGCAACCCGGCGGACACCAACACGTCGCGCACTCGGGTGGCGCCGCCGTGCTTCATCTCGATGAGCCCGACCGCCTCGAGGCGGTGCAGCGCCTCGCGCACGCTGGAGCGGTTGACCTCGAACTTGGCGGCCAGCTCGCGCTCCGAGGGCAGGGCGTCGCCGGCGCCGATCGCGCCGTCGACGATCTGCTCGCGTAACGACGAGGCCAGCTCCTCGGCCACGCGCGCCTTGCCCGCGCCCTTGCCTTCACCGTCTGCCATCCGACCCTCCGCGCCATCGCCAACTGGTCCGACCAGTAACAGGTCCACGCCGCCGCCACAAGTCTGATCCACGGGTGTCGCTCGGGCGTTGACAGCGCGCACGTGGAAGCGGAGCGTCAAGTGGTCCGACCACGATCGCCCGCCCTCACCTTGGGAGTCGCCATGGCCCAGCTCTCCGTGCTCACCACCGAGCCCCGCCCCGAGCCTGCGCCCGCCCGCGCCGTCGAGGAGGTGCAGCAGGCGTTCGCGCGTCTGACGCAAGGCTTCGCCGCCGAGCGCTACCCCTCGCTGCGCACGCGCCTCGATCGCCTGACGCGCCTGGAGCGCGCGCTGCAGCGCAACAGCGACGCCATGGTCGATGCCATCAACGCCGACTTCCGCGGTCGTTCGAAGGTCGAGACCTTGATGATGGAACAGCTCCTGCCGGTGCTGGCGATCCGCCACGTGCGCCGTCGGCTCCACGCATGGATGAAGCCGGAGAAGGTGAGCCCGGCGTGGTTCCTGCGTCCATCGAGCGCGCGCATCGTGCGCCAGCCCAAGGGCGTCATCGGCGTCATCGCGCCCTGGAACTACCCCGTGTTGCTGTCGGTGGGTCCTATGATCGACGCGCTGGCGGCCGGCAACCGCGTGCTCCTGAAACCCTCGGAGCTGACGCCGCGCACCGCCGAGCTGCTCGCCACCATGCTGCGTGAGAGCTTCGCTGCCGACGAGGTTGCCGTGGTGACGGGCGGTCCCGAGGTGGCGCGCGCAGTCTCGTCGCTGCCCCTGGACCACCTCGTGTTCACCGGCTCTACGCGCGTGGGCAAAGAGGTGGCGATGGCCGCTGCGCCCAACCTGACGCCGCTCACCCTCGAGCTCGGCGGTAAGTCACCGGCGGTGGTGCACGAGAGCTACCCCATCGAGCGCGCAGTCACGCGCATCGGCGTGGCGCGCCTGTTCAACGCCGGGCAGACCTGCATCGCGCCCGACTACGCCATCGTGCACAAGGCCAAGGAGCAGGCCTTCGTCGACGCGTACCTGCGCTTCGTCGAGCAGGGCTTCGGCGACCTGTCGAGCTCGCGCGACTACACGGCCGTCGTCAGCGAGCGTCATCGCGATCGCCTCGAGGCCATGCTGCACGACGCCGAGAGCAAGGGCGCGCGCGTGGTGCGCGCCGACCCGCAGGGCACCTTGAGCATGCGGCAGGCGCGCATGGCACCAGCGCTGGTGCTCGACGTCAAGCCCGGCATGACGGTGCTGGAAGAGGAGATCTTCGGCCCCATCCTGCCGGTGGTGACGGTGGCCTCCGTCAACGAGGCCATCGCGTTCATCAACGCGCGACCGCGCCCCTTGGCAACCTACTACTTCGACGGCGACGCGGCCCGCGCGCGCCACTTCACCGAGCAGACCTGCGCGGGCGGCGTCACGCTCAACGACACCGCGTTGCACTTCTTCAACGACGAGCTCCCCTTCGGCGGCGTGGGGCCAAGCGGCATGGGCGCCTATCACGGGCGTGCCGGCTTCAAGGCCTTCTCGCACGAGAAGAGCGTGTTCGAGCCCGGGCCCACGGCGCGCCTGCTGCGGCAGCCCTTCCCCGGCGTCGTCGAGCAGGGGCTGCGCGTGCTCATCCATGGAGCGCTGCGACCGAGGCGCTGACGTTGCGCCGCGCGGCCGCAAGGGTGCGCGACGGAAGCCACCCTTCACAGCCGCGCGGCTAGCTCCACGCCCTGCTTGATGGCGCGCTTGGCGTCGAGCTCGGCGGCCACGTCGGCCCCGCCGATGACGTGGCAGCGCGGGTCGCGCACTCGCCCCTGGTCGTCGACAGGGACCAGGTCGCGCACCGACTGCTGTCCGGCGCACACGATCACGTGATCGACGGCCAAGGTCTTGTGCTGCCCTTCATGACGCAGGTGCAGGCCTTGGTCGTCGACGCGCAGGTACTCCACGCCGCCCCACATGGTCACGCGCGCGCGCTCGAGCGCGAGCTTGTGCACCCACCCCGTGGTGCGCCCCGGCCCCGACCCCATCTTCTTCTTCTTCGGCTTGCGCTGCAGCAGCCACAGCTCCCGAACACGCTCGGGCGCGGCCGGCTCCTGTAGCCCACCGGCCGTGCGCACTAGGGGATCGATGCCCCACGCGGCCTCGAAGGCGCTGATGCTGGCGCCCGCGTCATGGAGCAGGAACTCGGCCACGTCGACGCCGATGCCGCCGGCGCCGATGATGGCCACCTTCTTGCCGGCCACTACGCTCCCCGAGAGGAGCTGCGCGTAGCTGAGCACCTTCGTGTGCTCGATGCCCGGCAGGCGCGGCAGGCGCGGTACCACGCCGCTGGCCACGATGACCTCGTCGAAGCCGTTGAGATCCGACGGCGTCGCCCGGTGCGACAGGCGCACGCGCACGCCGGTGCTCCCCAAGCGCTTCTCGAAGTAGCGCAGCGTCTCCTGGAATTCCTCCTTGCCGGGGACCTTGGCGGCCAGGCGGAACTGCCCGCCGATCTCGGCGCTGGCCTCGAACAAGGTGACCTCGTGACCGCGCTGCGCCGCCGTGGTGGCCGCGGCCAGGCCCGCGACGCCGGCCCCCACCACGGCGATGGTCTTGCGCCGCGAGCTCCGCGTGATGACCAGCTCGGTCTCGTGGCAGGCGCGCGGGTTCACCAAGCAGCTCGCGCGCTTGAGCGCGAAGGTGTGATCGAGGCAGGCCTGGTTGCAGGCGATGCAGGTGTTGATCTCGTCGCCCTTGCCGTGCTGCGCCTTGACGACGAAGTCGGGGTCGGCGAGCAGCGGGCGCGCCAGCGACACCATGTCGGCGTCACCCTTGGCGATGAGGTCCTCGGCAACTTCGGGTGTGTTGATGCGGTTCGACGCGCATACCGGGATCGAGAGCTCCCGCTTGATGCGCGCCGTGACGGCGCGGAAGGCGGCCCGCGGCACCGAGCTCACGATGGTGGGGATGCGCGCCTCGTGCCAGCCGATGCCGGTGTTGAGCAGGTTGACGCCGGCCTGCTCGAGGGCCTTGGCGGCGCTCACGATCTCGTCCCAGGTGTTGCCGCCCTCCACGAGGTCGAGCAGCGACAGGCGATAGATGATGAGGAAGTCCGCGCCCGCGGCCCGGCGCACGGCGCGCGTCACCTCCACGGGCAGGCGCATGCGCCCCTCGATGGCGCCGCCCCACGCGTCGGTGCGCACGTTCACCCGACGGCAGAGGAACTGGTTCAGCAGGTAGCCCTCGCTGCCCATGATCTCGACGCCGTCGTAGCCGGCCTCGCGCGCCAGACGGGCGGCGCGGCCGTAGTCGTCGATGGTGGACAGGATCTGCCGCTCGCTCATGGCGCGCGGCGTGAATGGGTTGATGGGCGACTTCACGCGCGACGCCGACACCTGGAAGGGGTGATAGCCGTAGCGGCCGGCATGCAGGATCTGCATCGCGATCTTGCCGCCCTCCTGGCGCACGGCGCGCGTCACTCGTCCATGGTGCACGACGTCGAGGCGGGTGTTCATGGTGCCGCCCGCCGGCAGCAACCAGCCGCTGCGGTTGGGTGAGATGCCACCAGTGACGATCAACGCGACACCGCCGCGCGCGCGCTCCGCGAAGTAGGTCGCGAGCTTGCCGTAGTGAAAGAAGCGGTCCTCGAGCCCGGTGTGCATCGAGCCCATCAGCACGCGGTTCTTCAGCGCGAGCGGACCGACCGTGAGGGGCGAGAGCAGATGGGGATAGGCGCTCATCGCTCCCGCTCTAATCGTCGACGACGAGGGCTGCAAAGGGCCCGGCGCCGTCAGCAACGGACCAGCCTGCGCCAGACGGCGATGACCATGCATGCGGGCGCGCCGGTCGCCGCGCTACGCTGTGCCATGACCCCAAGGCGCCCTGTTGTGACGCTGGTGTTGCAGGTGGCGCTCGGCGTCGCCTGTCCCACCAATTCGGACTGTCCCGCGGGTACCAACTGCGCGCCGCCCCCGTGCGCGGCCTGCAGAGACGAGAAGTGCGGCGACGTCCTCACCTACTGTGTCGACGAGCCCGACTGCCTGTGCATGTCCGACTGCCTCGGCAAGGACGGCGTCCCCGGCGTCGATGCCTGCCTGACGAGCTGCGCGCTCGGCGAGCGCCCGCAGTCGTTCGCGGCGCTCGAGGAGTGCGTGGCGGTCACCTGCCCCGACGCCGAGGACGAGTGCAGTACGCCGGCGGGCTACACCTTCCCCGACGGCACGGTGCTCGAGACCACCGACGACATCGGCGACGGCACCTTGGCCGACTGCGGCTTCGACGCGGCGCTTGTTTTCGATCCGCTCGGCGAGGTGCTGCAGCTTCAGAGCGTCGACGGTAGCGTGTGCGTGCGCCTGGCGCGCGAGGAGCTCGGGCCCGGCGAGCGGGCCAACACGGCGTGGGCGCTGCGCTCCTTCGTGGCGGGACCGCGTGGGCTGGTCAGCGCCGTCGACGACGAGGCGGCGCTGTGTTGGTACGCGAGCCACCACAACTTCGCAGATTGGACGCATGTGTGGACCGGGACGCGCCACTACGACCTCAAGCTCGAGGAGTCGGGCCACGGCGGCGCGCGCAGCTACGAGCTGCACAGCGCGCGTGGCGCGGCCGTCGACCCCAGCGCGTGCGCCCCCGTGGCCGACGGCATCGACCCCATCGGCGAGCCCCTCAAGCTCTTCCCCTACTCGCCGTGAGCCGCTGTTGGCCGTGGCGCCCATCAGTGCGCGGCCAGGCCTGCTACTGGCTCAGGTCCTCGTCGTTGACCGTCATGTGCAGCACGCCCTCCTCGTCGTGGGGTGGCTCGCTCACCTCGAAGCGGATGTCGACAAACACCGTGACCACGAAGTCGTCGCCGTCGAAGCGCGCGATCTTGCCGTCGACGCTGGTGCTGCCGCCCGCGCTATTCTGCTGGTACGACACGGAGGCGTCGTCGCCGATGCCGAGGCTGATGGTGGGGCCGCTCCAGAAGCCGGCGTAGTCGGCCTTGTCCTCGGGCAGCGCGTCCAGGCCGCAGCCCGCCAACAACAGCGCCGTTGAAAACACCGGCAACGCCAGGAACCATGTGACTCGCATCTCGCCTCCACGGTGAGCGTGACGCCGTTCGCGTCCGCAGCACGACCAGCGCGCACCAGAGCAAGTTCCACCGGGGAGATCAAGGCGTTGAGCACGCGCCGCACAGCGCTACGCTGCTCACCATGGTGCGCGCCCTCGTCCTCGTCGTCCTCGTCCTGAGCGCAGCTGCATGCCTACCCGCGCCGCCTGCGCGCGACGCCGGGCCACGTGAAAGCGAGGGCGAAGGTGAAGGCGAAGGCGAAGGTGAAGGCGAAGGTGAAGGCGAAGGTGAAGGCGAAGGCGAAGGCGAAGGTGAAGGCGAAGGTGAAGGCGAAGGTGAAGGCGAAGGTGAAGGCGAGGGCGAAGGTGAAGGCGAGGGTGAAGGCGAAGGTGAAGGCGAAGGTGAAGGTGAAGGTGAAGGCGAAGGCGATCTCGGGTGGCCGCTCGACGACGCGCTGCCCACGCCCTGCGAGCCCTCGAACCTCGACGTGCCCGGCGGCAGCGCCTGGGAGGGCTGGGGCAACGTGCAACACCCGTCGACGCTGGCAGGAGCGGTGGGCGTCGAGACGGATCCGATCTTCGGCCAGCTCTACCAGGCCGGCGTCACCGACGCCGCCGGGCAAGCACCCGGCTTCGACGCCGAGCTCCTCGTCGGTCCCCTCGGCAGCTCGCCCCTCGGCGAGGGGCGCTGCTGGCAGAGCGTGAGCGCGAGCTTCAACGTGCAGGTCGACAACAACGACGAGTATCGAGCGCGCCTCACGCCCAGCGCGCCGGGTCTGTTCGCCTACGCCTATCGCTACCGCCCGAGCGGCGGCGCCTGGCGCTACGCCGATCTCGGCGGCACGACCGACGGCTTCGACGATGGCGATCTCGGCGTGCTCGCCGTCGCCCACGTCGTCGCGCGGCCGCTCGTGATCGCCACGCTCAATCTGCGCTGCCGCACCGACGATTGGGCGGCGCGCCGGCCGCTGGTGATCGACGCGCTCGCGCGCGTGCGCCCCGACCTGGTGGCGCTGCAAGAGGAGTGCGCGTCGACGACGCCGCAGCTGGACGAGATCGTGCCCGCGCTGGCCGAGGCGCTGCACCGCGGCTACGCCAGCCGCCGCGTGGGCACGCACGCTGCGGTGTGGCCCGAGGGCAGCTTCGACGAAGGCGTCGCCATCCTGAGCGCGCACCCCATCGAGGACAGCGGCACGCTCGACCTTCCTTGGGTCAACTTCGCGCGCAAGGCCCAGTGGGTCGACGTCACGGTGGGCGGCGTGTCGCTGCGCTTCGTCGCCACCCACCTCGACGTGGGCGAGAACGCCGCGGTCGCGCGCGTCGACGCTGTCGAAGACATCCTCGCGCTGGCCCCTCTCGATCGCGCGCTGGTGGTGGCCGGCGACATGAACGACGTGCCCGGCAGCCCAACCATCACCACCTTCACTGCCGAGCTGGTCGATCTGTGGGCGCGCGCCAACCCCTCGCAGCCGGGCCTGAGCTTCCCCGCCTCGAGCCCCGCCGAGCGCATCGACTTCATCCTCGCCTCGCCTGCGCTGGCGTCGTCGCTGAGGGGGGCCCGCATGCTCGATGAGCGCCTCGGCGTCACCACTGCGTCCGACCATCTCGGCGTCGCGGTGGCGCTCGAGCCCTGAGGCCAGGATCGCGCCTCGTCGCTGCTTGCCTCGTCGCCCCCAACCGCGCTACCCGACCTGCATGTCGATCGCGGAGGCGATGAGCAAGCTGCCCTCGGTTGGCTGGGTGCAAGAGCCCTCGCCCCTCACCGCGCTGACGACCTTGGCGCGGCACCTGGGCCTGGCGGCCTTGCACGTCAAGCGCGACGACCTGCTGCCCGGCCTGCACGGCGGCAACAAGCTGCGCAAGCTCGACCTCTTGCTTGCCACGGCGCCCTTCAAGGACGCGCCGCGCATCGCCTCGCTGGGCGCCATCGGCAGCGGGCACCTGGCCGCGTGCGTGGCCGCCGCCACGGCGCTCGGCAAGCGCGTCGACGCCTTCATGTTCGACGAGCCGCTCTCCGAGGGCGTGCTGGAGAACCTCGCCTTCGTGGCGTCGGGGCCGAGCGCCATCACCTTCTTCGGCAGCCGGCTCGAGATCGCGGCAAGGAAGCCCTCGCTGGTGCTCGCCCCCGTCGTCGACGGCGTGCCCATGATCCCGCCCGGTGGCACCTTGCCCGCGGCGGTGGCGGGCTTCGTGCGCGCCGCCTTCGAGCTGCGTGCGCAGATCGACGCGGGCCTGCTCGAGCCCCCCGACGTCGTCTACTGCGCGCTCGGCACCGCGGGCACGGCGGCGGGGCTCGCGCTCGGCCTGGGGCTCGCGGGCGTGCGCGCGGAGCTGCGCGCGGTGTCCACGGTCGAGCGCGTCTTCGCCACCGACCGCGCGCTGCACAAGGTCATCGCGGGCGCGGCGCGCTGGCTCAGCGAGCACGGCGTCGCGTGCACGGCGGCGCAGGCGCTCCCGGTGCGCATCGTGCGCACGCAGCTCGGCCGGGGCTACGGCGTGCCGAGCGCGCAGTCCATCGCCGCCGTCGAGGTGCTGCGCTCCGAGGGCGTTGCGAGCGAGCCGGTGTATACGGGCAAGGCCTTCGCCGCGCTGCTCGCCGACGCTGCGCGCCACCAGGGCAAGCAGCGCGTACTCTTCTGGAGCACGCTGCGGCGCGGACCCTTGCCCCACGATGTCGAGTGGCGCGCCAAGCTACCGCCGCGCCTGTCCCGCCGCCTGGATCGCGCGACCACGCCGCGCAAGCTCGGCCGTCGCCTCTTCCTCCTTGGGGGCGCGGCTGCGCTCGGCGCCTGCGCCATGCCGCGCTTCATGGGCTACCGCGAGATCGGCTGGACGGGCGCGGTGCTGCGCTCGTGGGAGGCCGAGGTGCTCGCCGCCGCCGCCAACGCCCTCAGCGGTGTCCCCGAGGTCGCCGGCCTCGTCGTGGCGGCCAATGTCGATCGCTACCTGGTGCCCATGAGCGAGACCATGAAGGGCGAGGTGCACCAATTGCTGGCACTGGTGGAGCACGGCACCACGCCGCTGGCGTTGTTCGGCGCGCGCTTCACCAAGCTCAACCTTGCGGCGCGCGAGGCGTGGCTGCTCTCGCTCAACGGCCGTGGTGGTCTGCTGGCGCAGGCGTACCAAGGGCTGCACAAGCTGGTGATGCTCGGCGCCTATCAAGAGCCGGCGAGCTGGCAGGCCTTGGGCTACGCGGGCCCCTGGCCGCCGGTGATGGCGCCAGAGCTGGTGGGCGCGCCCTACGAGTCGCTGCGCGCGAACAAGGGCGCGCTACCGCGCGCGCGCGTCGCCGGCGCCAAGGCGGCGCCATGATCTTCGACGCCAGCACCTTCGGCAGCGATGTCACGCTCGACACCGACCTCGTCGTCGTCGGCTCCGGCGCCGGTGGCATGACCGCGGCCATGGCCGCCGCCGAGAAGGGCGTGGCCACTCTCGTCCTCGAGGGCGGCGAGTACCTGCTGCCCGCGGACATGTCGCAGCGCGAAGAGGAGATGTTCACGCGCTTGTTCCAGGAGTCGGGCGCGCGCACCACCAAGGATCGCGCCGTCACCATCCTGCAAGGCCGCGGCGTGGGTGGCTCCACCTTGCACAACATCAACCTGTGCAAGCGCATCCCCGTCGAGATCCGCGCGCGCTGGGCGCGCGCGCACGGGCTCTCGAAGCTCCCGCCCGCCGCCTGGGACGCCCTCTACGACGAGGTGGAGCGCCTGCTCGCGGTCACGCTCATCGCGCCCGAGGCGCGCAGCGCGCACAACCGCATGCTCGAGCGCGGCGTGGCGGCGCTCGGCTGGCAGGGCGGCGGGCTCTCGCACAACCGCACGGGCTGCATGTCGTCGGGCTTCTGCGAGCTCGGCTGCCGCTACAACGCCAAGAACAACGCCATGAAGGTGATGCTGCCGCGCGCCGTGGCGGCGGGCGCGCAGGTCGTGTGCAACTGCGTGGCGCTGCGCGTGCTGCATCATGGCGGCGCGGCCCGCGGCGTTGAGGCCGTGGCCCTCGATCCTCTCACGCGCAAGCCCTTGCACAGGATGGTCGTCAACGCCGAGCGCGTCTGCCTCTCGGCCTCGGCCACGGGCACGGCCGCGCTCTTGCTGCGATCGGGCGTGCCCGACCGAAGCGGCGTCACCGGCACCACGCTGCGGGTCCACCCCGGGCTCATCGCCGCCGGCGATTTCGAACAGCCGCTGCGCGCGTGGGAGGGCATCCCGCAGAGCTACGAGTGCACCGAGCTCTTGCAGCTCGAGCGGCCCGACGACGAGCGCGCGCATCGCGCGTGGATCGTGCCAGCGTTCGCGCACCCGATGGGCACCGCCACCATGGTGCCCGGCCACGGCGGCGCGCACCGACGCCTGATGGAGCGCTACCCGCACCTCGGCGTGCTCACCGCCATGATCCACGACCAGACGGCGGGTAGCGTGCGGCCGACCGGCGAGCACGGCGTGAGCATCGACTACTGGCCGAACGAGCGCGACCGCGCCGAGCTCTCCCACGGCCTGTGGGGTTGCGCCAAGCTCCTGTTCGCCGCCGGCGCCACGCGCGTCGTGGTGCCCACGCGCGTGCCGCTGGTGCTCTCGCCCAAGGACGACCTCGAACCCCTCAAGACCATGGCCGTCGAGCAGGGCGAGATCGACCTCAGCGCCATGCACCCCATGTCGTCGGTGCCTATGGGCGACGATCCGGCGCGCGCGCCCGTGGGCAGCGACGGCAAGCACCACCACCTCGACAACTTGTGGGTCGCCGACGGCTCGTTGTTCCCGAGCTCCATCGGCGTGCCGCCGCAGATCTCGGTGTACGCCATGGGCCTGCACGTCGGCCGTGCCTTGGCCACCTGAGCTTGCTCCACGGTGCGCGGGATGCTCCGCACATCGGACGCTCGCGCGATCGTGACCACTCGGACGCAACATCGCGCGGCCGTGACCGAGACCATCTCGCGGTGGGCGGGCTCATCGCGGGAGATCCGATGCTGCGCAGGCGATGGTTCGCATTCCTCCTCGTGCTGGCGCCGGGCTGCATGTGCGGCGAGGCGCTCGTGATGGTGCCCGGCGCCGCGCAGGGTCGCGTCTGCGACGCCGACACCGGCAGCGGCATCGGTCAAGTGTCGGTGCAGATCGACGCCGATCCCGGCCGCACCGTGATCACCGACGCAGACGGCGGCTGGGTGATGGAGCGCCTGCCCGTGGGGCCGGCCACCGTCACCGCCGAGCTCGACGACGTGGTGCGCCGCTTCGAGGTCGAGATCGAGAGCGGCCAGACCACCGTCGTCGTCGACTCCGCGTGCCGCGACCAGCCCCGCCAACCGCCCACGGGGCGCATCACGGGGCGCATCTGCAACCGCCACGTCGGCGACATCGTCGTCGGTGCGCAGGTGAGCGTGGCCATCGATGGCGAGAACACCATCACCACCACCACCGACGGTGACGGGCGCTTCGGCTTCGAGCGGGTGCCGGTGGGCCCGCGCGTGGTGGTGGTGCGCGCCACCGGCTTTCAGGCCAGCCTGCCGGTGCAGGTGCGCGAGGACCAGACCACGGTAGTGGAGTCCGAGGGCTGCACCACCGACGATCCAACCGTCGACGATCCGCCCACCGACGATCCGCCCACCGATGACCCGCCTGCCGACGAACCGCCTGCCGACGAACCGCCTGCCGACGAACCGCCTGCCGACGATCCCTGCCAGCCCGTGGAGGTCGACATCTTCCTGCTCGGCGACTGCCTGTCGGTGTCGTGCCCCACCGCCACGCCCGTGCCGGTGGGCTGCGACGTGCTGTTCTCGCCCGGCGACGACCGTGGCTGCGTCGCCCATGCGCCCGGCGAGAGCGACGTCTACTTCCAGGCCGGCGATCAATGCAACGTCGGCGTCGTGGGTGGCACGCTTCTGTGCCAGGCGCTTGGCTGCGGCGGCGGCGGTCTCGTGGCGCTCGACGCCGGCAACTGCCCCATCAACAAGCCTGTCGACATCTACGCGGCCGATCCCGACGGTTGCCCGGACGTCCACTGAGAGGCCGACAGCAAATCGGTCTTCGGCCGGCGGGTCGTCGGGTTTTGCGGTGATCGGGCGTCGGGCGCGGCCGTCGGGCGTCGGTGTCGGGCTTCGGGCGACGGGCGACGGGCGACGGTCGATCGCTG
>JADZDP010000184.1 GCA_020850995.1 Deltaproteobacteria bacterium
TCCATCGTCGCTGGCGGCGTCGCGTCCTCGGTCCGTGGCGACGGCCACGGCCCTGCGGGGCTCCTTGCCATCGACGCGCCTCGCTCGCGATCACCGATCGACTTGTCCGTTCGCGGGCCCTAAGCGCCCGTGCGCTACTTGGTGCCGCCCGCGACCGCGTTGAGCGCGCTACCGGCCTTGAACCACTCGATCTGCTCGGCGCTCATGGTGTGGTTCACGCTGAAGGAGTCGGTGCCGCCGTCCTTGTGCTTGAGCACCACGGTGAGCGGCTTGCCGGGCGCGAGCTGGGGGAGCCCTTGCAGGGTCACCAGGTCGTCCTCGCGAACCTTGTCGTAGTCGGCGGCGTTGGCGAAGGTGAGCGGCAGCATGCCCTGCTTCTTGAGGTTGCTCTCGTGGATGCGCGCGAAGCTGCGCACGATGATGGCGGCGCCGCCCAAGTGGCGCGGCTCCATGGCCGCGTGCTCGCGCGAGCTGCCCTCGCCGAAGTTCTCGTCGCCGAACACCACCCACGTCTTGCCCGCGGCCTTGTAGGCGCGCGCCACGTCGGGGAAGGGCTTGGTCTCGCCGGTGAGGATGTTCTTGCCCTCGCCAACCTTGTCGGTGAAGGCGTTGGTGGCGCCGATGTAGAGGTTGTTGGAGATGTTGTCGAGGTGACCGCGGTAGGTGAGCCACTTGCCGGCCGCCGAGATGTGGTCGGTGGTGCACTTGCCCTTGGCCTTGAGCAGCACGGGCGCGTCCACCACGTCACGCCCGTTCCAGGGCGCGAACTTGTCGAGGAGCGCCAGGCGCGTGGACGCGGGGTCCACCTTGACCTGTACCTTCGACCCGTCGGCCGCGGGGGCGAGCAAGCCCTCCTTGTCGACGAGGAAGCCCTGCGTCGGCAGCTCGTCGCCCCTGGGCTCGGGGAACTTGAAGTCCTTGCCGTCGGGCGTCTTGATGGTGTCGGTGCGCGGGTCGAAGTCGAGGCGGCCGGAGAAGGCCATGACCGTCACCTGCTCGGGCCCGCCGATGAAGGCCAGCGTCTCGGGGTTCGAGTCGTTGCGCGCGCGGAAGTTGCGGTTGAACGAGGTGACGATGGCGTTCTTGGTGCCACTCGTGACGTCGTCGCGCTTCCATTGGCCGATGCAGGGGCCGCAGGCGTTGGACAGCACGGTGCCGCCGATAGCGTTGAAGGTGGCCATCTGCCCGTCGCGCTTCATGGTCAAGTGGATGGTCTCGCTGCCCGGCGAGATGAGGTAGGGCACCTTGGCCTTGAGTCCCGCCTTCATGGCGGCGTCGGCCAGGCTGGCCGCGCGCGACACGTCCTCATAGGAGGAGTTGGTGCACGAGCCGATGAGCGCCGAGCTGATGGCCTCGGGCCAGCCCTCGCGCTTCACCGTTGCCTTCATGGTGGAGATGGGGTGCGCCAGATCGGGCGTGTGCGGGCCCACCAGGTGCGGCTCCAGGCTCGACAGGTCGATCTCGACGACGCGGTCGTAGAACTTCGCCGGGTCCGCCAGCACCTCGGGGTCGGCCGCCAGCTCGGCCTGGTGCAGGTTCGCCAGGTCGGCCCAGGCGCCGCGGCTGGTGGCGCGCAGGTAGCGCTCCATGGAGGCGTCGTAGGCAAACACCGAGGTAGTGGCGCCGTGCTCGGCGCCCATGTTGGCGATGGTGCCTTTGCCGGTGCAGGAGATCGACGCGGCGCCCTCGCCGAAGAACTCGACGATGTGGTTGGTGCCGCCCTTGACCGTCAGGATTCCCATGAGCTTGAGGATGACGTCCTTCGGCGAGGCGAAGCCCGAGAGCTTGCCCGTGAGCTTGACGCCGATGACGCCGGGCCAGCGCAGGTTGAGGGGCAGACCGGCCATGACGTCGACGGCGTCGGCGCCACCGATGCCGATGGCGATCATGCCGAGACCGCCGGCGTTCGGGGTGTGGCTGTCGGTGCCGATCATCATGCCGCCCGGGAACGCGTAGTTCTCGAGCACCACCTGGTGGATGATGCCGGCGCCCGGCCGCCAGAAGCCCAGGCCGTACTTCTGCGCCACCGTCTGCAGGAAGTCGTACACCTCCTGGTTCTCGTCGACGGCGCGCAACAGGTCGGGCTTGGCCCCCACGTGCGCCTGGATCAGGTGGTCGCAGTGCACGGTGGAGGGGACGGCCACCTCGCGCTTGCCGGCGTGCATGAACTGCAAGAGCGCCATCTGCGCGGTGGCGTCCTGCAGGGCCACGCGGTCGGGGTAGAGGTTGGCGTAGCTCTTCTTGCGCACCAGCGGCTTGCCGTCTTCGTCGGCGATGGCCTCGAGGTGGGTGGCGAGGATCTTCTCCGTCAAGGTCAGCGGCCGGCCGAGCGCGGCGCGCGCCTCCGCGTGCTTGGCCTTCATCTTCGAGTAGGTCTTCTGGATGAGCTCGACGCCGTCGATCACGGGACACCTCGGTGAGAGTGCGACAAGAAATCGTCTCGAGGTGAGATAGCAGAAAGCGGCGCGTCGTCCAGCCCGCCTCGCGGCTTGACCGGCCGATCCCATTCGGCGGAACCTCGCCAAACTCCAGGGGAGCGAGATGAGCTACGAACGAAATGCGATCACGGCGTTCGCGCAGGCCACGGTGGCGGCGCGCGATCTGATCGAGACCAAGTTCGCGTCGACCGCCTTCACGGGCGCCGCGCCCCGGCGCGTCAAGGTCGACGCCCCCATGGTCGAGTCCACCGGCGGCGGCAAGCAGGCGCGCGAGTCCATCGTGCTCAAGGCGGAGAGCGGCGACCCGGCGCACAACATCGCCTGCGGCTTCTTGGACATCGGGCTGCGCGCCTGCGAGGTGCGCTCGTACGCGGCGCTCAACTTGCTGCACCGTCAGCGCTTCAGCAGCGCGCTCGACCTGCACCAGAGCGAATACGACAAGTTCCTCGGCGAGCTGAAGGTCCTGCTCGAGGGCGAGGGCTTCGTCTTCAAGGTGGTGGAAGCCGACGAGCAGCGCGCGCGCGGCGGGCCCGAGGCGGAGCGTCGTTCGGGCACCGGTGCCATGTTCGCGCTCGGCCTGGTAGCCGCCCTCATCGTCGTTGGGTTGGTGGTGCTGTTCGCCCTGCGTTGACGACGAGGGCTCGTCAACTCGTTCGAGGAGGACTAGCGCCACTCGCCAGCGAGCGCGTCGGGCACGACCAGCGTGAACGCGTCCTCGTGCACGTTGAGCTCCGCGTCGGAACCGAACGCCAACACGCCGGCGCTCCCCGCGGGACCCGGCAGGCGATAGGTGAAGCCCCGCGCGCTCGGGCGCTCACCCTCGAGGTCCACCTCGCTCCAGCTGCCAGCGCTCAGGTCGAGCTGCCACAGGTCGTCGAGCACGCTCTCGCCGCGCGACGAGTCGGAGCCGTAGCCGAGGATGAGCGTGCCCTCGTCGGGCGAGAGCGCCAGCCAGGGGTAGCGCCGCCCCGGCGGCGCGGGGTCGGCGCCGGCAGCCAGCTCGGTCCAGCGCTCGGCGGTGGCGTCGAAGCGCCACACGTCCTTTTGGAACTTGATCGCGAAGCTCGACATGCCCATGCCGCTCGCCAAGAGCGCACCGCCGTCCGCCAGCGGCACCAGGCCCGCGTCGTAACGGCCGGGCGGGCCCTCGATGTCGAGGAGCGTGAAGGTGCGCGCCTCGGGGTCCCAGCGCCAGGTGTCCGAGGTGAAGCCCGACCCGTTGGCGCCGCCGTACACGTAGCCGCGGTCCACCGTCGACGAGAAGAAGGCGTGGCAGCCGATCGGGTGGTCGACGGGGCCGCCATCGCCCAGCGCCACCGTGGTGCCGGTGTCGAGCTCCACCAGCACGGCCGAGCCCTCGTCACGCATCTGGCGGTTGCGCCCGCCGATCATCACCAGCTCCTGACGTCTCTCGTCGAAGAAGGCGCAGGCGCAGAAGCGCGCCACGTCGAGCGCACCAGTGATGGCGCCGGCGAGCGCCGCGTCGCCGAGCGAGAGCGTGACGATCTCGTCGCTGACCTCGAGCTCGTCGTCGACGCCGCCGAGGACGTGCCCCGACGCCACCGTGGCGCCCCAGCGCGGCGTGACACCGCTCACCTCGATGGGCTCGAAGCGAAACGCCAGGTTCTCGTCGGCGAAGGGCTCGTCGCCATCGGGGGGCGCGGCCGCGGGGCAGGCAGCGCCGAGCGCGAGCAGGCAGAACGAGCCGACAGCAGCGCGCGAACGCATCGCGTCCTCCGTGTTCCTCAGTCGGGCGCGTGCAAAAGCACGCGACGTGCCAAGAGCGGGTGATCGCGCCGCGCACACCCGTCGCGCGCCCTGACAGAGCACCCTGACTGCAGCGCTGTCAGCCCTCGGCAGCGGCGCGCGCGACCTCGGCGGCGCGCTTGTCGGCGAGCTCGAGATCATCCTTGTGCTTCACCAGCACGCCGATGGTCTGGCGCAAGGTGCCCTCGTCGATGTCGCCGCGGCCGAGCACGCCGAGGGCGCGGGCCCAGTCGATGACCTCGGCGATGGACGGGGGCTTGCGCAGCTCGAAAGAGCGCAGCTTGTGCACGGCGCTCACCACGGCACGCGCGAGCGCCTCGTCGACGCCGGGCACACGCGCGCGCACGATGGCGAGCTCGCGCTCGCGCTCCGGCGCCGTGATGACGAGGTGCAGGCAGCGACGGCGCAGCGGGTCCGACAGGTCACGCGCGTTGTTCGACGTGAGCACCACCAGGGGACGCGTCCGCGCGCGCAGCGTGCCGATCTCGGGGATGGTGACGGCGAAGTCGGCCAGCACCTCGAGGAGCAGCGCCTCCAGCTCGGGGTCGGCCTTGTCGATCTCGTCGATGAGCAGCAGCGTCGGCCGCTCGGAGCGGATGGCACGCAACAAGGGGCGCGCCACCAAGAAACGCTCCGAGAAGAACAAGGTGTCGGTGGCCGCGAGCCTCTCCACCGCGGCGTCGAGGTTGGTGGCGCCCACCAGCTCCTCGAGGTGGTCCTTCAGGAGCTGCGTGTACAAGAGCTGCTTGCCGTACTCCCAGTCGTAGAGCGCGCGACTCTCGTCGATGCCTTCGTAGCACTGCAGGCGGATCAGCTCGCGCCCACCGCCCTCCGCGAGCGCGCGCGCCAGGTCGGTCTTGCCCACGCCGGCCGCGCCCTCGACGAGCAACGGGCGCTCGAGGCGCGCCGCCAGGAACGCGGCGGTGGCGATGCGTCGGTCGGGCAGGTAGCCCACCGCGCGCAGGCGGCGCTCCACGTCGTCGGGGTCGGCAAAGAGCACGGGCGTGTCGGTCATCGGTGCTTTCCGCGGCGCGGCCAGCGTGGCACATCCACGGCGCTACTGGCAGGAGGCGCGCGTGACCGACCCCGAGATCCTCGACGCCGAGACGGCGGCGTCGGCCGGCACCGCCCCGGGCGGCGGCCTGGTGGAGCTGGTGGCGGGCGCGCTCACCAAGGTCCTGCCCGGTCGCCTGGTCAAGGTCGACGGCGGCACCATCGTGGTGACCGGCAAGGTCGACGGCGACGTCACGGTGCAGGTGACGCCGCTCTTCCTGATCATCGGCTTCCGCGGCGCGCGCATGGCGGTGAGCGGCAAGCCGCCACACGAGCTGGCCGCCGAGGCCGCCGACAAGGCCGCGCGCTTCGCCACCGACGCGCTCGTGGTGTACGAGGAGCACGAGAGCGCGGGCCTGCTGCGCACCGTCGTCATCGCCACGGATCAGGGGCGCTTCCGCGGTGTCGTCGACGAGGGGCAGCTGCCCTCGGCCGCGCCGCCGCCCGCGGCGCGCTTCTACAGCTGCAACGGCACGGTCTCGCGTCTGCCGACGCGCGAGGAGCAGCAGTGGATCACGCGCGCCACCGGTGGCTTCACGGGGAAGCTCAAGCGCAAGCTGGTGGCCAAGGTCTTCAAGCGGGTCGGCGCCACGCTCGAGCAGGCCGTGGCGGCGCGTTCGAGCGCGGAGAGCCCGGACGAGGGGCGGCGCAGCTTGGGTGCGCCTCGCGACTGATCCCCGCGTAGGTCTGGGCGAAGGTGCGACACGGACCGACGCCGCGTGACGCGTGCCGCTGTCTCGCGACGTGACCGCTGCCGTGGCGCACGGCACGATCGCAGCATGTATCTGCGGCTCAGCCATGCGATCGCGCTCGGGCTCGTGGTGGGCGCCGTGTCCGTGCTCTCCTACCGGTACCTCACCGCCGGCACCGAGGGGCAGGTGGTGGTCGTGGCGCCGCCGCCGCTGCCTCCGTCGCCGCCGCTCCTGCCGCCGCCGAGGCCCGTCACCGTCGTGGCCCCCGAGCCTGCCTACCCCGACGACGACAGGCTCACCGACGACATCATCGACGAGATGCGTGAGTGCAGCCAGTGCGACAAGGAGTTGGTGAATTGGCGGGCGCGGCCCACGCTTGCCTCCAAGACGGCGCTGAGTGTCTGTATCCGCCACCGCTGCGTTTCCTCGAACGACGTGGCGGTGCGTCGCTTCGAGAGCGCTGTGCACGACCTTCGCGCGGGGCACACCGAGAGCGCGTGCGCCACCCTGCGTGCCCTCCTGGCAGATGTCGACCCGAGCAGTGCGTGGGCGCCGAAGGCCACGACGCTCCACGCGCGGCGCTGCGCCGAGGCGCCGCGCTCGCAATGACGCCCTGATCGCTGGCATGCACGGCCATCGTCGGCGCCTCCCGCGGGGTGCGGCGCCGGTCGTTTTCTTGCGATGGCGCCAACCGGCACCCATAGTGGCAGACAGGAGCCACCATGCGCCTCTCCATGCACCGCCGCCCGCGCTTCTTGCCCACGTCGCTGATCCCGCGCGGCGTGCGCGAGCCGGAGCGCCCGAAGATCCGCAGCGTGCGCGACCACCTGCACGACTCGCTGCCGCCGCGCCCGGCGCCGCGCTCCTGGTGGGTGGTGGTGCTCGCCGTGGCCTTGAGCGCTGGCACCGTGGCCGTCGCCGCCGGGCGCGTGCTGCGCTCGTCGACGCCCACGGCGCAGGTGAGCGCAATGGCGGACGCGGCCGAGCAGGGGACGCGCGCCCTCATCGACGAGAGCGTGCACCGGCACCTGCGCTCGCTCCGGTAACACCCCGCGCGCAGGCCTGAGCCCGGCAGCACAGGTGGCGCGCCGGCGTTCGGGTACAATGCCCGCTGCAGCCATGAAGATTTGCCCCACCTGCGGCGAGGTCTACGGCGATCAGGTCGCTCACTGCACGAGCGACGGCCAAGCGTTGACCGACTCCAGCGGCAACGTGCCGGTGAAGGAGTGGGCGGTGCCCCTCGGCAGCGTGGTGGGCGGCTATCGCCTGGTCGATCGTCTCGGCAAGGGCGGCATGGGCGTGGTCTATCGCGCCGAGCACCAGCGCTTGGGCAAGAAGGTAGCCATCAAGATGCTGCGGCCCGACCTGGTGGCCGACCGCGCGCTGGTGCAGCGCTTCTTCGACGAGGCGCGCGCGGCCACGCGTATCGGCCACGATGGCATCGTGGAGATCTTCGACTTCATCGAGGAGGGCGAGCAGCGCTGCTACGTGATGGAGCTGCTCGAGGGCCACGCGGTCTCGGCGGAGCTCGACAACAAGCCGATGCCGCCCGAGCGCGTGGTCACCATCGGCGTGCAGGTGGCGTCGGCGCTGGCGGCCGCGCACGACGCGGGCGTCATCCACCGCGATCTCAAGCCCGACAACGTCTTCCTGCGGAAGAGCTCCGACGGCGGCGTCAAGGTGAAGCTGCTCGACTTCGGCATCGCCAAGCTCAAGGAGAGCGACGACGCTGGCGCCAGCCTCACCCAGACCGGCGTGGTGCTCGGCACGCCCGCGTACATGTCGCCCGAGCAGCTCGAGGGCCTCAAGATCGACGCCCGCAGCGACATCTACGCGCTCGGCGTGCTGCTCTACGAGATGGCCACCGGCATGCGCCCTTTCCGCGGGCGCACCGTGGCCGAAGTGGTGCTGAAGCACGTACGCGACGCGCCGGTGCCGCCGAGCCAGGCGGGCGGCGTGCCGCTGCCCTTCGCGCTCGAGACCACCATCCTCGCCTGCCTCGAGAAGGACCGCGAGCGACGCCCGCAGACCATGAAGGACGTCATCTCGCTGCTCGAGGAGGTGGGCCCGCGAACCACCGTGCTGCCCGCGGCGACACCGGCGACCCCCACTGGCGCAACGGCGCGCGCCCACGTGCACACCGGAGCCACTCAGCCGGTCTCGACGGGGAAGCTCTCCACGGGCGAGCTGGCCTCAGTGCGATCGCCGCTGCGGGTGGCGCTGTGGGCCATCGGCGGTGTCGTCGTGGTGGCGCTCTTGGGCGCGGGCACGTGGGTGGGCGCCACGCGGCTCATGGCCGCGCGGCGCGAGGCGAGTGGGCCGCCGGTGGTCGCCACCGACCCCGCGCTGCCGAGCGCGCCACCTGCTCCCGACCCCCCTGCGCCGCCGGTCGAGCCCGCAGCCGCGACCCCGGCCACTGCGCCTGCCCCGGAGCCACCCGTGGCTGCCCCCGTCGTCACCGAGGCGCCAATGGCAGAGCCACCGCCGGCGGCAAGCGCACCGGCGCCGAAGAAGCCCGCGGCCGCCAAGCCCTTGCCAAGGAAGCCGGCGTCGAAGAAGCCGACGCCCAAGCCGCCGAAAAGGGATACGCTCGTCGACCCCTTTGGTTGAGCTGCACCAATGTCATTCCTCTTCGTGCTCTTGCTCTCTGCCGCCGCCGCTGACGACGCGGCCACCACCGAGGCTAAGGCGCTCTACGCCCAGGGCAAGCAGGCTTTCGAGGCGGGGCGAACCACGGACGCGCTGGCCAGCTTCGAGGCCGCGTACGCGAAGAAGGCGCTCCCTGGCTTCCTCTTCAACATCGGCCTGTGCCACCGCACGCTCAAGAACCACGGCAAGGCCGTCGACGCGCTCGAGCGCTACCTGCGGGCCATGCCCACGGCGCCCAACCGCGCCGAGGCCGAGAACCTGCTCGACGAGGAGCGCGCGGCCGCCGCCGCGGCCACCGCGCCACCGCCTGTGGCTGCACCACCGCCACCGCCTGCAGCGGCGCCACCGCCACCGCCCGTGGCTGCGCCACCGCCACCGCCACCGCCACTGGTGACGCCGCCCACGACTGCCCCGCCCGCGCCGGCGCCCACCGCGGTGGAGCCCTTGACGCCCGAGGCGGTGCCGCGTGCGACGAAGCCCGCGCCCGACCCCAAGGCCAAGAGCAAGCCCAAGCCCGCCGAGCCCCTCCACGGCATGGACCCGCTGCCCACGGGGGCAGTGCAGGCGGCCGCCGGCGTCGGCGCATGTGTTGGCGGGTGCTGCGTGTTCGCGCCCTTCTCGTGTCTGCTCAGCTTGGTCCCGCTCGTTGGGCCTTTCGTCTCTGCGTGCGCCGGCGCGCTCGTCATGGGCTCCGCCATCGGCGTCGCCGAGACCTGGCTCGGCGATTGGCTCGGCAAGAAGCGCGGCGCGCTCCTGTGGCCGGCGCTGGTGGCGGTGGGCGCCTTGGCGGCCACGTCGGTGGCGAACACCACCATCGTGTACGTCACCGGCGCGAGCCCGAGTTTTCAAAATGGTGCGTTGGCCGCGAACCCGGTGGTCATGGGCGTGCTCCTCGGCGTTGGCTGTTGCGGCCTCACCACCGCCATCGTGGGCCCAGCCGTGCTGTACCAGGTGCTCGCGGTCGACAAGGAGCCGGGCGACACGGGGGGCGGCTTCCCCGGCATCGTCGGGCCCGCGGACCCCACGGGCACGCGCGCCAAGGGCCGCGTGGCGACGTTGGCGCCGCGACCTGCCGCGCTCGCGATGCGGTATTGACCGTCGCCTGTTGACCCCTATGGTCGCCGCGTCTTCGGCACAACGTCGCCGACGAAGGAGATCATCATGGCGAAGCGCATCGCGATCAACGGTTTTGGCCGCATCGGCCGCGTCTTCTTCCGCATTCTGCAGGAGCGCGCCAAGAAGGGGCTGCACGACCTCGAGGTGGTGGCCATCAACGACCTCACCGACGCGCCCACGCTGGCGCACCTGCTCAAGTACGACTCGGTGCACCGCCGCTTCGACGGCGAGGTCAAGGCCGAGAAAGACGCCATCGTGGTCAACGGCAAGGCGATCAAGATCTACGCCGAGAAGGACCCCACCAAGCTGCCGTGGAAGACCCACGAGGTCGACGTGGTGTTCGAGTCCTCGGGCGTGTTCACCTCCAACGACGACCTCCTCAAGCACGTCGCCGCCGGCGCCAAGAAGGTGCTGCTCTCGGCGCCGTACAAGGGCGCGCCGCCCGACGCCACCATCTGCTACGGCCTGAACCACCACCTGTTCAAGCCCGAGATGAAGACGGTGTCGACGGCGTCGTGCACCACCAACTGCCTGGCGCCCGTGGCCAAGGTGTTGCTCGAGAACTTCGGTATCGAGCAGGCCTTCGTCACCACCATCCACAGCTACACGAACGATCAGCGCATCCTCGACCTGCCCCACAAGGACCTGCGTCGCGCCCGCGCCGCCGCTATCAACATGATCCCCACGTCGACGGGCGCGGCCCAGGCCGTGGCCCTGGTGCTGCCCGAGCTCAAGGGCAAGTTCGACGGCTGCTCGGTGCGCGTGCCCACGCCCGACGTCTCGCTCATCGACCTCACCGCCACGCTCGGCAAGAAGACCAGCGTCGAGGAGATCAACGCCAAGCTGCGTGAGGCGGCCAACGGCCCCCTCAAGGGCGTCATGGGCTACACCGACGAAGAGCTCGTCAGCATGGACTTCATGGGCACGCTGGAGTCGAGCTACGTCGACGGCCCGTCTACGTCGGTTCTGAACGGCAACTTCGTGAAGATCCTCGCCTGGTACGACAACGAGTGGGGCTTCACCAATCGCGCCATGGACATCATGCAGATGATGGCCAAGGCCTGCTGAGCACCCCCACAGGATCGAGCGCGCACCGGTGGTTTCCCGCCGGTGCGCGCGTTTCAGGAGCACCCCATGGCCATCCGCTGGATCGACGACGGCAGCATCACACCCCACGGCAAGCGCGTGTTCGTGCGCGTCGACTTCAACGTGCCGCTGGAAGACGGCAAGGTCAGCGATGACGAGCGCGTGCGCGCGGCGCTGCCCACCATCAAGCTCCTGATGGACAAGGGCGCCAAGCTGGTGCTGGCCTCGCACCTCGGTCGGCCCAAGGGGCGCGACCCGAAGCAGTCGCTCCTGCCGGTGGCCGGCTGCCTGCAAGAGCACCTCGGGCGTGACGTCATCTTCGCCGACGATTGCATCGGCGACGGTGTCAAGAAGATGGCCGCCGACCTGAACCCGGGCCAGGTCCTGCTGCTCGAGAACCTGCGCTTTCATCCGGGCGAGGAGAAGAACGACGAGGGCTTCGCCAAGCAGCTCGCCGCCATCGCCGACCTCTACGTCAACGACGCCTTCGGCGCCGCGCACCGCGCGCACGCGTCGACGGCGGGCATGGTGCCCTTCGTCAAGGAGTGCGCCGGCGGGCTGCTCTTGCGCCGCGAAGCCGAGGTGCTCTACGGGCTCACGCGCGCGCCCAAGAAGCCCTTCGTGGCTATCGTGGGCGGCGCCAAGGTGAGCGACAAGCTGGCGGTGCTCGCCAAGCTCATCACCAAGGTCGATCGCATCGCCATCGGCGGCGCCATGGCCTACACCTTCCTCTCCGCGCAGGGCCACGTCATCGGCAAGTCCAAGGTGGAGGCCGAGCGCATCGAGAACGCCAAGGCAATCCTCGAGAACGCCAAAAAGAACCACGTCGAGGTGATCCTCCCCGTCGACCACGTCGTGGCGGCCACCTTCGCGGAGACGGCCGAGGCCAAGGTGGTGGAGACCATCCCCGGCGACATGATGGCCCTCGACATCGGGCCGAAGACGCGCGCCACCATCGAGGCCGCATTGGTGGGCGCCGGCACCGTGTTCTGGAACGGGCCCATGGGCGTGTTCGAGTGGGAGCGCTTCGCCGCGGGCACCATGGCCGTGTGCCGCGCGGTGGCGTCGTGCGGGGCGTTCACGGTGGTGGGCGGCGGCGACTCGGTGGCGGCCCTCAATCAAAGCGGCCTTGGCCCCAAGGTCTCGCACGTGTCCACCGGCGGCGGCGCGTCGCTCGAGCTGCTCGAGGGGCAGCAGTTGCCGGGCTTGAAGGCGCTCGGCTGGGAGTACTGAGGGCGACGCAGAGCCCCAGACGGGGCCGGTGGCGCCTTCCCGGCACGCCGGGTCGGCGCCACCGACGCGAACCAGGAGCGGGGCTTAGTTGCCCTGCGCCTCGTCGCCCAGCACGTCGTTCACACGCACGCGCTTGAGCAGGTCGATCAGGCTCTTGTTAATGGGACCGGACGCATCGCGATCCCAGGTCTCGTACCCACGCGACGGGCGGCCATCGCGACCGTCATCGATACGCACCAGCGGCGACCACACCAACGGGAAGCCCGTGCTCTCGTCGACCATGTAGTCGAGCTGGTGATTGATGCCGTCGTCGGCGATGACGAACTTGTCAGCGGTGTAGTTGTCACCGCGGTTGGTGCGTACCGTTGCGATCTTGTTCAGGTACGCCGAGGTCGTCTCGTTGAAGCCGGTCGCATTCCAGCCGAACTTCGCGCTGATGCGATCGGTGCCGTTGCCGTCCTGGTCGAGGTGGCACGCCGTGCAGTCGCGCGAGCGCAGCTGCGTGGAGTGCGGACCCATGGTGTCGGCGCCGAGACCACCGTTGATGTTCTTCCTGTCGTCGCCCTCGCAGAAGCCGCCGGCCTCCAGGCAGATGGCCTGGTAGCCAGGCGCGTTGGTGACGCCACCCTGTTGGTTGAACTCGAGGTTTCCGTAGCCGACGCGGTCACGGTAGGTCTTCCAGTTGTGGTTGGCGTCGCCGAAGTTGGTCGCGAAGATCTCCACACCATGGTCGCCGTTGGACGCATCGAGCACCGTGTTGCGGCGGAACATCTTCAAGCGGGTGGGCGTGAACCAACCGATCTTGCCCTTCTGGGTGACACCGAGCAGCTGGTCGAGCTGCGAGTTGAAGGTGAAGTCGAACCAGCCCTGCGTACCAATGGTGACCACACCCGTGGTGCGGCTCCAGTCGTACAGGCGGTTGTTGCCACCATCGACGTCGATCAGGCCCAGGTGGTTACCGAACTTCTGGGCGCTGTTGGGCGCGTGGCAGGCGATGCAGTCGA
>JADZDP010000185.1 GCA_020850995.1 Deltaproteobacteria bacterium
GTACCCGTCCCGCCGACCGCATCGTGACGAGCTGACCGTTCGCGTGGTTTGATCGTCGCGGGGGGCGTCTGTGAAGGCGCACTTTTTCGGCCGAATCCTGCGCGCGCCCGAAGGCCGTGGACGCCGACGCGTGCCGCGGCAACAGAGCGGCATGGACGAGGCCGCCCTGGTGGAACAGCTTCACCACATCGAGCGCGAGCTCGCCGACGGCGGCGCTGTCGGGGCCGAGGCGTGCCGCGCGGAGCTCGCGGCATGGCGACAGCGGGAGCCGGACCAGGAGTTCCGCTTGTCGGTGCCGACGCCCACGGCGCAGCGGGTGCTTCTCGGTTGGTGCCATCGCTACGGCCTCACACCGTACCGCACGCCGCGACAGCGCAACACGACGGTCTGCGTGCGAACGCCGCGAGGCTTCATGCACGAGGTGATGTGGCCACGAGTCGAAGCGATGGCTCAGCTGATCGATCAGGCGACCGCAGACGCCGCACGGCGGATCGTGGAGCGCTGGTCGGGCGTGTCACTTGCGCAACACGAGACCGCCGCTGCCGCCGCTGCCGCGGCACAAGGCGAGCTCTTCGACGAGGCGTAGCGAAGGCTGCGTAGCGCTATTGATCAGCTCGCGAGGGGCAGCGGTATGGAGTCTGACGGCATCTGGTCGACCTTGATCTCCCACGGTCGGGCCAGGATGGCGCGCTGCTCGTCGTCGAGCCTTTCGCGCGTGAGGCGCCAGTACTTGGGCGCGAGCTCGAGCACTCGATGTGCCGGCCAGTGAGGCGCGAGGCGGAGGACTTCCTCGAGATACGTTTCTGCGTTGAGGCCGTGCAGGCGACACGACGCGATCAGCGAGCGGAACACGGTGTACCAGCGCACGCCGGTCTCATTGGCGAAGAAGGTCCAATTGTGTCTGCCCAGGGCGAGATTTCGGAGATGTTGCTCCGAGAGGTTGTTGTGAAGACTGATCCGGGCGTCATCGACGAAGCGGTGGAGCGCGTCGTGCTGGTTGTCGTAGTAGCCGATTGCCGTCGCCAACGGCCCGCGCGGATCGACCTGGTCTCGATGGCGGTCCATCCATTGGTCCAGTAATTCGAGCAACGGCTTGGAGCGCTGCGCGCGCGTTGCGGTGCGCTCGCCGTGGTCGGGGATCTCGTTGCACTCAGCATCGATCTCGAACAGCTTCGCGATCAGAGAAAGTGGTCCGAGCGCGAGCACCTTGTCGGTCTCGAGCGCGCGATAGAAGTAGCGGCGGCAGTGAAACCAGCAGCAGTGCTCGATGACGTCGCCCGTCGCGTAGAGAGCGTCGTAGATGGGAGCGGCGTCGGCCAGCAGGTGGCCATGGAATCCGGCGAGCAGTGCCTTGAACTTGTCGCTCGTCGCGTGACCCTCGACGTGACGGAAGACGACGTGGTCTCGGTCGGCGAGGAACACGAACACATCCCATGACTCGCATTTGCCGGGCGCGCGCACCGGCGCCCCGGTCGCATCGGTCGCGATGCAAAAGGCGCGGGCTTTCGCTTCCGCGAACATCGCATCGACGATGCGATACATCGCATCGTGCGCCCGACCGAGCCATCCGCACTGGGTCGAGCGGGGCAACACGAAACCATCGCGTGCGCTGATACGCTCTTGGCGATGGAGCGGAAGACTGTCGTCGTACTTGGAGACGATCACGTGCGCAATCGCGCTCGGATCCGCCATCACGTTGGGCCACACGCTATCGGGCAGCGGCGCGATGATCACGGGTGACGAGTCGAGTGTCGGGGCGCAGGTGATTACGGCGCGTTCCGGCAATGCCGTGGCACTGGCTTCCTGCTCGATGCGAACGAACTTCACGCGTCGGATCACCAGACACATGTAGCTTGCAGCCCGATAGGCGACCCGAGTCGAAACCTCGTCGCCGATGCGCTTGAAGCCCTTTCCCCCGGCGGCGAGCACCTCGGGTGGGATGATCTCGATCTCCTCGGTCTCGAGATTGCTGAGATCGAGCAGGTTGCGCCGGCCATGCGCGTGCCTTCCCTTCTTCTTCCCCGTCTTCGAGCCCGGAGGCTGCTGGCCATCCGTGACGGAACCGTCGTCGATGTCATTGACCGGCGGGGCCGCGCCGAACATCGCGAGCACCTGCCCGAACGCGAGCTGGAGCTGGTCGGCCGGGACACGCTCGGGATGGTTGGGGCGCACGTCTTCGTATGCCTTGCGGTAGCGCTCGAGATCGTCCTGTTGAAGAGCGGCCAACTTGACAGCTTCAGCGAGCTCCGCGTGCAACTGGGCGTTTTCTGCGGTGAGGGCGGCGTTGCTCTGCTCGAGCGTGGCGCTGCGCGTGCGCTCGGCCTCGAGTTCCTCACGCAGCGCATCGCAATTGTCGCATCGCATCCCGCTCACGATGCAAGAACAAATAGTGACGCATTGATCGCGCGCAAGTAGCACGCGCTCACTTCTCGAAAGATCGGCCGGCCGATCTGAAAGTCACGAGCGAGCGCGGACAGTGCGGCGCGCAGCGTGCAGAACTCTGCGGTCGATTCCTTGGAGGAGTAGCTCGAGCTCGCGTCGGCTCACCGACACGCGAGTCGCGCCTGCCGGGATCGCCATCGGGATCCGATACGCGCAACGGTCCAATCGCTTGTAGAAAATGCAGTACCCAGAGCCATCGAACCAAAGAATCTTCAGGTGCGTGGCGCGACGATTGTGGAAGACGAAGGCGGCTTCTGCGCGCGGATCGCCGCCCAGCTCCGAGCGCACGATCCCCGCGAGCCGATCGAACGACAGGTGCAGGTTGACTGGCGCGATGGCGACGTAGAGCGTCGCGGGGAGGCGCATCAGCGCCGCCGACCGCCGGCCACTGCGAACAGCGCGGCCTTGAGGACGCCGAGCCCGCGCGGATCGTAAACGCGCAGCTCATGCCCCGTCGGAGCCACGAGCTCCCACACCGGCGTCGCCGCGCTTCGCTCGGGCGTCGCCGAGTCTGGCACCGGCCGAATCGCGATCAGCTGAACTCGCTTCGTGCGAGCGGGAACGCTCGACGACTTCGGTCCTCCTGCCAGTCGCCAGCGCCACCACTTGAGCGTGCCGACGCGAATCCCACGGGCTCGCGCGAAAATCTCGGGTGTCTGGCCGCTCCGCTCGAGCTCGCGAAGGAGCCGGCTCCACTCCTCGGCCGTGCGACGCCGCCCTGCCTTCGACATGTTGCTGGACTACGCGAATTCGGGCGCGCTGGGCAGGACGTGGTCCGCGGGACGGGTAC
>JADZDP010000186.1 GCA_020850995.1 Deltaproteobacteria bacterium
GAAGTGCGTCGCGCTGCTGGCAGCGATCACGTTCAACATCGTCCAGAACGCCGCCTACCTCGCCTGACGCCGAGGCCGAGGAACACGAGGCCCAAAGCAGCCAGAGCAGCGATCGACCGTCGCCCGTCGACCGTCGCCCGTCGCCCGAAGCCGACGCCCGACGGCCGCGCCCGACGCCCGACGCCCGATCACCGCAAAACCCGACGACCCGCCGGCCGAAGACCGATTTGCTGTCGGCCTTTCAGTCCTCGGCCTTGAGCTTCCTGCCCATGAGCCCGAACACCTCTTCGCGGGGATCGGCGCCTTCGAAGCAGAGCCGATAGACCGCGGCGGCGATGGGCATGTCGACCTGCTCGCGCTTCATCAGGTCATACACCGAGCGCGCCGTGTTGACGCCCTCGGCCACCTGCCCGAGCTCCTTGAGCACAGCCTCGAGCTTCTTGCCCTGCCCGAGCGCCAAGCCCACGGAGCGGTTGCGCGAGAGCGCGCCCGTGCAGGTGAGCACCAGGTCGCCCATGCCGGCCAGGCCCGACATGGTGAGCGGGCGCGCGCCCATCTTGGTCGCCAGGCGCGTCATCTCCGCCAAGCCTCGGGTGATGAGCGCCGCCAGCGTGTTGTGTCCGAAGCCGAGCCCATCGGAGGCGCCCGCCGCGATGGCCACGACGTTCTTGAGCGCGCCGCCAAGCTCGACGCCGATGACGTCGGTGGTGGTGTAGGCGCGGAAATAGTCGGTGGAGATGATGCCCTGCACGTGCGCGGCGCTCTTCTCGTCGTCGGCGGCGATGGTGACCGCGGTGGGCAGGCGCCGTGCCATCTCTTGCGCGAAGCTCGGGCCCGACAGGTAGCAGAGGCGCGGGTGCACCGACGCGGGCAGCGAGTCTTTCAAGATCTCGCTCACCGGCTTGAGCGAGCCGTTCTCGATGCCCTTGGTGGCGCTCATGACGTAGGCGCCGTCTTTGAGCGCGGGCGCCGCCTCGCTCCACACCGCGCGCACCGCCACCGTGGGCACCGACGACACCACCAGGCCCGCCCCCTCGACGGCGGCCTTGACGTCGGTGAGCGCGCGCAGGCCCGTCGGCAAACGCACGCCCGGCAAGCGCCGCGGGTGCTTGTGATCCTCCACGATGGCGCGCGCCACCTCGGGGTCGCGCGCGTACAGGCGCACCGCGTGGCCGCCCTCGGCCAAGAGCTTGGCCAGCGCCGTGCCGAAGGATCCCGCACCAAGGACGCACACCGTCTCGCTCATGTCTGCTCCCTCACCACCCCTGGATCGCCACAGCGCCCCACCGCGCGCGGCGTTTGGTCTACGGTGGGCGACGATGGACGAGCCGGCGATCCCGGGTCAAGCACGCGCAGACGCCCGGCGACGCCTCGCCCTGGCCGCCCGCGTCCTCGCCGACGACGGCACGGCAGAGACCGCGCCGCTGCTCGGCGCGCTGCGCGCCGCGCGACCGAACGGCCATGAGGGCGCCGGCGCCGACCAGGTCGACGTCGAGTTCCTGGCGCGCATGCGCGCCCTCGGCGGCGACGCGCTGCTGGCGGCGCGCGCCGTGCGGCTCGTGCCCGCGCCCTGGCGCGCGCCCTGGCGCTTGCTCGCGCGCGGCGACGGCGCGCTCGAGCTGCACGCCCCCCCGCGCGACGACCTGGCCGGCGATGCGCTCCTCCTGGTCACGGGCCTCGCGCTCGAGGCTGCCAAGCTCGCGCACAAGCTGCCCGCCGAGCGAGCGGCGCTCCGCGCGGCCTTTGCCACACCCAGCGACGCGATCGACGCCTTGGCCGCGCTCCGAAGCGGCGGCGGCGAGCGCCTGCTCGAGCGCGCTCCACCAGGCGTGCGCGTCGACAGCGACGCGCTCACGGCGCTGGTTGGCGATCGCCCCTGCTGGCTGGTGGCGGGCGATGGCGCCGCGCGCATGCACGATATCGTCTCGCCTTTCGCGCGCCGCCTGCGAGGCGCGCTGACGGGTGTGGGTGAGCGCGCGGCGCCCCGGGCTCCGCGCGACGACGCGGTCTATGCAGGCATCGACGCGCTCGCGGCCGCCGATCCCGACGCGCTCGCCGAGCGCCTCGAGGTCGAGCGCGCGGACGCGCTGGTCCCCGTGGGCCCGGGCGCCATCGCGGTGCGCTGCGAGGCGCTGCCCGACGCCGAGGTCGATCGACGGTGCCGCGAGGCGCTGCAGTTGCTCAAGCGCGCGCGCGCGCTGCTGGTGCTGGTGGAGCCCTGTGCCACCACGCTGGAAGCAGCCGTCGCCGCCACGGCGACCGCCACGCGCGCGCTCGCCATCGTCTGCGCCGCCACCACAGACGCGGCGCCCGACACGCTCGTCGACGCCGCCAGCGAGCACGTCGTGCCCATCGACAACGCCCTGGCCGAGACGCAGCGCAAGCGCGCGGCCCCCCTGGTGACGCTCCCCTCGCTCGCGCTCGCGACCGAGGAGCGCGCCATGGACGCCGGTGCCTTTCCCTTGGCGCAGGTGGCGCTGCGCGCGCGCCTCGAGGGCACCATCGCGGACAACGCGCGGCTCGCCGTGCGCGCGGTGCAGAAGGGCGACCACGGGGCGCTGTCGCGGGCCTGCCTCGAGCTGTTGGCGCGCTTCGCCCCCCGTCCCGCGCGTCCGCGCGCGCGCGCATAGTGCGACACGTAGGTGTCTCGCCCAAGACCAGGGCCGCGCGCCACGAGCACGACTGCCGGGGACCGGCTAAGGTGCCGGTGCGGAGGATCCATGCTGTCGCGCTTTCTTGTCGCTGTCCTGCTCGCACCCCTGACGCTCGCGGCCACCGCGTGCGATCTGTTCGACTTCTTGAACCAAGACGTCGAGCTCCCCCTCGACCTGACCTCGCCGCCCACGGACATCGACGTCGATGAGCCCATCGGCGAGGCCGAGGGCGCCGCCTGCCCGACCGCGGATTCCCCCTCGTGCGTGGCGCTCACCGCCATCTGCCAGACCGAAGCGGGCCGCGACTGCGACGAGCCCTCCATGCCCGACGAGTTCCCCGGCACGGTGGACCTGCCCGGCGGTGGCGAGGCCGACGCCAACGATCTCATGGAAGACATCGGCGTCACCGAGGCCAGCGAGATCGAGGTCGCCCTCCCCGTCGACGTCGCCTCCGCGCTCGCAGACGAGGGCGTGCAGACGCCCGACGCGGTCAAGGACGTCCGCATCGACGCCGTCGTGCTGCAGTGGCCCGAGAACTCGCTCACCTTCGATGTGCCGCTCATCGATCTGTACATCGCCAACGGCGAGGTGGCCGTCGGCCCGGTGGACGCCGAGGAGCTGATCGCGGCGGGCACCATCACCAAGGTCGGCACCATCGGCATCGACCTCGACGGCGACGGCACGCTCGACGTGGGTCAGGCGGCCGGCGCCACCACCGACGCGCCGGTGGAGTTCGTCGAGGGCGGCAACGAGGCCTTCAATGAGGCAGTCAAGAGCGCGTCGTTCACGCTGGTGACCGCGGTGGCCGAGGGCGCGGGCCTGCGCCTGAAGCAGAAGGACGGCGATCCCAACACCGTGCTCAAGCCGCGCGGCCAGGCGCAGGTGCAGCTCAAGGCCACGCTGGTCTACAGCGTCAGCGCCGCCGACATCATCGGCCAGGTGCAATAGCGGCGCACACGAGCAAGCGCGGGCTGCCCTCATCGAAGGGCGCAAGGTCGACGTCACCGAGCTGCTGCTCGATGACGAACCCTGCGCGGACCAGGGCGCCCAGGACCTGCTGCCAGGTCCACATGGTCTGGCGCAGCTCGATCTGCACGCCCTCGTCGTGTCCGTCGAGGAGATAACGGATGTCGATGCGCATCTGGCGCGTGGCGCTGTCGTACGCGCAGCGATCGCAGGTGTGCACGAGGGCGCCACTCGTGTGGTGCACGCGCTCGTCCGCGCGGCCCCAAGCGGTCGGCCCAAAGAGCATGGCGTCCCAGTAGGGGCCCGTGCAGTCGATGGCGAAGCGCCCGTCGGGCGCAAGCTGCGCGCGCACGTGCGCGAAGCTCGCCAGCAGCTCCTCCATCGTTCGTAGGTGGAGCAGGCCATTGAACGGGAACATCACCAGCGCCGGAGGATCGGGCGGCGCGAAGGTGGCGGCCACGGCGTCTTCCACCGAGAAGCGCGCGGCGTCCGACAGCCCCGCGGCCCTGGCCTTCGTCAGCAGGTGTGCGCGCATGGCCGGCGCGGGCTCAACCGCATGCACCCGGAAGCCCGCGCTGGCGAAGCGCAGCGCCAGGCGTCCGGTGCCCGCGCCCAGCTCCACCACCAGCCTGCCGTCCTTCACGCAACGCTCGAGGATCAGCCGGTAGAAGGCCTCTTCGCCGCGATAGCCGGCGTAGTCCACGTCGTACCAGTCGGGCGCCTCGTAGATGTCGAGCTCGCGCCACCGCCGGCCCTGCAGCACCGCGGGGAGCGCGGACTCGTCGTCGAGCATGTGCATGGTGGCGTTACCCGATGATGCCCTGCTGCACCAGGTCGTGCAGGATGCGCATGGTATCGAAGCGCGACATCCCCGAGATGGCGAGCAGATCGTCGTAGCTCACCATGCCGTCGACCTGCGACAGGATGAAGCCCGCCTTGTGATGCATGTTCATCCAGATGACTTCATCGGGCGGGATGAGCTGGCGCGGGGTCTTGTGCAGGCTGCCGAGCTTCGACTCGTACATGCGCAGCAACGTCGCCTCGTTTCGCTGCATGTACGCAAGGGCGCCATCGTGGTTGGGGTTGGTCCGCAGCGCCTTCTCGACGAGGTCCAGGGACCCAGAGAAGTCGCCGAGGTCGAAGAGCTCACGTGCACCACGCATGAGCTCCTCGCACTCGTCCTTTGGCCCGGAGGCAGGCGTGGCGCTCCCTGGCGACGAGGGCCACGCGCTCAAGCCGCCTCCCGATGGGGCCAGCACCTGCTCCAGCGGTGCCGAGGGGCTCGGCGCATTGTCGAGGTCGACGGTGGCGGCCATGCTGTCGATCTCGGCCCAGGGATCGGCGCCCGCAGACGCTGGCGTATCCGAAGGTGGAGGGGTGGGCGCGGTCGTCGGCACCGGAGGAGGAGGCACCACCGAGAGGGTCGGCGGTGCGGGAGGCGGCGCGGCCGTCGGCGCCGGTGACGACGACGCACCGTAGTTGCTGTAGTCGTTGTAACGCATGCGCGCGCCGCTCACGCGCTCCTCGACGCGCGCGCTGCTCGGCGCGCTGCTCGGCGCGCTGCTCGGCGCGCTGCTCACGCGCTCTTCGACGCGCACGCTGCTCGGCGCGGCCGTCTCTGACGCGACCGGCCCCTCGAAGTCGATGTCTACCTCGAAGGCCCCACCGCCGCCGGAGGCGGCCGCAGGCGGCATCGCCCCCTCGCGTCGCAAGCGGTCGAGGACCTTGGCCGTTTCGAGCGGGCTCGGCGTGGGCGGCGGGAGGTCGAGGTTCTGCGACGCCTCGGCGAGCACGGCCTCGGCGCGCGCCGGAATGCGGTTGGGCACCGAGTCGCCGTGCCAGGGGTCAAAGCCGGCCATCGCGAGCCCAGCGGACGGGGTCCTCGGCGCCGCATCGAGCTGCAGCGGCGACACTGCCGGCTGCGTCACTGGCGGTTGCGGTACTGGCGGCTGCGATACTGGCGGCTGCGATACTGGCGGCTGCGATACTGGCGGTTGCGGTACTGGCGGCTGCGATACTGGCGGCTGCGATACTGGCGGCTGCGATACTGGCGGCTGCGATACTGGCGGCTGCGATACTGGCGGCTGCGATACGGGCGCCTGCGATACGGGCGGCTGCGACAACGGCGGCGGCGTGGGCGGTACTGCCATGGGCACCGTCGCGGTCGGCGGCGGCAACGACGGCGAAGGAGGTGACAGCGACGGGCTCCCGGCGTCGAGCGCGGCAGCGTTCAGTACCGGCGGGTGCGGAGGCACCGCGAAGACCCCTGCCTCGGAGGCCGGTGGCTGCACTGCACCTGCCGGTGCGGCGGGCCGCCTTGGCGCCCATGGGTCATGGGACGACATGCGCGCGACGTTCGCCGGCGGCGCACCTGGTTCGCCCGGCTCCAAGTCCACCGGTTCCGTGCGGGGCGCCGCAAAGGAGGGGGGTGGCATCGTCGCAGCCGACGCCGCAGGGGTGCCCGTGCGCGGCGGCGCCGGTGCCAACGCCGGCGTCGTGCTGCGTGGCAGGGCGCTGAGCGCTGCCCCTGGGGGCTCGCTCGACGCCGCCCGCGCCCCCGGCCCGGTCTTTGGTGCCACGACGTCGAAGGCGGATTCGACCAGGTCACCCCAATCCGCCGATGCATCGAAGCCCACGATGCCCTTCTTCGCCTCGGCGGGTGCGGGCTGGGGCGGCGATGTAGCGGCGAATGAGGGCGGCACGGACGTTGCGACCGGCGCCGAGACCAGCGCAGCCTCGGACACCACCGCCGACGCCAGCGCCAGCCCCTCCAGATCCACCGGGTCGGTGCGCGGCGCCCGGTTCGACGAGGGCGGCGCCAAGTCGACCAACGCCTCATCGAAGCCTGGGGCGCCCGTTGGGGCCGGCTCGGCGCCCCCGCTCGGTGCAGAAGTTGGCTCGGCGAGCGTGTCGTCCTGGCGGGGCGCCGGCGCTTCCGCCGCCGGCGACGCCGGAGCCTCCGCTGCCGACGTTGGCGGCGGCGGCGGAGGCGCCTCCGCTGCCGACGTTGGCGCAGCCGCTGCGCGGCGCTCGGGCGCCTCGATGTGGTACACCTGCCGCACGTAGTCGACGTACTGCTGGGTGAGCGAGTGGCCCGGCTCGACGTCGAGGACGCGATACCACGCCTCCAGCGCACGCGCCGGATCGCCTTGGCTGTAGTGCCGCAGGCCCTCCTCGAGCCAGGCCTCGATCTGTGAGCTCACGTCTCGTTTCTAGTGCAACTCGCCAGTGCCGGTCGAGATGGCGCTTCGAGCTGCGCCGGACCAACACACCGGGTCAGCTCTTGCCGACCTTGGACGCGACGCCCTTGAACATCACAACCGTCCGCTCGAGTTGCTCGCGGCCGCTCTTGAGAGCGTCGGCGTCTTGCATGGCGATGGCGCGCTTGGCCCGCTCGACGACCTGGTGGGCCTTCTTGAGCGCGTCATCGCCGAAGTCGGAGGAGCCGATGACATCGCGCACCACCGGCATCAGGCGCTCGATCTCGCGCACGGCGCGCTCGGCGTTGGTGCGCTGCTCGGCGAAGGCCTCCTGCGTCTTCTCCGCCACCGCGAAGGCCTCGTTGTCCTTGATGATGTTCTGCATCTCCTCTTCGGTGAGCTTGTTGGTCGCGGTCACCTGGATGCTCTGCTCTGCGCCGGTGGCACGGTCGCGGGCCGACACCGCGACGATGCCGTCCGGTGAGATGTCGAAGTTGACGTCGATCTCGACCGAACCGCGCGGCGCGCGGGGCAAGCCGGTGAGCAAGAACTCGCCGAGCAGCTCGTTGGCCGACGCGATCTCGCTGTCGCCCTGCAGCACCACGATCTTGACCGCGATCTGGTCGTCGCGCGTGGTGGTGAAGACGTGCGAGGCGCTGGTAGGCACGGTGCTGTTGGCCGGGATCAGCGTGTTGAAGTACCCACCCGCGATCATGATGCCGAGATTGTGCGGCGTGACGTCGAGGAGCAAGAGGTCGGGCTGGCCGGTCCCGGTCTTGGTGAGCGCCGAGGCCTGCACTGCTGCCCCGAGCGCCACCACCTCGTCGGGGTGGACGTTCTTCGAGGGCTCCATGCCAAAATAGCTGCGCACCGACTCCTGCACCTTCGGCATGCGCGTCATGCCACCGACCAAGATGACGTCCTGCAGCTCGTCCTTGCGGATCTTCGCCTCTTTGAGCATCCGATCGCAGATCTCGACGCAGCGCTCGACCAGGTCGCCGCACATCTCTTCGAGCTTCTCGCGCGTCAGCGTGCGCTGCAGGTGCAAGGCGTCGCTCTTCCCCGTCGACATGATGAAGGGCAGGTTGATCTCGGTCGACGCCGTGACCGACAGCTCCATCTTGGCCTTCTCGGCCGCGTCGCGCAGGCGCTGCAGGGCCATCACGTCCTGCCGCAGGTCGACCTTGTGCTCCTTGGCGAAGCCGAACACCAGCCACTCGACGATGCGCTGATCGAAGTCCTCGCCGCCGAGGTAGGTGTCGCCGGCGGTGGCCAGCACCTCGAAGACGCCGTCTTGGATGTCGAGCACGGAGATATCGAAGGTGCCGCCGCCGAGGTCGAACACCGCCACGCGCTTCTTGACGTTCTTCTTGTAGCCGTACGCCAGCGCCGCTGCCGTTGGCTCGTTGATGATGCGAATGACGTCGAGGCCCGCGATCTTGCCCGCGTCTTTGGTGGCCTGACGTTGGCCGTCGTTGAAGTAAGCGGGGATGGTGACGACCGCCTTCTCCACCGGCGTGCCGAAGTATTCCTCGGCCACCTTCTTCATCTCGCCGAGCACCATGGCCGACAGCTCGGGCACCGAGTACACCTTGTCGCGCAGCTCGATGCGCGCGTCGCCGGTGGGGCCCTCGACGATCTTGTACGGGTAGACCTGGCGCGCCTGCTGCACCACGGGGTGTGCGTACTTGCGACCGATGAGGCGCTTGGCGGCGTACACGGTGTTCTGCGCGTTGGTGATCGCCTGGCGCTTGGCGATGTGGCCCACCAGCCGCCGCCCACTCTCGGCGATGGCCACGATGGACGGGGTGGTCTTGTAGCTGCCGCGGTTGGCGATGACCTTCGGCATGCCACCTTCAACGGTGGCGACGCAGCTGTTGGTCGTCCCCAGGTCGATGCCGATGACGCGCTCTTCCGACATGCATCCCCCCCGGGGCGCGGCGCACCCGCTCGGGTGCGGCGTCCTGGGCAACCCGGGGCCGGCCCGCCCGACCCCGCAAACCCTGAGGATGCACAGCTTGGGCCCGCGATTCAACCGCAGAGTCGAGCTGGAGCCGGTACCAAGGCTCCAGCCAAGCGCCACCCGCGCCGCGTGGCCCCGGGCACCCGCGCGCGGGGCGACCGCACCAGCACTCGGGCTCAGCTCTGGCGCTTGCCCACTTTGTGCAACTCCTTGGCACGCGCGTTGGCCGGCTCGAGATGGAGCCACCGGTCGGCGGCGCGCAGCAGGATGGCCCACTTGGAGTCGGCGTGGGCCGCCTCGGCGAGCGCCTCCCAGGCGCGCGGGTTCTTCGGCTCAGCCTCGGCCGCCTGTTGCGCGAGCTTGGCGGCACGCACCGGGCGCTTGAGCTTCATGAGCACCGTCGAGACCTCGACCAGAAGTGGTGCGTCGTTGGCTCGCGCGGCTACCTCGGCGACCTCGTCGGCAACGCGATTGAGCTCGTCCGCCATGTCGCGCATGTCCGACGGCGACGCCACGATCTGGTTGATGCGCTTCATCATGGTGCCCGCGCGCGCGCGCTCTGCCTGCAGCACGATGACGTCGACCTTGGCCTTGAGCCCCTCGTCATAGCCTGCCGCCAGGCGCGCGTGATTGGCGGCCTCGTCGAGCTTGCCGGCGCGCTTTGCCTCGTCGGCCAGCTCGAGGTACTCGCGCGCCTTGCGCATGCGCTCGGCCATGGGGTTGCGCTTGAGGCGCTGCTCCTTCATGCGCTCCGCGTTGCGCTCGTCACGCCGCTTGGCCTCGTCGACCTTGCGCTTCTCCTGCGCCAAGAGCTCGAGCTCTGCCTCCTCCTCGGGCGTCAGCTCGATGCTGGCGGTGTCATCGTACGTCGCGCGCCTCTGCGGATCCTGCAGCGTGTCGTACGCCAGCTTCATCGCGCGGAAGATGCGGTCCAGGCGCTCGCGGTAGCTGCCGAGGTTCTTTCTGAAAAACGCGTCGGGGTGGAACTCCTTGGATGACTTGAAGTACGCGTTCTTGATCTCGGCCGGCGTAGCCGTCCGCTTGCTGCCGAGCAGTTTGTAGTAGCTCCAGCTCTCGAGGTTCATCTCGACGAACAGGATGCGCTTGCGTTGCTCCTCGCTGAGGTCGGCGGGCTCCGACAGGTCGACCATCGAGAACACGATGCCCCGGTACGGGTCGGGACCCGACGCTGCGCCGGCTCGGCCCGTGCTGACGCGCAGCACGGCGCCCTTGCGCGCCAAGCTCTCGAGCACCGACGCGGCGCGCTGCGGCTCAACCACCGCTTCCTTGATGAGATCGGCCGCCGTGACGCGGCGCCCGAGGATGCGCGAGACGACGAAGCCCTCTTCGGGGGTCAGCGGCAATTTGGTGATATCGACGCCGGCGCCGACCTCGTACGCAGACTCCGGTTCGGGCGTCGTCGACATCGAGGAAGGATGCTATCGGCGCATCGCCCCTCGGCTCAAGAAGCGTTTTCACTGGAGCACCCGTGCCCCCACTGCGCCGCCATGCCGCCGAACAGTTCCTCGCGCTGTGCGACACCATGACGCGCCTGCGCGGCCCGGACGGGTGCCCCTGGGACCATGAGCAGACGCTCAAGACGCTGCGCCCCTACCTGCTCGAGGAGGCGCACGAGGTGCTCGAGGTGCTCGATGCCCTCGACGACGACGGCGGCGGGCCGCGCGTGGCCGAGCACAAAGAGGAGCTCGGTGACCTGTTGTTGCAGATCGTCTTTCAGACCGAGATCCAGCGCGAGCACGGGCGCTTCGACATCGGCGACGTGTGCGCCGCCATCACCGACAAGCTCGTGCGCCGCCACCCCCACATCTTCGCCCTCGAGGTCCCCGAGGGCACACCGGGGTCGAAGGAGGGTTGGGAGGCCATCAAGCGCAAAGAGCGCGCCGCCAAGGCCCAACAGAAGCAGAGCGCCCTCGATGGCGTGCCCAAGCACCTGCCCGCCCTGCTGCGCGCCTACCGCACCGGCGAGAAGGCGCGCGGCGCCGGCTTCGACTGGCCGAGCCACCACGGCGTCGTCGACAAGATCAAAGAGGAGCTCGGTGAGCTCGAGGAGGCCTTGGCCACGGGCGACAACGCCAAGATCAGCCACGAGCTCGGCGACCTCCTGTATGCGCTGGTGAACCTGTCGCGCCACTTCGAGATCGACCCCGAGGGCGCCGTGCGGGCCACCATCGCGCGCTTCGAGGAGCGCTTTCGTTTGGTCGAGGAGAGCCTGGCCGCCGAGGGCAAGACGCCCGAGAAGGAACACCTCGACGAGCTCGAGCGCCGCTGGCAAGCGGCCAAGCGCACTATCGACGCCCGAACACGCGGCGCAGGCGGCGCGTGAGGCCGCCCGCCACCTGCTCGACACCCTCGAGCTTGCAGAGGAGCGCGCCGCCCCCGTAGATGGCCATCGCGGCGCTCACGGCCACGCCAAGCACCACGACGTTGGTAGGCGTGAGCCCACGGGGCCAGTCGCCGAAGCGCTGCACGCCGTACGCGGCCGCCACGGCGATGCACGACAACAACGCCTGCAGAGCTACCGGACGCACGAACTTCTCGGTGTGCAGGTCGCCGATCTTGCGCCGCAAGAGCAGCACCAAGAGCCCGGTCTGGATGAACGACGAGAGCGAGAGCGTGAGCGCCAGGCCGGCGACGCCGTAGGAGAGCAGCGCCACGCCGATGAGGAGGTTCGACACCAACACGAAGGCGCTCACCACCACGGGCGTGCGCTGATCACCGAGCGCATAGAACACCTGCGCGGTGGCCCTGGTGCCGCTCATGGCGACGAGCCCAGGCGCGAACGCCAGCGCGGCCGACGCCGTCTGTTGCACGTCGTACCAGGTGAACGCGCCGTGCAGGTACAAGACGCTGGTGATGGGGACCGCGATAGCGCCAAGCCCCAGCGCCGCTGGCAGCGCGATGAGGTTCGTGAGGCTCATCGCGAAGCGCCAGGTGCCCTTCAGCTCCTCGATGCGGTTGCCCGCGGCCTGCTCGTTCATGGTGGTGAAGGAGCCCTGCGCGATGGCGATGGCGAAGATGCCGATAGCCATCTCCATCAAGCGGTCGGCGTAGTTGTAGTAGCTGACGCTGCCCTCATCGAGGTAGCTGGCCAGTTGGCGCAGCACGATGATGTTGAGCTGATAGACGGCAAGCCCGAACAGGCCCGGGACGAACTTGAGCAGCGCGCCCTTGACCGCAGGCTCGAGGGAGAGGCGCGGGCGCGCCAACAAGCCCAGGCGCGCCAGGGCGGGCGCCTGCACGAGCACCTGCACGACGCCGCCCACGAGCACGCCGACGACGGCGCCCATGATGCGGTGCTCGGGGGGAAAGGTGAGCGCCCCGATGATGGTGAAGGCGATCATCGAGATGTTGAGCACGATGGGCGCCAACGCCGGCACGGCATAGACGTCGTGGGCGTTCAACACGGCCATGGAGATGCCCACCAGCGCCATGGTGATGACCACCGGGAACAGCCAGCGGGTCAGCTCCACGCAGTGCGCGAACTTGGCGGGCTCGTCGAGGAAGCCGGAGGCGAAGGCGGTGACCAGGGCCGGTGCGCCGAGCACGCCGAGCACCGACAAGAGCAGCACGGCGACCAGGGTCCAGCCGAGCATGCCGGCGTAGAAGCGCCGGGCCGCCGCGTCGCCGTCGCGGGTGCGCACGGTCTGGTAGGCCGGCTGCACCACCGCGGTCATGGTGCCCTCGGCCACCAGGCGACGCATGACGTTCGGGATGGTGAACGCCATGTAGAACACGTCGGTGAGCCCGCTGGCGCCGAAGTAATGCGAGATCGCCGTCTCGCGGATGAGCCCGCCCACGCGCGACACCGTGGTCAACGCCACCAGCACCCCAGCGTTCCTGGTGATCCGCCCCTCGTGCTCGGCGTTGGCCATCAGCTCCCTTTACAGGTTCCCACGCAGCCACTACCAGCCGGGGCTCCCCTTCATTCCAGAGCCTTCGGGCTCAGAAGCACGAACCAGAGCACCAACCTATGGCCAGTCACAAGTCCGCCTGGAAGCGTCACCTGCAGTCCGAAAAGCGCCGCGCGCGCAACCGCACCGTCAAGAGCGCGCTCAAGACCCAGGTGAAGAAGGCACGCGAGGAGATCGCGGGCGGCAAGGTCTCCCCCGTCGCCGGCGAAGTGAAGGCCGCGGTCTCGGTCATCGCCAAGGCGAAGTCGAGCGGCGCCCTGCACTGGCGTACCGCGGCCCGCCGCATGTCGCGCCTGATGAAGCAGGCCGCCAAGGGCGGCGGCACCAACGCGGCGTCGGCCACCGAGAAGCCGAAGCGCACCGCGCGCGCCCCCAAGGCCGCCAAGAAGGCCTGATCAGGGCGCGGCCGCGACGCGGCAGGCGGCGGCCGAGAGGACCCGCCCCGCGTGCCGTGTGGCCGCTTGCACGAACGATTCGCGACCGGTGGGTCGGGCGAGGCGCGGCGCGAGATCGCGATCGAGCACCATGGCCGCAACCACGAGCGCGCGGCCCAGCTCCGACATCGGGCGGCGCAGCACCGACAGCTCCCCGGGCAGGGCCCGCGCCGCGTCGGCTGCCGCCTCGATGACGGGGGCTCGCAAGCGCAGGGCCGCCTCCACGCCGGCGACGCGGGCGCGCTCGAGCACCTCTGCCACCAGCACCGCCGCCCCCTCGCCGCTCACGGCGCCGCGCGCCACCAGCGCACGATCGAAGGCCGCACGGCGGCGCGCGCGGCGCACCGGCGCCGGGCACCCCTCGGCCTCCATCGGACCCATCAGGCCGAACAGCTCCACCACCGCCGCCGCGAGGCGCGCCGCCAACGCGTCGCCCTCGTCGTCGACGCGAGCGCAGGCGGCGGCGCGCGCAGCCAGGTCCGCGACACGCACGCGCACCGGCTCGCCCTCCGCGGAGACGCGCGTACCTTTGCGAGGCACCAGGCCGCCCAAGCCCTCATCACACGCGCTCGGCGGCAACACCTCCATCCGGGGCGCGAGCGCGCGACACACGCGCACGACGAGCGGCCAGGGCCGCGCCAGGGCCCCATCCACCGGGGCGCCCTGGAGCGCCCGCAGGGCGGCCGGGGAGCGCGGCAGCGCGCGCTCGGCCACGGCGAAGGCGTCGTCGAGGCGGCGGAGGTGCTCGAGCAGCGCCGCCTCTTCGGCGGCCAGACCGATAGCCGCCAGGCGCTCGCCCCCGAGCGGCTCCACGCCATCGCCGAGCGCGAGAACCAGCGCGCGCAGGGCTGCGGGCTCGCTGCGCAGGGCCGCATCGCGGGCGCCACGCTCGAGCTGCACGATCTCGCGCGCACGGGCGAGCAGCCGGCACAGCTCGGGCGCCGCCTCGCCGAGCGCGTCGCGCAGCGCGGGCGCGATCGCGATGGCATCGAGGAGCGCTGCGGCCTCCGCCCGCGAGCGCGCGCTCGCCTCGAGCAGGGCGCGAAAGCCGCCCGGCCGTGCCGTGGCCAACAGGAGGCCCCGAACGGCGCGCAGCCGTCGCCGCGCCAACGGGAACGCGACCACGAGCTCCGCCGCCTCGCCCGCCGCTCGCAAGGCGGGGTCGGCGTGTCGCGCGAGCGCGGCGATCGCCTGGGGCTCGCACTCCTGCGCGAGCCGGCGTGCGATCTCGCCGCGCTGGACCCCAAGCGCCGCCAGCGCGCGCGCCATCGCCTCCGCCGCGGGCCGCGCGTGCTGGCTCACCGAGGGGCTCGCTCCCAGGACACGGCGCGGCATCGATCCCGAAGGCTCCACCGCATCTTCATCCGAGTAGGTTTTGCATGTGTTTTTATGGCGTTGCACCTCAAAGCTCGTGGGACACATGACCTCGGTGCCGGCGCGAAGCCGCTCGAAGGCCGGCAGGCGCGGGTTGAGGCGGCGCAGGAGAGGCGCCAGGCGGGCGTCGCCACAGACCAGGGCGGCGAGGTCGGCCATGGCTTGGGTGCCATCGGCAATCACGATGGCTCGCTTGGTGGCTGTAGCGGCGGTGGTGGCGTGCATGAGCGGCTCCCTGGGCCTTCGGGCGGAAGGGGCGCCGCGCAGGCGCGCCCCGTGCTGCGCGACTAAGGGCCCGCGAACGGACAACTCAATCGTCCTCGCGAGCGATCCATCGTCGCTGGCGGCGTCGCGTCCTCGGTCCGTGGCGACGGCTACGGCCCTGCGGGGCTCCTTGCCGTCGACGCGCCTCGCTCGCGATCACCGATCGACTTGTCCGTTCGCGGGCCCTAACGGATGTTGCGGATGGCCCCCATGGCCGTCTCGTGCTGGGTGTTGAGGATGTTCGACAGCGCCTGCTCCATCTCGCCGAGCTTCTGCATCGTGTACTTCAGCTTCTCCGCCAGCTCGGCGCGCGACTCGGCGCGCTCGTCGACGTCGAGGTCGCGCTTCTCCGCCATGGCCTGCAGCTTGGTGGCGAGCTGCTCGCGGGTGGCCGGGTCCTTGGTATCGACGAGCTGCGCGCGCAGGCTCGCGATGTCCTCGTTCCACTGGCCCTTGTCGCCCCGGTCGCGAGCGCCCACGCCGTCGAGCTCGTCCGCCAGGCCCTTGGCCTCGTCTTGGCCTTCCTTGATGACCTTGCGCATGAGCAGGAACATGAGGTCCTCGAAGCACAGGTTGCCCTCGGCGAGCAGCCGGTCGATCTCGTCGCCGGCGCGGTCGGTCTTGTCCTTGCCGCAGAGCTCGCGGACGAGCTTCAGGAGCTCCCCCAGGTTCTTGCCCATGCCGTCGCTCACCCCGCCGCAGCAGTAGCCGTCGCGCTCGCCCATGTGATCGACGAGCTCGTCCATGAGGCGCTCGGTGCGCACGCGCTCTTCGGCGCGCTCCACCTTGTCGTGCACGCGCCCGCGCGCGCGCTCCTTGGCGGCCTCGATGGCCTGCTGCTTGGCCTCCTCGGGGCTCATGGGCGTCTGGGCGGCGGTGGGCATGGCGGCCACGGCCGCGGGGCTCGGATTCGTGCACGCGGCGATGGCCTCGAAGGCGTCCTTCGCCGCGACCACCCACCCGATGGGGTTCTGGCTCACCAGGTTGACGCCCCCCGAGATGGCCTCCTTGAGGGCCGGGTCGTCGGGGATGACGTTGAACGCCGAGCCGACCTCGACCGTGAGGTTGCCCATCGAGTACAGGTCCATGAGCTCGAGCCCACCCTGGAGGAAGCCCTCGTTCTTGGTCTTGTCGATGACCCGGTCCATGTCGGCGCCGAGGTTCCGGTTCAGCTCGCGCGTGGAGCGGTCCCACTGCTGCGTGAGGGCCTTGCCGAAGTCGCCGCAGAAAGAGCCAAAGTCGAAGCCGTCGCGTGCCATGAAGTCCTCCGGTGCTTGGCGACCCGTGATCGCCGTTGGTGATGCCCCGGCTATTCCGCGAAGCGTGCCAGGCCAGCGCGCCCGGCAACCCATTGATATTCTTGTGGTTCGTTGATTCCTGCCCGACCGTGGCCGTTCCGCTGGTGAAACGGCCGTCCCACCGGCGGCGAGCGTCGAGCGCCGCGCGCGCCACCAACAAACGCGAGCGGGGCGGCAACAGCCGCCCCGCTCCTCGTGGGTGCCCAGATGGCGTCAGCGCGCCGGCAGGGGAAGAACGGGCGCTGGAACGTTTGCGGGCGCTCCGGTGGCGGCCCCGGCGATGCTCCCGATGAGCCCCAAGAGCGGGTCTGCCGCGCCGGCGGCGGCGTTCGCGGGGACGCCGAGCTGCGGCGCTTGCCCCTGCCCCACCTGCGTGGCCATGCCGCCCACGCTCGAGAGCGCCATGCCCGCGATGGGCGCGACGAAGGGCACGGCGAGGGCGAGGGGCTCGAGGCCCGGCACCAGCAGGCACGCGCCTGACAGGACGGGTATCGCGAGCGGGTTTTGCAGCAGGCCCCCGAGGGTGCTCGCACCCATGCCGAGGACGCCGAGGAGCCCGGCCATGGGGTCCACGGCAGACGCTGGCGCAGCAGGCGCGTCGGCAGCAACCGGCACCGGCGCGTCGAGCGGCCCGGCCGCGGCCGCAAGCTCGGAGGCGAGCGCCGGTTGCTCATGCAGCAGCACGGCCAAGAGGCGCACGCACAGCTCCTCGTTCGACAGGCTGGGGTCGTCGAGGATCTCCCCGACGGTGCGCTGCCCGTCGCCCGGCTCCGGCGCCCCAGGGTGCTCGGCGCGCCAGCCGCGATAGTCGCTCTCGAGCCTGGCGAGGGCACCGGCGAGCCGCCCGAGCTCGGCCTCGTGTGCCAGCACGGTCTCGAGGAGCTCCCGCTCCCTGGCCGAGGGAGCGCAAGCGTCGCGGCAATCGCTGCTGGTGCATGGCGCGAGCTGGTGGCGAGCAGCGTTGCGCTCGAAGGCGTCCTGCGCGCCGAAGGGCGCAGCGTCCTCGATGGTGGCGGCCTGGGGCGCGATGGGGGCGCCGTGCGCGGCAGGCAGCGAGGGGGGTTCGGGGGCGTGGTGGTGAATCCGCATGGCGTGTCCTCCTGGGTCGGTGGAGACACCCATTTCGCGTTTCATGCCAGCTCGAGACGGCGTCCAAACGCGGCGCCGATGCGCGCGCGCGTTCCGCTGGTGGAACGGCGTTTCTCTGCACCAGGAAGCGCGCGGGGCGCCCGAAGGCGCCCCGCACACGTCCGTCAGGTGCCGAGCCCGCTCAGGGCGTGGAGTCGCACACGCCGTTGTCCTTGCAGGACTCGCTCGACCACGCGCCCATGTAATAGAGCATGTTCTCGAAGTTGGTGCCGTTGAAGGTGAAGAGCTGGTCGAAGGTCGTCGGCACCGGCACGCCGGAGTAGCCGTTGCCCAGCCGGTAGGCCTGCACATCGGCGTGCTGGAAGCGCGCGGCGGCCGCCGCCGCATCCGGGTGGAAGTCGCCCGGCGCGAAGGTGGTGGCGTCGTCGGTGAACCACACGTTCCACTCGGTGTCACCGCCGTCGTCGACGTTGACGCTGTAGAAGTCGGCGCCGCCCTTGGCGGCGAGCGCGAAGGAGCCCGCCGCGCCGGCCGTGAAGGTGCCGCCCTGCGACTCGAGGAAGTCACCGGAGAAGGTGTTGCTGTCGCCGTACTTCGGCGTGACATGGAGGAGCACCGAGGCACCGAAGTCGCCGCCCGAATCGGTGAGCGCGTTGATGTCGATGGCGATGGCGAGGGTGACGAAGGGGTGACCCTCGAGGCCGTCGTGGGGCGGCGCGTAGTCGATGAGGGCCGTGCCCGAGTCCGGCGCGTTGTCGCCGTTGTAGTCGAGCTTGCCGTCGCGCTGGTCATTGGTGTCTTGGTCGTCGGGGTCGTCGAGGCCCGCGGTGAGGCCCAGGGGCACGAGGCCGATGCCCGGCACCATGACGCCGGTGAGGAGCACGGCGCCGCTCTGGTACGCCGAGCCATCGGTCACCACGGCGGTGCAGCCGCCGGCGCCGTAGCCGCCGGGCGTGCAGGGCAGATCGGGCATGTCGTACACGGCCGACTGCGCGAGCAGGGTGTCGGGGCGAATGGTCTGCTCGGGGAACTGCCAGTCGGCGTAGGGGATCGGCTCGTCGTTCTCCGTGGGCTGGCCGGTGCCCGTGGCGGCGCAGTGGCCGCTCACGCACACGCCGTCGTTGCAGTCGTCGTCGTCGTTGCAGGGCCGCGCGTTGGCGGTGAGGTGCTCGAGCGCGCCGCCCGACAGCACCGCGTGATCGAAGGTGGCGAAGAAGGGCAGCACGGCGCCGAGGATGTTGCCCACGTTGACGTCGTCGGAGGCGGCGACGCTGGAGATGATCTCGCCGATCTCGGCCAGGCGCACCTGGCCACCGAGGGCCCAGGCGATGTTGCGGCCAGGGTTGCCGAAGGTGATGTAGTCGCCCTTGATGGGCTCCTGGCCGAGCGCGAGCACGAGGCCCGAGGGCAGCGGCACCACCTGGCCACCAGGCTCGGTGACGCCCTCGATCTCCACGTTGTAGTCGGCGATCTCACCGATGATGTTGTTGAAGTTCAGGTCGGTGATGTTGGCGGAGATGGCCGTGCCCGACAGACCGAGCTTGATGTCGCCCACGGTGTGCACGGCGTTGAAGTCGAACTGACCCTTGATGCCGGCCACGTCGTTGCCGCTGGGGATGGGCGCGGTGACGATGAGCAGGTCCTCGGGAGGATCGACGACGGTCTGCCACTGGTGGTCGTCGGAGAACACCGACACGTCGGTGGCGGCGCCGGCCGTGAACTCGGCCAGGCCGTCGTCGTTGGTGGTCTCTTGCTGCAGGGCGCCGCCGATGTTGGCGGTGGCGAGCGCGCCCACCACCGGCAGGCCGGTGACCGCATCGATGGCCACCACGCGGTGCGTGCCGTCCGTGTGGGCCGGGTACACGGTGATGACGCCGTCGCAGGACGCGTTGCCGGAGGCGGCGGTCACGGTCTGCTCGCAAACCGCCGGGCCCGCGCAGGTGCCGGTGAAGGAGCCGGTGGCGTCGGCGCCCGTCCACGTGAAGACCGCGTGCGGCACCAGCTTGCCGCCGGCGTCGGTGGCCGTGGCATGCAGGCGGATGGCCTGCCCCGCCACTGCGATGCCCGGGTTCTCCTCGGTGTCGCCGGCGCCGGTGGCGATGGCGCGGCCGCCCATGGCGATGAAACACTCCGCCGCGGAGGGCGGGTTGTCGACGCAGGTGGGCACGCCGCCGGTGTACTCGCAGAGCTGGCCGGCGGTGCAGCAATCGGTCTCGGGCGTGCCGTCGCCGTCGAGGTCACAGCTGCCGCCGTTCTCTGCGGCCGGGTCGCACAGGTCGCGCGGGATGCAAATGCCGCGGCGGAAGTCGCACTTCTCGTTCTCTTCGCAGTCGTCGTTGCTGTCGCATACCAGCTGCACGCAGCAGCCGAACTGGTCGTCGGCGGCGGGCACGCTGTCGCCGTCGCCGTCCTTGTCGCAGTAGCCGCCGCCACACAGGCGATCGTTGTCGCACACGCGTGCGCCGCCTTCGCACACCTGCTCGGGGCCAGCGTCGCTGCCAGCAGGCGGCGGGGGGCAGGCCGTGGCCAGCGCGGCGACGACCGACAAGGAAGCGAGCATTCCCCAACGATGGAACGACAACAACATGAGTACCTCTCTTGGGGTCACCGGCGTGACCAACATGCGAGCGCCGGGGTTGTAGCGCCAAGCGATCGTTTCACGCAACGAGGTTCAAGCGATTTTCCCTTGCGGATCCGACCGCGACAACGACGTCACGGTGCGCTGCGTCGTCGGACCGCGTTGACGATGCCGTATCGGCCACCTAGAGGATGGGCTCGATCTCACTCGGGGTTGCACCATATGCGTAGCGCTTGCCTCCTCGGCCTCGCGGCCGCTCTCCTCTCTGTTGCGTGCCCCACCGGCAACGCCCCGCCTCCCAACAACAACAACAACAACAACAACAACAACCAGGGCGGCGACACCTGCGCCGTCTCTGGCAGCGCGCTCGAGCTGCCGCTGCCCGACGAAGCGGCCACGCTGCCGGACTTCTCGGGGACGTTGCCCGACCTCTCCTGCGTGGGCAGCCCGCCGGCCATCGGCCCGGGCGAGAGCGTCACCCTGCAGGGCTGCATCGACATCTTCGGCCTCGGCGGCAAGGCCAAGCGCGGCGTCAAGGTCGCCATCTACGCCGACTCGCAGGATCCGAAGCTCGAGACGCCCACCTTCGGCGAGACCGACGTGTTCATCAAGCTCGATGCCAGCGGCCACGACTGCGCCGGCGCCGAGGCGAGCTATGAGGGCTGCCTGGCCGCGGCGTGCGCCAAGGAGGGCTACTACCGCATCGCCAACATCCCCACCCACGTGCCCCTCACCATGAAGGTGTACGCCCCCGGCGACGACGACGTCATCGAGACCTTCACCTGGGGCGTGGTGTTCGACTACCTCGACACCCCGGCCGCGGCCGGCGTGGTCGAGTACGAGGCGAACCTGGTCTACAAGTCCACCTACGACTCGATCCCCTCGCTCGCCGGCCGCGTCGTCGACGGCGCCGCCAACACCGCCGACGGCGTTGGCCGCGGCGTGCTCGCCGGCGAGGTGCGCGACTGCCAGGAGCGCATCGTGCAGGGCGCCACCATCACCACCGACCGCTACGATCCCTCCACCAAGATCACCTACTTCGACGGCAACACCGACGATCCCAAGCCGAACCTGGCGCGCCTGTCGACCAACACCGACGGCCTGTACGTGGTGATCAACGCCACCACCGACGCGACCACCTCACTGCACACGCTGGTGGCCGGCATGATCGACCCCGCGTGCACCGGCGAGGACTGCAGCTGTACGCAGATCGGCACGCGCACCATTCGGGCCTATCCCGACTCGGTGTCCATCGTGACCTTCCGGGGCGACTTCCCCGTCGACGAGTGAGCCCGCGCCCGCGCGCGGCCGAGGAGGACCTCATGGCGCATCGTCTGCTGCGCGCGGCGCTGTTTGCGATCGCGTTCGTCGTCGCCGCGTGCCCGGCGGTGCAGCCCCCCGTGCCCGAGCTGCCCGCGCCGGATCTGTACTGTCCGGGCGGGCCGACCTGCAGCGCCACCTTAGCCGACGACGTGCTGCTCGCTGCGGCGGTCATGAAGGTGGTGACGCCGACCCGCTTCGAGATCGCGAACCCGCGCTACCTGCAAGGCGATCGGCCGAACTACTGCGCTCCCGAGGCGCCCCGCGCGGGGCCCGACGCCATCTGCGGCGAGCTGAAGGACTCGCACCTCGACGACTGCGGCCGTGATGGCCTGTGCCCGGAAGACGAGGCCTGGACGGCGGCCGACGCCGATGGCAGCGAGCGCGACGGCGACGACGACGACTGGTTCTTCGACTGCGGCGTGGATCGCGTCTGCCCCGACAACGTGGCCGAGGCTATCGATGTGCGCGCCAACGGCTTCGACGACGACGGCGACGGCGCCATCGACGACGGCGACTACGCCGGGCCGGACGAGGGCGAGGGCGATGGCGAATTCCAGGGTCTGTGGATCGCGGGGTACGGCAACAGCCGCCCCGCCATGGGGGTGAAGGACGAGCTGTCGGCCCGCGCGATCGTGCTGCGCCAGGGCGACAGCACGCTGGCCCTCGTCACCATCGACGCGGTGGGCATCTTCTACGACGAGCAGCTGCGCATCCGCGACAAGGTGGAGGCGCTGCGCCCCGGGCAGGTGGACGCGCTCTTCGTGCAGGCGAGCCACACGCACGAGGCCCCCGACACCATGGGGCAGTGGGGCTACATCGATCCCTACCTCGGCCTGCAGCAAGGACACGGGCGCAGCGACGAGCACATGGAGACCATCCGCTCGCAGAGCGCGGCCGCCGTGGCCGAGGCGCTCGACGCGCTGGTGCCGGTGCGCGTGAAGGTGGGCCAGGTCAACGTGGGCGTGGCGGGCCTGGTGTCTGATGGGCGCGACCCCAAGATCTTCAACGACGCCGTCACCACCATCGCGCTCGACGACGTCGCCAGCGGCGCCGCCGTGGCCACGCTGGTGAGCTGGGGCAACCACCCCGAGAGCCTCGACTCGCGCAACAACTTCATCTCCGCCGACTACGTGCACGCCATCCGCGAGGGCATCGAGCAAGGACTGCCCGAGACGGGCAGCGCATCGCAGCGGGCAGGTCGCGGTGGCGTCGCGCTCTACCTGCAGGGCGCCGTGGGCGGCATCATGGGCGTCAACTCCTTCCCCATCACGGGGCGCGACGGCACCGAGTACCCGAACGATCAGAAGACCTTCGCGCGCACCGACGCCTACGGCGCGCTCATCGCAGAGCACGCCTTCGCCGCCCTCGACGTCGCCGAGGAGCTGGCCGCGCCGCCGCTGCGCTTCTCGACCAAGAGCTATCGCGCGCCCGTCGAGAACCAGGCCTTCCACGTGGGGCTCATCAACGGCTGGTTCGATCGCACCGTGTTCGACTTCGATCGTGCTCAGACCATCGGGGGCGAGAACCTGCCGAAGCTCGAGACCGCCGTGGCCCTGGTGTACCTGGGCGACCTCGCCATGGTGACCGCGCCCGGCGAGCTCTTCCCCGAGACCTTCGTGGGCTTCGACCCCGCCAACGCCCATGGCACCGACATCATCGACGTCGACAACCCGAACCCACCTGACCTCTCGCTGGCGCCCACCGATCCGCCGCTCAGGGATCTGCTCGGCGCGCGCTTCGCGATCCCGCTCGGCTTGTGCCAAGACGAGACCGGGTACCTGGTGGAGCCCTACGACTTCAAGCTCGCCGAGCAGGGCCCCTATATCGATGAGGCCGAGGGCGATCACTACGAGGAGACCAACTCCATCGGCCCCAAGGCCGTGCCCCTCATGCTCGAGGCGCTCGGCGACCTGTTCACCTTCGAGGCGGGTCGGGCGCCATAGTCGACGTCGAGAGCTGCTGCGTCGCTGGTGGCACTGACGGCTCCGCCTCGGGGAGCGCGTGGGGATCGCTCCAGAGCACACGCATCGCCCCGGTGATCCGATCGGCATAGCCCGGCGCGTCGGGTCGATCGCGCAGGCGCACCACGCCGTCCTTGTCGAGGAGCAGCGTGGTGAACGAGGAGATGCCGAGGGGCCGCACGAACACGCTGCCGTCGTCGTAGTGGAGCTTTTCTTCGACGACGTAGCTCTTGGCCCACGCCGAGTCCGCCGTGCCGTACGCGACGTTGTAGATGTTGAGGTGCGCGGGCAAGAGCCCGGCGGCGCGCAGCTCTCGCCAGGCCGCGAAGGCCGGCAGGCAATCGTGGCAGCCTTGCAGCCACACGTTGACGAGCGAGGGCACGCCCGTGGGGAAGGTGGTCGCGCCGCCGGTCTGCGCGGGCACCTTGCCGCTCACGCGCGGACCCGCGGCAGACAGGAGCTCCGGCGGACCTCGGGGGGCCTGCTGCGGCGCCGGCGCCGGTGGCGCAGGCGGGGGCGGCGCTGCGCTCAGCGCGCTCAGGAAGGCGATGGCGTCGTCGGCGGCGCCGCGTCCGAGGGCGCCGACGCCCACGCACACGACCACCAGCCCCACCAAGGTCCAGCCGCGAAAGAGCGTCAGCGCCGGCCCGCGGTAGAGCGCCACCGGCTTGGCGGGCTCGTCCGCCAGGCTCTCGAGGGGGTCGTGGGTGCTCACAGAGCCATGCTAGCAGGCCCGCGCGGGCACCAGGTCCCGCGCCATCAGCACCGCCAGCTCACGCTCGGTCGAAGGTGGGATGGGCGCGTAGTAGCCCGGTCGACGACCGCGCTCGCTCAATCCCATGCGCCCGTAGAGCGCCCGCGCCGGCGCGTTGCCCTCGCGCACCTCCAACCACAGCGAGCTGCAGCCCCACGCGCGCGCGGCTGCGCTCGCCGCCTCGACGAGGCGGCCGCCGAGCCCCGCGCGTCGGTGCGTGGGATCGACGGCGATGTTGAGGATCCACGCCTCGTCGAGCATGTGGCGCACGGCGACGAAGCCGAGCAGGGTCCCCTGGTCGAGCAGGCCGAGCACCTGAGCGTCGTCGTGCACGAGCTCGAGCAGCAGCTGGTCCTCGCTCCACGGCAAGGGCTGCGCACGGACCTCGAGCGCCGTGACCACCTCGAGGTCGGCGGTGGTGAGACGCACGATCGCGCTCATGGCGCAGCGGCGCCGAGGGCGTCGGCCACCACGCGCACCTCGACGCCGCGGGCGATGTCGGCGACGATCTGCTCGGTGCGCTCCTCGCGCCGCGCGGCCAAGAGCGCGCTGCGCGCGGCCGCCATGCGCTCTGGCAGGGGGCGCCCCTCGGCAAGCGCAATGTCGATCTCGAGGTAGGCGCGCGCCTCCTCGTCGCTGACCTTGAGGTCCGCCAGACCGCTCGCGAGCTGCGCCGAGGCCAGCAGGTCGCGGCGCGCGCGCCCGCGCAACAGCTCCTCGTCGATGCCGAAGCGCGCGAAGAAGGCACGCGCCACCTCGGCGCTCGCGAAGCGCGCGCGCTCGGCGCTCACCGCGAGGTCGACCTCGGCCTCGCGCACCACCACGCCCTTGCGACGGGCCTCGAGCGCGAGCAGCTCGTGCGCCACCATGGTGTCGAGCACCGCCGTCTTGAGCTTGGCGTCGAGCGGGCCCGTGGGCAGGTCCGGAGTGCCCGAGAGCGGCGTCGCACGCGCGAGCAGCACCAGGCGCGCCTCGGCGTCGACCTCGGACACCGTGATGACCCGGCGCTCGACCACGGCGGCAACCGCATCGACGGGCACGCGCACCCCCGGCAGCGCGAGCGCCGCGACGAGCAGGGCCGCGATCACACGGCCACCTGCCAGAGCCGCGACCAGAGCGCGTCGCGCCCCTGCCCCGTGTGCGACGAGAAGGGCAGCACGCGCCCGCGCTCGACCTCGAGCGCCTTGGCGAGCTTGCCCACCACGGCGCCGCGCTCGGCGGCGCCGAGCTTGTCGACCTTGGTGGCCACAAACAGACGCGGCACATCGAGCTCGCCGAGCGTGCGGTGCACCGCCAGGTCCTCTTTGGTGGCCCCGATGCGCCCGTCGACGAGGTGCACCACCAGTGCGATGGCGCGCCGCTCGCTCAGGTACGTCGACAGCACAGCCGCGAGCGTGGCGGCCTCCACCTTGGAGAGCTTGGCGTAGCCGTAGCCCGGCAGGTCGGCGAAGCTCACCCGTCGCTTCTCGCCCACCTGCCCGCTGGTGCGAGACACACGTCCCACCTCGACGTTGAACAGGTTGACCAGGCGGGTGCGCCCCGGCGTCTTCGAGACGCGCGCGATGGCCGTGCCGAGGAGCGCGTTCAACAGCGAGGACTTGCCGACGTTGGAGCGCCCCACGAAGGCGACCTCGGGGTGCGTGGGCGCGCCCAGCGCGGCGTCGTTTGGTCCCGAGCGCACATAGCGCGCCTCGAGCACGCGCAGGCGGCGTCCGTCGATGAGCGCGGGCTCAGCCCCAGCGCCATCAACCGCTGCCATAGGAGTGCAGGCCGTCGGCGAAGTAGCCCAGGTTCACGCCGAGGAAGCCCGCGATGATGATGAAGAAGCCCAGGACGCCGATGATGGCGCTCGGCACTCCCACCCACCCGTAGGTCACGCGCGCGTGCAGGTAGAGCGCGTAGGTAATCCAGATGACGAGGGCGCCGGTCTCCTTGGGGTCCCAACCCCAGTAACGGCCCCAGGCGTAGTGGGCCCACAAGGCACCGGTGACCAGCACCACGGCGACGAGCGCGAACGCGACCAGCATCGAGTAGTAGGCCGCGCGATCGAGGCGGGCGGCGTCGGGCATGAGCGTGCGCAGCTTGTCGGGGAAGATGATGGCGAGCAGGAGGAAGAGCTGGCCGCCCCACGCGATGCTAAAGAGCGCCAGGTCCCACTGCGCAGACTCGATGGCGAGGCGCCAGGGACCAGGCACCACCATGGCCGCCGCCACGTCGTCGGGCACCTTGACGTCGAGCTGGGTGAAGGCGTTGACGAGGATGAGGCCAATGGTGGCGGTGGTAGCGCCGAAGGCCGCGAAGTAGGCGTAGCGCGGAAGGCCCTGGGGCACGTCGTCCTTGCGCGATCGCATCAGGAGGGCGATGGCCACCACGGCGAGCACCAAGGTCACGATCATCAGCGCGCCCACGCCCGGCGAGGGCACGTAATAGGGCTGGAAGTTGTTGCCCACCATGCGGCCGGCGGGCACCAGCTCGTCGCCCATGTCGCGCAAGAGCTTCACGCGGTAGGCGGCGCTGGTGAAGAGCTGCGCGCCGCGCCCAAGGAGCAGGAACAGCCCCATGGTCACGACCAGGGTACCCGCGGCCACCGACGAGAGCGACACGCGCTCCCTCGCTTTCACGAGGAAGAGCAGGCTGATCACGGCGCCGAGCGTGCCGGCGGCGTAACCCACCGCCGACGACACCACGTGGATCATGATCCACCACGACTGCAGGGCGGGCACCAGCGGCTTGATGGCGGCGTCGGTGGTGAGCGAGGCGAGGCCGAGCGAGACCAAGGCCAGGGCGAGCGCGAAGATGCCGGCGAAGCGGATGCGGAACTTCACCTCGGAGATGAGGAACACGAACACCACGCCCCAGGCCATGTAGACCATCATCTCGTAGAGGTTCGACCAGGGCGGGTGGCGCGTGTAGACCACGAAGCGCTGGGCCCCCTCGAGCGTGAGGCCGGTGGCGCGCTCGGCAGCGGCCAGCTCCACCAGGCCCGCTTCGTGCCAGCGGATCACCAATCCTACGATCTGCAGCAGGAAGGCGGTCCCGACGATGAGCGTGCCTGCGCGCCGCAACGACGCCCTCTTCAGCGCGAGGTTCGCCAGATAGACGAACAAGCCAAGGAAGTAGCCGGCGCCGCAGAGGTTGAAGAACAAGGTGCTGGTCATGCACTACCTCACGACTTCGATGCGTCCCCGAGCTTGGCGATTCGGCGCTGTTCTCGCAACGCGCGGGCTCGGTCGGCGGTGCGCTCGCCGTCACCGAAGACCTCGACGATCTTGGCGCGGACCCGCTCGAACTCCTCCCCGAACGCGTATTGATGACGCCGTGCGGCACCGGCGATCACCAGCTCGAGCTTGCCCTCGCCCGCGGGCGCCAGGCGCGCCCAGTAGCGACGGTGGCTCATGAGGAAGGCCATGGCCATGCCCACGAACATCACCACGAAGCCCGTGAAGATGAAGGGCACCCAGGGCACGCGCCCCACCTGGATGCCGGTGGCGTACTGCTGGTCGAAGCCGCGAAACTGCACGTCGTAGGCGCCGCGCCGCACCTCACGATCGAAGTCGGGGTACTGACGAAACACCACGTAGCTGGTGGTGCGCGGGCCCTGGGGCCCCATGGAGGTCTCCTGCACGCGCACCGCGGCGCCGAGGCCGGCGAATTCCTCGATGACCTCCACCGGGACAAAGGTGCTGCCGTCGTCCAAGGTGAGCTTGTCGCCGATGGAGAGCGAGTGCGTGCGGCGCTGCCCCCCGCGCGGCCCCACGTCGAGCTGCACGAGCTGGTCGCCCGCCGCGGGCGCGTAGGACGCCTGGTAGAAGGTGTAGCCCCCGTACTCGAGAGGGTCGTTGACCTCGATCTTCTTCTTCACGGCGGGCTTGACCGGCACCGCGGGGTCATACACCGACAGGTCGCTCTCGTACTCCATGACGTCGCCGGTGACGAAGGTCTTGAGGCGGAAGTCGTCGCAGCGCAGGGAGAAGCCCAGATCGACGACGTAGGGCAGGTTGCCGGGCCCGCGCAGGCGCACCAGGCGCCCCGCGGTGCCCTCGGTGATCATCATCAGGCCGTCCATCTTGGTCTTGCCGTTGATGATGCCGCCCACCATGACCATGACGAGCCCGAGGTGCACGACGTAGACGCCGAAGCGGCCCCAGCGCTGCTTTTCGGCGAAGGCAAAGCGGGTCTCGCCCGTCGTGGACGTGCGCGCGCGCGCCCCGAGCAACGACGCGATCAGGCCCTCGGCCTTGGCGCGATCGCCCTCGGCGATGCGGCCGCGCCACGAGTGGCGGATGCCGCGCAGCTGTTCGTCGGAGAGCTCTGGGCGCGGGTGCCAAACGTCGAGCCAGATCTTTGGCAGGCGCTCGAGCGAGCACGCGGTGACGTTGATGAGCAGGATGACGACGAACAGGCCGAACCACCACGACGCGAACACGTCGTACATCTCGAGGAAGGTGAAGACCTGCAGCTTCCAAGGCGTGGTCGCCCACTGCTGCACGTGCTCGTCGTAGGACTTCGTTTGATCGAAGAACATGCCGACGAAGCAGCCCGCCGTGATGACGATGAGCGTGACGACGGTGACGCGCAGCGAGATGAACACCTGCCACGCCGCGGCGTAGCCGCGTCCGATGGCCGTGGTGGGCTTGGCGCCGAGGTCGAGGCCCTCGGGGTCGAGGGCGGTGAGCGCAGGTTGGCTGCTCATGGTTTGGCCTTGGCCGGACGATCCGGCCAGTGTTGGATGAGGCGGAGCTTGTCTTCGACGACGAAGGGGGAGAGCGACGGCGAGGAGTCGGTGTGGCAGCGCACGCAGGCCTTGACGCCGCCGGGATCGAAGGCGACCTGCGCGCGCAGCTCGTCGTCGCGCATGACCCACTCGACCGAGTAATAGCGGCCGGCGCCGTGGCAGGACTCGCACTGCACGCCGAGCAGCCCGGCGCCGAGGTCGGCGGGGACCATGGTGTGGCAGCTCTGGCAGCGCGGGTCTTTCTGATCGCGCGCCGAGAGCGACTGAAAGGCGCGCGCGTGGGCCGAGCGCTCCCACACCCGGTAGGCCTCGACGTGGCAGGTGCGACAGCGATCGGCGCCGATGAAGTCGTGATCCGCGATGCGCTGTTCGCCCCGCGCGGGCGGTATCAGCGCGATCACGCCGAGCACCACGACGACGCCAAGGGCGAGCGAGCGAGTCCGCATCCGGTGGGGATAGCAAACCTACCCGCGTGCGCGCTACGACCGCGGTGGAGTCACCGATGAAATTGATCGGGCTGACGGGCGGGATCGCATCTGGCAAGAGCGCCGTGGCGCGCATGCTGCGGGCCGCCGGCGTGCCGGTCATCGACGCCGACCTGCTGGCGAAAGAGGCGGTGGCGCCGGGGACCACCACCTTCGGCGCCGTCGTGGCGCGCTTCGGTGGCGGGGTGCTCGCTCCCGACGGGGGCCTCGACCGCAAGGCCCTCGGCGCCCTGGTCTTCTCCGACGCCGCGGCCCGCGCAGATCTGAACGCCATCGTGCACCCCGCGGTGGCGGCGCTAGCCGCCGAGCGCCTCGACGCGCTGCGGGCGCAGGGGGCGCCCCTGGCGGTCTACGAGGTGCCGCTGCTGTTCGAGAGCGGGCTCGAGCGCGTCATGGGCGCGACCTTGCTGGTGGCGGCACCCGAGGACCTGCAGGTGCAGCGCATGGCGACGCGGGACGGGCTCGACGAGGCCGCGGCCCGCGCCCGCATCGCCGCCCAGCTCCCGCTCGAGGAGAAGCGCAAGCGCGCCACCGCCGTCATCGACAACGACGGTACGCTGGAGCAGCTCGCGCTGCGCTTGGGCGCGGCCTGGCGGGCTGCCACCGGCGAGGATCGGTCCTTCGTGGCGCCCCAAAAATGAAGCGCGCCCGGGGACGCCGGGCGCGCTTCGTTGCTCGCAGCGGTGATCAGCGCGCGGGCGCGGCCGGGGCGGCTTGGGCGTCCGCCAGCTCGGTGTCGAGGTAGAGGAGCACGCCACCACCGATGACCAGGCCCACACCGGTGCCGAAGAGGCCGAAGCCAAGGGTGCCGGCGTCCATGTCACTGGGGGTGGTGAGCACCACGGCGCCCGAGAGCAGGCCGATGGTGCCGAGGCCGAGGCCCGTCCAGCCAGCGACGGTCATCCACGTCCACTGCTCGGGGGCGAGCGAGGGCGCGGGCGCCTCGGGCGCGGCCGGCGGCGGCGGCGGCGGCGGCGGCGTGACCTCGGGCGGCGGCGGCGGCGCCACGGGCGCGGGCTCGGGGAGCGTGAGGTTCAAGTTGAGCGAGCCGCCAGCCTCGAGCGTGAACTCAGTGGACAGCTCGCGACCATCCGCGCCCACGAGCTTGACGGTGTGGGCGCCCGGCGCCACGGGGAAGTCCACCACGGGCGTGCTCAGACCGGTGTCGGCGCCGTCGAGGAAGAGCTTGGCGCCGGTGGGCTCCGACGCGATGGAGAGCATGCCCTGCGCGGGCGGCGGGGTCGCAGGCGGAGTGACCGCGTCGGGTGCGGGCGTCGCGGGCGGCGTCGCTGGCGCGGCGGGCGGCGCAGGGGCTACGGGCGGCGGCGCAGGGGCTGCGGGCGGCGGCGGCGCGGGCACGGCAGGCGGATCTTCGGCGGCGGCCGCGGTGGCGAACAGGGCAAGGGCGGAGAGACACAACAGGCGCATCGGGATCTCCTCGGAGTCACGGAATCAAGGCGGCTCTGGCACACATCAGCCCAACAGACAACGCCGGCGTGGCTGACAGGGATGGGCGCCGGCATGACCCTTTTGCTGAGAATGGGCTAGTACGTCGTCACCGTCGGCAGGAGGCTGCGTGCGCGAAGGGGATGGAGAGGCGAACGGGAAGCGCCCGCGGCGCGCTGCGCCGGGCGACCGGCCTGGTCATGTCCTCGTCACCGGCTATCCGGGCTTCATCGCCCGTCGCCTGGTGCGCCGGCTCTTGGCGCAGGCGCCGCGCGCCCGGGTGACGGTGCTGGCAGAGGATCGCGACCGCGCCGAGCAGGACCGAGCGCTCTTGCCCGCCGAACGACAGCGCCGTGTCCGTATCGCCACCGGCGACGTCACGCGCATGGACTGCGGCCTGGCTGGCCTCGAGATCGACGCCTTGGCCGACGTCACTCACGTGTTCCACTTGGCGGGCGTGCAGCGCGTGGATGCCCCCCGCGAGCTGCTCGAGGCCGTCAACGTGGGCGGTGTGCGCAACATGCTGGCGCTGGCGCGCGAGATGAAGGCGTTGAAGCGCTTCGTGCACTTCTCGTCGTGCCTGGTGAGCGGCGATCGGGAAGGGGTGATCACGGAGGACGAGCTCGACGTCGGCCAGCGCTTCCACACGCACTACGAAGAGACCAAGCATAAAGGCGAGAGGCTGGCGCGCGCGGCCATGAAGGACCTGCCCGTCACTGTGGTGCGACCTGCCATCGTCGTGGGCAGCTCCGAGACCGGCGAGATCGATCGCTTCGACGGTGTGTACCAGATGGCGATCCTGGTGGTGACGAGTCCCATCTCGGTGCCCCTGCCCCTGCCCGGCCCAGGGACGGCGCCGCTCAACCTGGTGCCGGTCGACTTCGTCACCAAGGCGGTGGTGCGCCTCGCCTTCGATCCGCGCGCGGCGGGCAAGACCTTCCACATCGTCGATCCGAACCCGCTGTCGGCCCGCCACGTCTACGAGCTGATCGCGCGCCGCTCAGGAAAGCGCGTGCCCAAGAACGACCTCGGCTCGTCGCTGGCGGCGCGGGTCTTGCGCTTGCCGGGCATCGAGCGCCTGTCGAGGCGCCAGCTGCCCGAGCTGTCGGCGCTCGACCGCTTCGTGGTGTTCAACTGCGCCAACACGCTCTCTCACCTCGACGGCACGGGCATCGCGTGCCCACGCTTCGACACCTACGTCGACAAGCTCATGGGCTTCGTGTCGGAGTCCCTCAAGCGCGACCGAGCGCAGCGCAGCGCGACGACGGCGGATCCCCTCGACGGTTGAACGGAGCTCTCGTGGCCGACGTCGACGCCGTTCAGCCGATCCTCGCGCTCGAGCACGGGCACGTCGCCGAAGCGCGCCGCGCCCTCCACGCGCAGGGGCGGCGCCTCGATGACTCGGCCCTTGAGCGGCTGTTGTGGACGGCGCGCGCGCTCCCCATCGCGCTCGACCTCCTCGCCGAGACCACGAGCCCCATCGCCATCGCCGACGCGTGCTTCACCGGCGCGACCGTGGAGGTGGGCGAGGCCACCCCGCTTGGCGCGGGGCCCGTGCTGGCGCTGGCGCGCCGCGTCGACGGCGGCATCGAGGTCGACATGGTGGAGTGTTTCCCCTACCTCGACAACGACGATGCGCGCCTGCGCTGCCGCGTCACCCTGAGCGTCTCGCCCCACGCCCCCGGAGACGGGGTTCGCCTGGTCCGCTTCCACCTGCGCTAGCCTGCCGTCCGGAGGCGTCATGGTCCACCGCACCCTCACCGCCAACGACCTGCGATGGAGCTTTCCGGTTGGCGAGTTCTCCGAGCGAGACCTGAAGCCCGCCGAGAAGGATCGTCACGGCCGCCCGGGCGCCCTTGGTCAGGAGCGCGCGCTGTCTGCGCTTGAGCTGGGCCTCGGCATTCGTGAGCGCGGCTTCAACATCTTCGTAGTGGGCGCGTCGGGCACCGGCCGCACGTCGACGGTCAAGGAGCTGCTCGAGGCGCGCGCCAAGGAAGAACCCACGCCGCCCGACGTCGTCCTGCTCTACAACTTTACCGATCGCGATCGTCCCTTGGCGGTGGCGCTGCCCCCAGGCATGGGGGCGAAGGTCAAGAAGCGCTACGACGGGTTTGTCGAGAAGATGCTGCAGGAGCTCGAGAAGGCCTTCGAGAGCGAGGGCTACATCGAGCGGCGCAGCGTCATCGACGCGCACCACCAGGAGAAGACCGACCACACGCTGGAGGGCATCGACAAGGAGGCGCGCGCACGCGGCTTCTTGTTGTCGCGCACCGGCACCGCGCTCACGCTGGCCGTGGCCGACGGCGAGGGCAACCCGCTCTCCGAGGAGCAGTACGAGGCGCTCACCGACCAGCAGAAGCTCGACCTCGAGCACAAGGCCGAGGAGCTCCAGGGTGGCCTGGAGGACGCGCTGCGCCGCATCCGTGCGCTCGAGAAAGAGACCGACGAGCACATCGAGAAGTTGGCACGCGAGATCGCCACCTCGGTGGTGCGGCCCATGATCGACGAGCTCAAGGCGGACCTCTCGGCACATCCGCGCGTGGTCGCCCACCTCGACGACGTGCAGAAAGACGTGCTCGATCGCCTGCGCCGGCTGGTGCCCGAGAGCCACGCCATCAACGACGGTGGCGAGCCCGCCGAGACCGAGACGCATCACGCGCAGGCGCGCCGCCTGTCGGAGGAGGAGGAGGACGGCGATCGCGACGAGCCGGCGCTCTTGCGCTACCGCGTCAACGTGCTGGTAGCGAACGCGCCTCCAGGTCGCGCCACCAGCAAGAGCAAGGGCGCGCCGGTGGTCGTCGAGACGCACCCCACCGCCGCCAACCTCATCGGTCGTATCGAGCACCGCATGCGCGCGGGCGAGGCGACCTCCACGGATTTCCTGCGCATCAAGGCAGGCGCGCTCTATCGCGCCAACGGCGGCTATCTCTTGCTGCATGCGCAAGACCTGCTGCGCGATCCCGCGGCGTGGGAGGGCCTGAAGCGCGCCCTCAAGAACCGCCAGATCGAGCTCGATGATCCCGGCGAGCCCGGGCGCATGGTGTCGATGGCCGCGCTGCGCCCCGAGCCCGTCAAGCTCAGCGTCAAGATCGTGCTCATCGGCACGCCCGAGCTCTACTACTCGCTGTCGCGCGGCGACCCGGACTTCGGCAAGCTGTTCAAGGTCAAGGTCGACTTCGACATCGAGATGGAGCACAGCGCCGAGCGCATCCGGCAGTACCTGCGCTTCCTCGCCGGGCTCGCCGCCGAAGAGAAGCTCCTGCCGCTCACCCTGGACGGCGCCGGCCGCGTGCTCGAGCATGCCGCGCGCATCTGTGACGATCAGAGCAAGCTCACCACGCGCTTCGGCGAGATGGCCGACCTGGTGCGCGAGGCGAGCTTCTGGGCCGCCAAGGCGGGCACCAAGTCCATCGAGCGCGACCACGTGCGCACAGCGCTGGCCGCGCGCGCCGAGCGCGAGGGCTTCATCGAGCTGCACATGCGCGAGGACATCACCAAGCGCCGCATCCAGGTGGAGACGCACGGCGACGTGGTGGGGCAGATCAACGGCCTGACCGTGATCGACCTCGGCAGCTACGCCTTCGGCATGCCGGTGCGCATCACCTGCAGGAGCGGCGCCGGCAAGGGCGAGATCGTCGACATCGAGCGCGAGACCGAGCTCGGTGGCCCCATCCACACCAAGGGCACGCTGATCCTCAAGGGCATCCTGCTCGATCGCTTCGGCCGCGACACCCCCATGTGTTTGCAGACGACGCTGTGCATGGAGCAGAGTTACAGCGAGGTCGACGGCGACTCGGCGTCGCTCGCCGAGGCCTGCGCGATGTTCTCGTCGCTGGCGCAGGCGCCCTTGCGGCAAGACACGGCCATCACGGGCTCCATCGATCAGCGCGGCTTCGTGCAGGCCGTGGGCGGCGTCAACGAGAAGATCGAGGGCTTCTACCGCGTCTGCCAGATCCGCGACCCGAAGCTCGCGCACCAGGTCATCATCCCCGCGGCCAACGCCTCCGACCTCATGCTCGACGAGGACGTGGTGACGGCGTGCCGTGAGGGCCGTTTTCGCGTCCTCACCGTCGAAACCCTCGAAGACGCCATGCTGCTGCTGTCGGGGCGTGCCTGGTCCACCGGCAAAGCCCCGCTGCAGGCGGCGATCTTGAGCACGCTGTGCGAGCTCGCGGCGGTGCAGAGCCTGGCGAACCAGACGCCGCGCACCGGCGCGCGCCCGCCGCGCGCGCTGCCGAAGGCCGCCCGGCACCACCGACGCCCACCGCGATGACCCGTGGGCGCACGTGGACGCTCGCGCTCACCATGGCGTTCGCCTTCGCGTGCCGCGCCCCCGACCCCGGCGCGCCCGCGCCCGCCGCAGCGCCGGTGCCGACCGCCGCGCCATTCCCCGCGACTGCGCTGCCTCCTTTGGGCGCCACGGTGTTGGTCGGCGCCGGCGACGTCGCTGACTGCAGCAGCGACGGTGACGAGCGCACCGCCGCGCTGATCAGGTCGCTCCTGAACGCGCGCCCAACGACGCGGGTGTTCGTTGCCGGTGACAACGCGTACGAGTCCGGCTCGGTCGAGGAGTACCGGCGCTGCTACCTGCCGAGCTGGGGCGCGTTCCTCGATCGCACCATCGCCGCCCCGGGCAACCATGATTGGCTCACGGCGCACGCCGCGGGCTTTCGCCAGACCTTCGGCGTCCCCGCCGACCGGCCCCTCTACCACGCACACGACGTGGGATCGTGGCGCGTCATCGTCGTGGACAGCGACTGCGCCGCCAGCGATGCGTGTCGCCCGGGATCGGCACAGCTCGCCTGGCTGGCCGACCAGCTCGCACGGAACCGGCAGCGCTGCACGCTGGTCATCGCGCACCACCCGCGCTTCTCGTCGGGGCTGCACGGCCCGAGCGCGCTGCACCAGCCACTGTGGGAAGGGCTGGTCGCAGGTGGCGCCGACCTCGTGATCAACGGCCACGATCACCACTACGAGCGCTTCGGCGCGCTCGACGTGGCGGGCCAACCAGCGCCGCGCGGGCCGCGCACCTTCGTGGTGGGCACGGGCGGCCGCGCCGCGTACCCCCTCGCCGCGCAACCCCTCGCGGGCTCCGAGCTGCGCATGACCGGGCGCGCCGGTGTCATCGTGCTGACACTCGAGGACGCGGGCTATCGCTTCGCGTTCGTCACGGTCGATGGCGCAGTCGCCGACCAGGGCCAGGGCGCCTGCGATGCCGCGCCCTGATGCATCGACCACCTGCTCGACACGCGCGCGATGCCCGACGGCGACGCCTGCGTCATCGACGCGACCACGAGGTTCAGCGCCTGACCTTCTTGCAAGGCGGGTATCGCATTGCCCTGGCCGCGGTGGCGGGGCACGGCGCGCGCGCCATCGACCGCAGGAGGAGGTCGCGCTCAGCGCCGCGTGAGCGCGCCGTCAACGCGCGCGCCCTCGGCGACGATGATAGTGCGCTGCGCGCTCACGAAGCCCTCCTTGCGCAGCTCCACCAGCACCTCCTTGCCCTCGGGCAACGCGAAGGTGCACGGCGCGATGCACAGCATGCGGATGCGCTTGTCCATGCGGATCCATACCTGCGCGCCATGAGGCGTGGAGCCGAAAGCGACCAGGTGCGTGCCTGGC
>JADZDP010000187.1 GCA_020850995.1 Deltaproteobacteria bacterium
AGCACCGAGAAGAACGACTCGGCGAGCAGGTCCCCGCGCACCAGCGTCCCGTCGAGATCGACGACGAGGAGCTCGGTTGTGCCCGCGGGCGCGCCGGCGGTGCCAGAGAGGGCTGCCACGACGAAGGGCTACGCGCTGCGCGCCTGCTTGGCAATCGCGGCGGGTCGTCAGCGCGGCGGTGCCACGAGGCGATCGAGCGCCGTCGCCAGCTCGCCGAGGTCTGCAATCACCAGGTCTGCAAGGCCGAGCGCGTCGGGCGGGCGCGCGCTTGGATCGGGCACGGCGATGACGCGCATGCCGGCAGCGTGCGCGGCGCGCAGACCGCTCGACGAGTCTTCCACGGCGATGGCGGCGGCGGGTGCCACGCCGAGGTCGGCGCACGCGAGCAGGTACACCTGTGGATCGGGTTTGCCGTGCGGGAGCGGCTCCGCCGAGCGCACCGCGCTGAAGCGTCGGGCGATGCCAAGGCGGGCAAGCGCGGCGTCGATCACGAGCATGGGTGACGACGACGCCAGCCCGAGTGCTAGGCCGCGCGCGCCCACGGCGTCGAGGGCAGCGTGCACGTGGGGCATCGGCTGCGCGCGCGCGCGGATGAGCGCGGCCACGCGACCCACGACGTCGGCGGCGACGCGCTCGTGCGGCGCGTGCGGCCACGGGTGCAGCCCGTACCAATGCTGCACCACCGCGTCGACGCGCAGACCGGTGGTCTCGAGGCACAGGGCGCGTGTCAATGGCACGCCGAGCGCGCAGAACACCTCGAGCTCGGCCTCGTGCCACAATGGCTCGCTGTCGATGAGCACGCCGTCGAGGTCGAAGACCACGGCGCGCGGCACGGGGGTGACCGGCGCGGCGCTCATGCCCGCTCCCCCGTGAGCCGCGCGCGCAACCAGCGCCGCAGCGGCCGCTCGAGCAGGAGGTGCGCGAGCACGGCCACGGGCACCGCCAGCGCGCCGACCACCAGCGCGCGCGTCGGCGGCAGCGCCGTCTGTCGGGTCAGGGCCATGGCCCAGAGGAAGAGCGGCACGTGCAGGAGATACAGCGCGTAGCTCGCCTCACCGAGCAGCTGCAGGGGCCGGGTCGACAAGAGGCGCGCCAGCGGTCCGCCGTCGACGGCAAGCCAGCACACGACGACGGCAAACAGCGGCGCGAGCAGGCCGTTGTGCAGCAGCAGCGCGGGCACGACGCCGCTGGCGGCGAGCAGGAGCGTGAGCGCGAGCGCGGCGGGCCCTAGGCCGCGCGGCAGGCGCGCGCCCGTGCGCACCAGCAGGCCCGCGACCACGCCCACGACGAAGTCGGGCAGCCGCGCCAGCGGCGAGAGCTTGATGGCGTTCAGCCACGATGCCTCGTCGGTGATGCGCGGGGTCCCGAGGCCGTCAGGGTCGACGGCCAGGTAGGCGACGGGCAGCGCGACGCCGACGAGCCACACGGCCGCGCCCGCGGCGAACGCGGCCCGTGCGCTGCGCGCGCCGAGGACGCGCGCGAGCAGCGGGAACAGCGCGTAAAAGAACAGCTCACACGACAGCGACCACGCGGGTGGGTTCCAGCGCAGCGCCGCCGGCGGGACCCACGCTTGCAGGCCGGTGGCGACGAGCGCGAGCGACGCGGGCCCAAGGGGATCGCTCACCACGCCGCGCGCGCGCGCGATGGCGCCGATGGGCAAGGCGAGCAGGAGTGCGGCCCAGTAGAGCGGCGCCAGCCGCGCGAAGCGCGCCCCCCAGAAGGGCCGCGCCTCGACCTGGTGGCCGTAGACGTGCACCAAGACGAAGCCCGACAACACGAAGAAGAGCGTGACCGCGCTGGCGCCGCTGGCTGCGATGGCCGCCGGACCAGGCGCGGCGTCGACAAGCACCGGGCGCAGCGCGTGGTAGACGACGACGTGCGCGGCCGCGAGGAAGCGCAGGCCGGTCAGGGCAGGGAGAGGGGCACCGCGGGGCATCGACCGATAGCCTGTGCCGCCTGTGTAGCACTACAGTGCCGGCCATGCGCCCGCGCCACGTGCTCTTCGTCGTGCTCATGATCGTGACCGTGGCCGCGTTGCTGCCGATTGCTTTCGGCGTCGATGTGTCGAGCTGCGACTGGCACGAGGACTTCGACAGGAAGGGCGACCCGGCCAGCCGCGCGCTCGTCGAGGGGCAGTTCGGCCTCTCCGTCAAGGCCGGTGACGCCGAGGTCACCAAGGAGCTGCGCGCGGCCATCGAGGAGCGCCTGCGCGCCGGCGGCATCACCACCATCGTCGATAACCCGGTGACGCGCCCCCGCGCCGACATCGTCATCGAGGAAGCGCGCCTGCGCTGGCTGCCCTTTTACGCATCGGTGGCCACGCGTGAGCGCGTGCTGTTGACGCGCCAGGGCCGCGGCGCCGACGCCTCGGGCCTCGACTCGAAGGCGACGCTCGACGGCACCTGCCTGGGCTTGGTGTCGCCGCGCGCGTGGCGCGCGCGCCTCGTCGATCACCTCGCGGATCAGGCGGCGCACGGCATCCTGCCGGAGCGCTGACGAGCGCTCAGAGCAGCGTTGCGGCGTCCGACGCGTCGGGCAGCAGGGCATCGTTGTGTGCGCGCCGCTGCGCAGCGAGCAGCTCGAGGCGCGCGCGCACCGTGGGCACGGCGAGCACGAGCTCAGCGAAGGCGACGCGCGGCAGCACCAGCACCGTCGATGGCGCCGTGGTCGCGACCGAGGCGGCCGCGCCGTCGTCGCTCAGCAAGCTCATCTCGCCGAACACCTCGCCCGGCCCAAGCAGGCGCAGCGGGGTGCGCTCTGTTCCCACCGATGCCGCCACCTCGAGGCATCCCTCGAGGACGATGAACAGCCCCGGAGAAGGGATGCCCTGCTCCACCACGACCGCACCGGCGGGAAGCTTGCGCGCGGCGAAGCTCGAGAGCGCGCGCCGCGCTGCCGTGCCGTCGACGCCCGCGAACAGCGGCGAGCAGCGCGCGAGGTTGTCGATCAGGCGCGCGCGGCAGAAGCGCTCGAGCGCCTGCTGCACGCGAGGATCGCGCGCCGCCAGGTCTTCGAGCACGGCGCGCGGCAGCTCGAGCAGCTCGGTCGCGCCCACGGCATGCACGCTCGCCATGCGCGGCTTGCGCGACAGGAGCGCCATCTCGCCGAAGAAGGCGCCGGCGCCGAGCGTCGCGAGCTCGACGCCACCACGGTCGACGCGCGCGGCGCCGCGCACCACCACGAACACCGAGTCCGCCGCTTCACCCTCGGCGACGATGAGCGCGCCGTCGTCGGCCTGCCACGCCAACAGCTGCTCCACCAGGGCGCGGAAGCCCTCGGGAGGCAGCCCAGAGAACAGCGGGACGTCGGCGTGGCGCTCGAGGGCCAGCGAGCGGGCCGCGCGCGGCGTCAGCGCCGCGGCGCATGCGTCGAGGTCGATGGCGTCGTCGTCGGTGTCGGGTGGCAACGGCGGAGGGAGCGCGGCGACGAGCTGCGCCTCATCGGGATCGAGCGTGATCGGATCGCCCAGCTCATCGTCGAGCGGACGCGCTCGCTGCGCGCACAGGTCCGCGAGCATGCAGAGCGTCGCGCGGTGGTGCGGGTCGAGCTCGAGGATGCGCTTGCACACCCCGATGGCGCGCAACGCCAAACCGGTGGCCGCGTAGGCGCGCGCGATGGTGTCGTACTCCTCGATGGCCGCGTCGACCGCCCCTGTGGCGGCGAGCGCGTCGGCGCGCGCGCGGCGGGCCTTGAGATCGTTCATGGCGCAGAGGGTAGCGGATGATGACGCCGATCGGTGTCGGGCGGGAGCCGGCGGCGACCGTTCGCGCCGCCGGCCCGCGCGACGCGAACGATCATCCCGTGCAGGATGGGTGGAGCCGACAGCCGGACTTGAACCGGCGACCTGCTGATTACGAATCAGCTGCTCTACCAGCTGAGCTATGTCGGCGCGCCGAGCAATGTGGTGAACCGACCATGCGGTGTCAACACCCGCGCGCGGCGGCCGCTCGCGCGGCGGCACCGCGGGCGGCAGGCCGGAAAGTCGGGGTGCACACATCGCCATGGTACCTTGGCGGCCATGCCCGTCGCGCGCTTCCGCTTGCTGCTCGTGGACGACGAGCCGGACGTGGCCGACCTGCTGCGCGAGACGTTGGCAGGCGAGTACGACGTTGTCACGGCCACCTCCGGCTGGCAGGCGCTCGACGCGCTGCGCGCCGACCGCTTCGACCTGCTGATCACCGATCAGCGCATGCCGTCGATGACAGGCGTGCAGCTCATCGAGCGCGCCAAGGCCGAGCAGCCGAACCTGCTGTGCATCATCCTCACGGCCTACACCGATCCGGTGGACCTGATCGCCGCCATCAACCGCGGCCACGTGTATCGCTACCTGACCAAGCCGTGGGACGTCGCTGATTTGCTGCAGACGGTCGCAACCGCGCTCGAGGAGGTCGCGCTGCGGCGCGAGAACGAGAAGCTCCTCGCCGAGGCCGAGCGTCGCCTCCAGGCCATGAAGGGCATGGTGGAGGTGTTCGTGGGCGCCGGCATGCTGCCCACCTACGGCGAGGTCGTCGACGCCGTGACCTCGTTCGTCGAGCGCGTGGTGCCGCTCGACGTGGGCGCCACGCTGGTGCGCGCCGAGATCGATCGCCCCGCCACGCTCACGCTGCGCTTGCGCGGCGCCACCAGCGCGGCAGAGCTGCAGCGCCTCAAGGAGGACGTGCTCGAGCGCTACCGTGCGCTCTCGGGCGCGCCGCTCGGTGAGCACGACGTGCTCGTGCGCCTGTCCGGTCGCGCCCCCGAGGCAGGGCGCGGCGCGCTCGCGTCACGGCTGTTCGTGCCCTTGACGTCGGACGGGCGTGTGGTCGGCGTGCTTGCCGCCGCCGCCCACGACGAGTCGGCGTTCTCCGCCGACGAGGAGCAGCTGCTCGACGTGCTCGGGCGCCGCACCGCCGAGGTGATTCACGGCCTGCACACCAAGACCGAGGCCGAGCGGCGCCGCCTCAACAACGTGGTGGAAGGGATGGCCGACGGGCTCATCATGACCGACGCCTCGGGCGAGGTCATCGTCGAGAACGCGGCGGCGCGCGTCTTGCTGGCGGTGCCGCACGGCCAGTCGCTCACGGCGCGCTTCCTGCGTGACACCATCAGCTTCTACCCCTTCGATTTGGTGCGTGGTTGGGAGCGCACCGGCGCTCACGTCCTCGCCGAGGACGTCGCGGTGGGCGAGCGCGTGCTGCACTCGTTGGTGAGCCCCGCGGTAGAGCTCGACGGGCGCCTGACCGGCGTGGTGGTGGTGCTGCGCGACGTCACCGAGGAGCGGCAGCTCGAGCGTAAGAAGGAAGACTTCGTCGCCGACGTGAGCCATGAGCTGCGCACGCCGCTGACGGCCATCAAGGGCGCGCTCGAGCTGGTGCTGCGCCACACGGGTGACCTGAGCGACGAGCAACGGCGCTTCCTCACCTTGGCGCACGACTCCTGCCGACGACTGGGCACCACCATCGACGACCTGCTCGATCTGGCCAAGGCGGCGCGCGCCGGCATTCGCCTCGACCTGGCGCTCACGCGCCTCGACGAGCTGGTGGCAGACGCGGTGGCCCGCTACGAGGCGGCCTTTCAGCTCGCGGGCGTGCAGGTGATCGCGAAGCGCCCGGCCGATCCGGTGCGCGTGCTCCTCGACCCGGCGCGCATCACGCAGGTGGTGAACAACCTGTTGGCCAACGCGCTCAAGTTCACGGCGCAGGGCCAGCGCGTGGAGGTCGACGTCTTTCGCCCGCCCGACGTCCAGGGCACGGTCGCCTTCTCGGTGTGGAACGACGGCGCCCATATCGACGCGCAAGATCACGAGCGCATCTTTCAGCAGTTCGAACAGGCGCAGACCCAATCGGGGCGACGGGTGCGCGGCACTGGCCTTGGCCTGCCCATCTCTCGCGCCATCATCGAGGCACACCAGGGTCGCCTGTGGGTGGAGAGCGCTCCCGGTCGCGGCGCGCGCTTCGTCGCCACCTTGCCCGAGCACGTCGACGAGGGCGCGCCAGCCGCAGGCGCCGGCCCGCGGCCGGTGGGGCGCGAACGGGAGCCCGTGCGCATCCTCGTTGTCGACGACGATCGCGCCGCCGGCTTCGCGCTCAAGGGCGCGCTGCTGGCGCAGGGGTACCTCGTGGACCTGGCCCTCAGCACCGACGACGCGCTCGTCATCGCGCGCCGGCAGCGGCCGGGCGGCGTGGTGGTCGATGTGCGGGCTGGGGGCCTCGATGGCGCGCAGCTCATCGAGATCCTGCGCCACGACCCCGACACACGCGCGTGCTCGGTGTTGGTGGTCCACCGCCCCGATGACGCGGTGCTGGCCCGTCGCGCCGGCGCCCACGCCTACCTCGAGAAGCCGCTCGAGGCCGCCAAGCTCGGCGCCGCCATGGCGCAGCTGCTGCAGGCGCGCCGCGAGGGGGCCCGCGTGCTGGTGGTTGACGACGACGAGGCCGCGCGGACCTTGTGCCGCGAGTCGCTCCGGGCGCTCGGCTACGCCGTGGCCGAGGCCGACAGCGCCGAACGCTGCGGCGAGCAGGTGCGCGCGTTCCGCCCAGATTTGATCCTGCTCGACATCAAGCTCCCGGATCGCGACGGCTTCGCGCTCATCGAGGCGCTCAAGGCCGACCTGGTGACCAGCCAGATCTCGGTCATCTTCATCAGCGCCTCAGGCGACACCCGCTCCAAGGTTCGGGCGCTGCAGCTCGGCGGCGACGACTACGTGGTCAAGCCCTTCGATGCCATGGAGCTGTGCGCGCGCGTCGAGAACGTGCTGCGCCGGCGCGCGGCCGAGCTCTCGTCGCCTACCACGCGGCTGCCGAGCTCTGCCGCCATCGATCGCGTCGTCGGTGAGCGCATCAAGAGCAAGGAGCCCTTCACGCTCTGCTATCTCGACCTCGACAACTTGAAGGCCTTCAACGATCACTATGGCTACGCCAAGGCCGACGGCGTGGTGCAGCAGACGGGCGATCTGCTCAAGGCCGTCATCGCCGAGCAGGGCGGCGCCGGTGATTTCCTTGGGCACATCGCGGGCGACGACTTCGTGTTCGTCACCACGCCCGAGCGCGCGCAGCGCATCGCCACCCACCTCATCGAGGCCTTCGATCGCATCATGCCGCTGTATTACGACCGTGAAGATCGCGCGCGCGGCTACATCGAGACCGACGATCGCTACGGGCAGAAGCGCCGCTTCCGCATCATGAGCGTGTCGCTGGTGGGCGTCACCGACCTCGGGGGGCGCTTCGTCGCGCACGCCGACATCGCCGCGGCGGCGGCGGCGCTCAAACGCAAGGCGAAGGCCATCGAGGGCAGCGTGTTCTTGCACGACGACGGCACGGCGCCGTCGTCACCGTGAGCCATGAGCCTCAACCGCAAGCTCGCCCTGTTCATCGTGGCGGCCACGGTGCTGCCGCTGGTGCTGGTTGGCCTGTTTGTCGCGCGCATCGCGGAAGACGCGCTGCGGGCCCGCATCCTCGAGGCGCAGGTGCGCACGGCCAGCGCCGAGGCCGAGGCGGTGGCGCGCTTCATCGAGGATCGCAGCGCGGCGTTGCAGCGCGCCGCGGCGGCCTTCGACCTGTCGGCGGCGACGGCGCCAGAGCTCGCCGGTGCCGCGCAGCTCCTCTATCGCGCCGACGACGCCGTGGCGGTGGCCGCGCTCCTCGACGCGACCGGCCAGGCGCTGGCGCCGCCGGCCTTGCTCGCGGCTGATGACCAGCCCGGCGACCTGGCGCGTCACCCGCGCGCCACCGAGGCCGCGGCCGAGCGACTGGTACGCCTGGCGCCGCGCGAGCGCGCGCTCGCCGAGGGCGCGGGGGCGGTGGTGCTCTCGGGTGTGTATGGCGCGCCGGAGCGGGGCGACACCGCGCTCGCGTTGGCGCTGCCGGTGCGCGGACCCGGTGGCACGCTCCTGGTCGAGGTCGCCGAGCTGTCGCTGGCGGCGCTGTCGGCGCGCACCGCTCGCGTGGCCGGCCGCTTGGTGGTCGTCGACGGTGAAGGTCGCGTGCTGGCAGCGGCCGATCGCATGCAGCTCACGCAGCCCGACCCGCTGTGGTCGCTCCTCGGCGGCGTCCCGCGCCAGGCCACGGCGACCAGCATCGACGCCGACGCGGGCGCGCTGTTGGCCGCCCGTGCGCCCGTTCCGGTCCTGGGCCTCGAGTGGACGGTGCAGGTGTCGCTGCCGGAACGCGAGGCCTTCGCGCCCGTGCGTCGCATGCGGCTGACGCTCGGCGGCGCGGTGCTCGGCGTGCTCGCCCTGCTGCTCGCGGTCGCAGCGCTGTTCGTGCGCCAGGTGCGCCGCGGCCTCGACGTCGTGGTGGCGGGCGCCGAGGCCTTCGCCGGCGGCGCGCTGGCGCACAAGATCGTCCCGCCGCCGGAGCGCGAGCTGCGCGAGCTGGCCACCACCTTCAACAAGATGGGCGACGAGCTGTTGGCGGCGCGCGGTCGCCTCGAGCGCTGGAACGAGGAGCTCGAGGCCACGGTGGAGCGGCGCACGCGCGAGCTACGCGAAGCACAGGCGCGCTTGCTCGAGACGCAGAAGCTCGCGGCCGTGGGTCAGCTCGGCGCCGGCGTGGCGCACGAGATCAACAACCCGCTCGCCACGGTGCTCGGCACCGCGCAGAACCTGCTGCTCAAGAGGCGCAAGGCCGGCGCGCGCGACGACGAGCCCGACATGGCGGCGCTCCTCAAGGTGGAGCGGGCCGCCAAGCGCGTGCGCGACGTCACCGGTACGCTGCTGCGTTTCTCGCAACGCAGCGATACCGCGCGGCGCGCGCCCGTCACGCTCGAGTCGATCGTCATCGACGCCTGCGCCATGTCGCGTGCCGGCATCATCGAGCAGGGCGCCGATCTGCAGCTCGAGCTCGAGACGCCCTCGCCGGTGGTGCAGGGCGACGCCGGCGAGCTGGTGCAGGTGGTGGTGCACTTGTTGGCGAACGCGCGCACCGCGGTGGCCGGCAAACAGGGGGGCACCGTGCGCGTCGTGGGCGCGCGCGACGGCGACACGGCGGTGTTGCGCGTGATCGACAACGGTAAGGGCATCGACCCCGCCATCAAGGAGCGCATCTTCGAGCCCTTCTTCACCACCAAGGACGTCTGGTCGAACCTGGGGCTCGGCTTGTCGGTGTCGTTCCGCATCGTCGAGGAGCACGGTGGCACCTTCACCGTGCAGAGCGTGGTGGGCGAGGGCACCACGGTCGAGGTTCGCCTGCCGCTGGCAAGAGCGGCGTAAGCGCGTGCCGCGGTACGGCCTTGCCCTCGTGAGCACGATCGTGAAGACCTCGCGGGGGAGAGCGCGACCATGCTGCTGCGACGAGCCCTGGCTGAGCTGCTCGGCACCATGCTGCTCGTGGCCACGGTGGTGGGCTCGGGCGTCATGGCCGAGCGCCTGGCGGGCGGCAACGTCGCGCTGGCGCTCTTGGCCAACACCGCGGCAACGGCCGCCGCGCTGCTCGCGCTCATCACCATGCTCGCGCCCGTCTCCGGCGCCCACTTCAACCCCGTGGTCAGCGTCGTCGAAGCGCTCGGCGGCGCGCTGCCGTGGCGCGCGCTGCCTGCCTACCTGAGCGCCCAGCTCATCGGCGGCGTCGCCGGCACCGTGCTGGCGCACCTGATGTTCGAGCTGCCGCCCGTCTCCCTGTCGACGCACGCGCGCGCCGGCCCGGCGCAGATCCTGAGCGAGGTGGTGGCAACCGCCGGGCTCTTGCTCGTCATCGCCGGCGTGTCGCGCGCACGCCCCGCCGCCGTCGCCGGTTGCGTGGCGGCGTGGATCGCGGCGGCCTACTGGTTCACCGCGTCGACGTCGTTCGCCAACCCGGCGGTCACCATCGCGCGGGCGCTGTCGGACACCTTCGCGGGCATTCGCCCGCTCGACGTGCCGGGCTTCCTCGTGGGTCAGGCTGGTGGCGCTGTGCTGGCGGTGCTCGCCACGCGCGCGCTCTGGCCGCGCCAGGAGCAAGCGTGAGCATGCAGACCGTGATCTTCGCCTGCGTCCACAACGCCGGCCGCTCCCAGATGGCGGCCGCGCTCTTCAACCTCGGTGCCGATGTCGAGCAGGTACGAGCGATCTCCGCCGGCACGGCGCCAGGCGAGCGCGTGCACCCCGAGGTGGTGACCGTCATGCGCGAGCTTGGCGTCGACTTGTCGACGGCGCGGCCGCAGCGGCTCACCGACGTGCTCGCGCGCGGGGCGGCCATGCTCGTGACCATGGGCTGCGGCGAGGCCTGCCCTGTGGTGCCCGGCGTCGAGCGTGATGACTGGCCCTTACCAGACCCCAAGGGGCAGCCCATCGAGCGCGTGCGCGTCATCCGCGACGATATCGACGCGCGCGTCTCGCACTTGCTCGCCACGCGCGGTTGGCAGCGCGCGCGCTGAGCTCATCGTCGGTGCAGCGTCACGGCGGCAATGGCGCTTCGCGACGGTCCGCCGCCAGCCCCGCCGTGCCCGGCCGCCCGGGGCCCAGCCCGGCAGCGCCCGGCGTGCCCGCCACCAGCGACGAGGTGCCGACGGCGACGTGGCCGAGGTCGACGGCCCACAGCGCGATGGACGAGCCACCGCCGCCACCGCCGCCATGTCCGCCACGTCCGCCATCACCGCCGTCACCGCCGCGGCCACCGGCGCCCGAGCCGTCGTAGCCCTCGCCCCCAACGCCGCCATCGGCGCCCTCGCCACCGTCGCCACCGCGGCCGCCATCGCCACCGTCGCCGCCGCTGCCCGCGAGCAGCTGCGCGCGCACCAGGTAGACGCTGGTGCCGCTGGTTACGAGCGCGACGCTCGGTCCGCCGCGGGCACCGCCGGCGCCACCCTCGCCACCGGCGCCCGCCGATCCGCCGCCGCCGCCAGCACCGCCGTAGTCGTTGCAGCCGCTGGTACCGCCGGCACCGCCGCCGCCGCCACCGCCGCCCTCGCCGTCGGTGCCGTCGATGCCCTCGCTGCCATCGACGTCGGCGCTGCCGGGCGCGCCGTTGGCGCCGTCCTCGCCGTCCTCGCCGGGGTCGCCGGGGTCGCCGTCGGCGAACACGCCATATTGGCCGCGGAGCCCGCCAAGCGCGCCGCCCTCGCCGGGGTCACCATCCTCGCCGTCGAGACCGCCGAGGCCCGGCAGCCCGCCGTCGCCGCCGCTGCCCACGGGCAGCCACGAGAAGGGGCCGTCGCCCACGGTGGGCGTGGCGCAGGCGCCGCAAGGGTAGGTGCTGCTCTCGCAGCCGAGCTCGCCGACGCCGCCGATCTCACCAGGGTCGCCGGGCGTTCCCTCTGCGCCGTCCTCACCGCCGGCGCCGCCGCCGGCCTGCACCAGCACGTCCTCGAGCGTGACGCCGCCAGCGACGTCGACGAGGCGAACACCGATGGAGGCGTCGCCGCTGAAGAACGCGTCGTCGGCCAAGACCTCGAGCGACACCAGGCGCACGGCGCCCTCGAGGTGCTCGCCCACCATGGCCACGCGCCCGCCTTGGATGCGCGTGACACCGGCGCCGCGCACCATGGTCGAGGGCTCGAAGCCACCCACGATGTCGACGTCGGACGCGAGCGCCACGGGCCCCGGCCAGGTGCCGCGCGCGAGGTACACGGGGCGCGGCGGCGTGAGCGAGGCCGCCAGCGAGATGCCGGCCCCGAGGCTGGCCAGCGGATCGTCGATGGTGCCGGCGCCTTCGTCGTCGCCGAGGGGCGACACGAACACCGGGCCGCAGGCCATGCCGTCGGTGCCGTCGCCGTTGCCGTCGTTGAAGGCGGCGTCGAGCGGGTCGTCGTCGGCGTTGGGCAAGACCTGGCGCTCGCAGCGGACCTCGAGCTCGAGGCTGGCGTTGGTGCTGCCTGCGAGGTTGGTGCCGGTGATGAGGTAGGCGGTGGCGGGCTGCGCCACCGTGGGCGAGCCGCTGATGACGCCGGTTCGCTCGTCGAGCGCCAGCCCGCGCGGCAGCGGTGGCGTCGACGTGTACTGCGTGATGAAGCCGCCGGTGCTCGTGGGCGCGATGGCGTCGATGGCCAGGCCCGCGGTGAAGGTGCGCGCCGCGCCGAAGGACAGCCCCGTGGGCGGGCGCGCCGCGACGACGCGCACGGGCACATCGATGCCGATGAGGCCCACCGCGACGTCGATAGCGGTGTCGCCCTCGGCGATGCCCGTGACCTCGCCGGCAGCGTCGACGGCAGCAAGCGCCGGGTCGCGGCTGGCGAAGCTCACGCGCCCGCCCACGTCCACCGGGTCACCCTCGGCGTCGAAGCCCTGCACCACGAGGAGCAAGAACGCGCCGCGCTCGATCTCGAGCGTGGCAGGGCTGACCTCGAGGTACGCCAGCTCGGGATCGCCCGAGGGCGGGAGCACGGGCTCAACGGCAGGGGGCGGGCAGCCGGCGAGCGAGCACAGGACGAGGAGCAGGGCGCGGTGGCGCATGGGGTGAGGGTAGCAGGCGCGCGTCGTCGTCGCCCGTTCTCGATCACCTCGCTGGCGCCGTCAGAGACGGAGCGTCAAGAGCACGCGCCCAGCGGCCCCGCCGAAGCCGATGGCCTCGTCGCGCAGGGCCCCCTGCTGATCGAGCAGGTTCTCCACCATGGCGTCGACGCGGAAGGCGCCGACGTCGAGGTGGGCGCCGAGGTCGAACAAGAAGGCGCCGCCAGCGCCGCGGCAGGGTTGCTCCTGCACCGCGCCTGCCGCCAGATCCTCGTCGCTGGGGCGCTCGGGACACAGCGTCGGGTCCGCCTGCTCTGCGGGGGACAGACGCTGCTGCGGCAGGAGGAAGCGCGCGCCCGCGCGTACGCCGAAGGGCAGGCCCGGTGGGCTCCACGACGCGCCCAGCGTGCCTTGGGCGTTCGGCACGCCGCTCGTCGGCGCGCGGGCCTCGAACAGGCCCCCGTCGTCGACGTCGACCAGGCCGAAGCTCGCCTGCGCCACCAGGCCATCGGTGCCGGGCCGGAGCGTGCCGCGCGCCTCCACGCCGCGCGCGATCTGCACTGGGCCCGGCATCAGGCGCGGCAGCGCGCCGAAGGTGTCGACGTCGTCCGGATCGACCGTTGCGACGAGGGTGCCGGCGCGCTGCGCGCCCCACACCGCCAGCGCCGCGTCGGCGAAGGAGCCGCGCCACGCGAGCGAGAGCTCGAGCGCATCGTCGACGAGCCCGGTCGTGTCTGGGTGCTGCGGCAGCACCACCTCGGCGCCGAGCTCGGGGCCGAGCAGCAGCGCCGCGGGATCGCGTGCCATCTGCACGTGCGTGGCCACCACCGCGACATCGAGGCCGGCCATCAGGCGCGCGCGCGCGCCTAGCTCTGCGCTCGGCGACGCCTCGCCGGCCTCGAGCGCGGCCTCGAGGCGACCGGCGAGCGCGGGCGCGCTGACGCTCGCGAGGCGCACGCTCGCGGTGCCCCAGGCCGCGCCGCGCGCGCCGTCGGCGCGCAGCTCGAGGCCCACCGCACCGTGGCGCGCGGCGGCGCCGTCGACGCGCCGGGCGCGCAGCGGATCCTCGATGCCCTCACCCGGGGGCTCGGCGTCGCGTTGGCGCAAGCTGCGCCGCGCGTAGCGCGAGGCGAGCAGGTCGCCATAGCCGTCGAACGACAGGGTGGCGCGCGGCTCGACCACGTCCCACAGCGCCAGCGGGGGCAGGCGCGCCTCGAGCACGAGCCCGGCGCCGGCGCGCACGCCCTCGTCGTGAGCGCGCTCGACGAAGTTGAGGCCGGTGCCCGAGCGCTCGTCGAGCGCGACGCCGTGCTGCGCGTGCGCGCGCAGCGAAACACCGAGGGTGGCACCGGCCAGCGGCAGCGCTGCGTCACCACCCGCGATCCACGCGTCGAGGCCGCGCTCGAGCGTGGTGACGCAGTCGCGCGCGCGCCCCTGTGCGTCGCTGTCGGCGCACGCAGGCGCGCGGCCCGCCGACAGCGCCCGCGCCGAGTGCCACGACGAGAACAGGCGCAAGCCGGGCCACGGCGACACGTCCACGCGCGCGCCCACCGCGCCGCCGCTGCCGCCCGAGCGCGGCAGCACGCTGCCCGGCTCGTCGAGCTCCGGGGCGCGCCCGCGCCGTTGGTCCTCGCGGTTGAGCAGCGCGGCGTGCACCGCGGCGCGCGCTCGGTGCACGCCGGTGTCGCCGAAGGCGAGCACGCCCTTCTCGAGGTCGGCGCCGCCGTAGCCGGCGGCGAGCGCACCGTCCAAGCGCAGGCTCTCGCCCACGTCCGCGAAGGGGCCGCCGCTCGCCACGCTCAGCGCGCCGGCAGCGACGCCACCAACGACGGTGCGCGCACGCGCGCCGTGCGCGAAGCTCAGGTGCGCGCTGCCCGGCAGCGAGAGCTGCTCGAGCGGTGGCAAGAGGCCCGCGAGATCAAAGAGCGGCACGCCGTCGAGCACCACCGCCACGTGCCGCTCGTCGAGGCCACGGGCGCTCAGGTGCGCCGCACCTGCCTGCTCGTGCATGAACCACAGGCCTGGCGTGCCCGCGAGCGCCGTGTCGAGGTCCAGCGCTCCGTCCGCCAACAGCGCGCCGCGCGCTCGCTCGGTAGTCAAGCGCGCGTCGGGCGCGGGCGCGAGCAGGCCGAGCGCCAGCGGCGCGCGCGCGGGCTCCGGTGGCCGCGCCGGCACGTCGAGGGCGTCGACGTCGGCGCCCGGCTCGCGCGGCGACGCGGGGATGGGCGCGGACTCGTCGGGCGGCGGCGCCTCAGGACCGGTGCTCCACGGGTTGCCGCCAGCGTCGGCAAGCGTGCACCACAGCGCGAGCGCGAGGGTCGTCATGTCTTGCCGGGCTCACCGAGCAGACCCAAGAACTGCGCCTCGGTGATGATGGCGAGGTTCGCGCCCTTGGCGACGAGCTTGTCGGCGCTCTTGTGCTTGCTCGACCGCTCGCCCGCGCCGAGCAGCGGCGAGCCGTCGTCGCCCACCACGAGGTAGTCGAGCTCGGCGGACACGCCAGAAGGCGTCTTGCCGCCGACGGCCTGCACGCGCTTCTGCGCGCTCTTGCGATCCATGTGCGCGAGCCCGCCGGTGAACACCACGCTCTTGCCGAACAGCGGGTGCGAGGTGTCGCTCGGTCGCTCCGCCTTGACGATGCCGACCTCCTCGAGGAGCGCGTCGATGAGGGCGGCGCTCTCGCTCAGCCCGCGCACGACGGCGTCGGCGATCTCGGGCCCGATGCCGTCGATGTCGGCGAGCGCCTTCGACGAGGCGGTGCGCACCTTCGGCAGCGAATGAAAGGTGACGGCGAGCTTCTCGGCCACCGTGGCGCCCACCCGCTCGAGCCCGAGCGCCTCGAGGAACACCGGCAGCGTCAGCTTGCGCTTGCTCTCGATGGTGGCGAGCAGGTTCTTCGCCGACTTCTCGCCAAGACGATCGAGGGCGGCCAGCGCGCCCGCGTCCAGGCGATAGAGGTCTGCCGGCCAACGCACCATGCCAGCGTCGAACAGCTGCGCCAACAGCTTGTCACCGAAGCCCTTGGCGTCGACCACGTCGACGAAGTGCTTGACGCGATCGACCACCACCTCGCGGCAGCGCTCGGGCTCGTCGAGGAACAGGAAGTCGCCGTCGCGGTGCACGCCGGTGAAGCCGCCCACCGCCGGCCAGCGCTTGGGCTCCTCGATGAGGCGCGCCGGCTTCGACAGCACGCGCTCGACGTGCGGGATGACACCGCCGCGCCGCACCACCTCGACCTTGGCGCCCACCCCCACGCCGAGCTTCTTGGCGTAGCCGGCGTTGTGCAGGCTGACGCGCGTGACGGTGACGCCCGAGACGAAGATCGGCTCGATGATGGCCACCGGCGTGAGCGCGCCCGAGCGCGCCGCGCCCCACTCGATGTTGGTCACGGTCGACTGCGCGCTCTCGCCCTGGAACTTGTACGCGATGGCGCCGCGCGGGTGGTGGGCCGTGATGCCCAAGCGCTCTTGCTCTGCCACCAGGTCGGCCTTGACGACCACGCCGTCGGTCTCGACGTCGAGCTGCCTGCACACGTCGATGAAGGCACGGAAGCCCTCGGGCAGGCTGGTCTTGTCGTCGAAGCGGCGAGAGGGCGGCACCGCGAAGCCGTGCGCAGCGAGGCGCGTCAGCTTGTCGGCCTCGGTACTGCACGCACCGTCGACGAGGTCGTAGGCGAAGAACGACAGGCCGTAGGCGGCGCTCTCCTTGGCGTCTTTCGTCTTGAGCGCGCCGGCGGCCAGGTTGCGCGGGTTGGCCTTGTCGCCCTTGTAGGTCGAGTTGAAACGCGACACGCGCAGGTAGACCTCGCCGCGCACCTCGAAGGCGCTGGTGGCGCCCTTCACCTTCTTCGGCACGTCGGCGATGCCGCGCACGTTGGCGGTGACGTCGTCGCCCACGCGCCCGTCGCCGCGCGTGGCGGCCTGCGCCAGCGCCCCAAGCGCGTCGTAGCGCACGGAGCAGGCCACGCCGTCGATCTTGGGCGTCATCAGGAACGAACCCTTGATGCCGGTGGCCCACTTGAGCAGCGTCTCGTCGTCGTAGCACTTGTCGAGCGAGAGCATGGGCCGCGCGTGCACCACGTCGCCAAAGGGAGAGGCGGCGCCCTTGTTCTCGCCGAGCTGCTGCAGCACCGGGGAGCTCGGCCGCGCCGCGCGTAAGGCCTCCACCAGCTTGTCGAAGGTGGGATCGTCGATCTCGGGCGCGTGCTCGTCCCAGTAGAGCGCGTTGTGCTTCCGAACCAGCGCCTCGAGCTCGTCGGCGTCGAGGCGGGCGAGGCGCGCTCGCAGCTTCTCGGAGCGTTCAGCGACCGTGGCCACGATGGGACCTCGCGGGGAGGGGGAGTGCACACCTTACAGCGGTTCCAGCGTTCGTTGATCGGAGGATCGCGAAGGGGCTTGCCACGAGGGCAAGGAGCAGCGGCGGCGCGTGCCCGTCGGCACGTGCCGAGCACGCGACGCAGCCATCGGGGCAAGGACCGAGCGAGGAACGAATCAACGGATGCTGGAACCGCTGTAGAGCGCGGGGCGGCGGCTCTACCAGACGCCGCCCCGGCGGTTCGCGTTACGTCGTCCGTACAGATCGTGCGGCCCGGTTCCACGTTAGCGTGCGGCATGACCGCTCCCCTCCTCATGATCCCCCTCCTCGCCGCGCTCGCCCCAGTGGAAGCGCCCGTGTCGCTCACCACCGCCGAGGGCGTGGGCCTCAAGATGACCGTGCTCGACGTCGACGCCGTGGTGGTAGGGCCGCTGGCCTTCACCGAGCTGCGCCTGACCTTCGAGAACCCGCAGGATCGCGTCATCGAGGGGCGCTTCCGGCTCGTGTTGCCCGACGGCGCCGCGGTGTCGCGCTTCGCCATGAAGATCGACGGGCAGTTCATGGAGGGCGAGGTCGTCGAGAAGCAGGCGGCGCGCCGCGCCTACGAAGACTTCTTGCACCGGCGCCAGGACCCGGCGTTGCTCGAGCAAGCGAGCCCCAACGAGTTCACCGCGCGCGTCTTCCCCATCCCCGCCAAGGGGAAGAAGGAGCTGATCGTCAGCTACAGCCAAGAGCTGGCGTCGTCGTCGACGCCCTTCGTGGTGCCGCTCCTCGGCATGCCCGAGATCGGCTCCTTCTCCGTGCGTGTGCGCCAGGGCGACGCCATCGTGGTGAGCGAGAAGAGGCAGCGCTTCGTGCCGGCGCGCGACGTGACGGTGCCGCTGTCGAGCACGCGGGCCCTGCGCAGCGAGGACGTGCTGGTGGCGCGCGTCACCCCCGTTGCTTCCAACGCACCCGCGCCCGTTGGGGGCACGCTGGTGCTCGTCGACACCAGCGCGTCGCGGGCCTTGGGCTTGGCGGCGGACTTCGCGCTCGTGCGCGAGCTCGTGCGCGGCCTCGCCGGCGTCGCCAAGGGCGCACCGCTCTCGGTGGTGGCGTTCGACCAGACCCATGCGCCGCTGTTCGAGGGGAGCTTTGGGTCCCTCGATGACGCCGCCGTGGCGTCGTGGAGAACGCGGCGCGCGCTCGGCGCCTCGGATCTGGGCGCGGCGCTCGGCTACGCCGCCGACGTCGCGAGCGCGCGCAAGCTCTCGCGCGTGGTGCTGGTGAGCGACGGCGTGGTCACCGCCGGCGATGAGGGCGAGGCGCTGCTGCAGCGCGTGCGCCGCCTCAAAGAAGTGGGCGTGAAGCGCATCGACGCCATCGCCAGCGGCGGCATCCGCGACGACGCGGCGCTGGCGCGGCTGGTGCGCGGCACGCTGCCCGAAGACGGCGCCGTCATCGACGCGCGGCGTGGCGCCGCCGAGGCCGCGCGCCGGCTGCAGCAAAAGACCGTGAGCGGCCTCATCGTCGACGTGCCCGGCGCGGCCTGGGTGTGGCCCAAGCGCCTCGACGGCGTGCAGCCCGGCGACGAGGTGCTGGTGGTGGCGGAGCTGCCCGCGGCGGCCGCGCCCAAGGTGGTGGTGGGTGGCCGCGCGCTCGACGTGGGCACCGTCGGCGTCGCGCCAGCGCCGCTGTTGCGACGCGCGTGGGCGCGCGCCAAGATCGATCGCCTGATCGATGCGCGCGAGCGCGAGGCCGACGTCAAGGCCAGGGGCGAGATCGCCGAGCAGATCGTGCAAGTGTCGACCAAACACCGTGTGCTCTCGCCCTTCACGGCGCTCTTGGTGCTCGAGACCGAGGCCGACTACGCGCGCTTCGGCATCGATCGTAAGGCGTTGGCCGACATCCTCAGCGTCGACGAGCGCGGGCTGGCGCTGGTCCGCCGTGGCGACGCGGTGGTGATGAAACCGCCGCCGGCGCCGCCGGCGGAAAAACGGCCATCCAAGGCCAAGCGCGCCGTGTCCGCCGAAGGCGAAGCCGAGAAGATGAACAAGGACGCAATGGAAGAGGCTGGCCCGCCGGGCGCCAAGGAGGGCGAGGAGGAGCTCGACGCCGATGACGCCGAGCCCGAGGCCAAGAAGGCCATCGCCGCCGATTCGCCACCGCCTCCACCACCTCCTCCGCCGCCCTCGTCGGCGCCGGCGCCCTCCCGCCCCGAGCCGGCGCAGGAGAGCGTGGCGCGCGAGGATCGCGCCGAGCGACGCCAAGCGGAGGAGCCCGAGCGGCCCAAGGTCGAGCCGTATACCGGTCAGTTCAAAGAGGTCATGGCGCTCCTGACGAGGGGGAAGGTCGACGACGCCGTCGCCAAGGCGCGCGGCTGGCGCGAGGAGCAGCCGGGGGACTTGCTGGCGCTGCTGGCGCTCGGCGAGGCGCTCGAGGCCAAGGGCGACCTGGTGGAGGCCGGACGTGCCTACGGCGCGCTCATCGACCTGTTCGCGTCGCGCGCCGATATTCGGCGCCTCGCCGGCGCGCGCCTCGACCGCATCGCGGGCAAGGCGGGGAACGGCGCCATGCTGGCCGCGCGCCTCGCCGAGGACGCCTGGGGGCGCGCCGCGGAGGATCGCCCCGATCATCCTCAAGGTCCGCGTGGCCACGCCTGGGCGCTCGTGCGCTTGCGGCGCTTCGATCAAGCGCTCGCCGTCGTCGAGCGCGCGCTCTTGCGCGGCAACCCCGACGGCCGCTTCGCTGGCGTCCCCGAGATCCTCAAGGACGATCTCGGCCTCATCGGCGCTGCGTGGACGAAGGCCGAGCCCGCCAAGGAGGGCGCCGTGCGCGCGCGCGTAGAGAAGGCCGGCGGGCGCGTGCCCACCAAACCCTCGCTGCGCTTCGTCTTGTGGTGGGAGACCGACGCCAACGACGTCGACTTCCACATCCACGACGGCAAACGGAACCACGCCTTCTACTCGCAGCGCGAGCTCCGCACCGGCGGCAGGCTCTACGCCGACGTCACCACCGGCTTCGGGCCGGAGTGCTTCACCATCGAGGGCGCGCCCAAGGCTTTCCCCTACAAGCTCGAGGCCCACTACTACTCCATGGGCCCCATGGGTTTCGGCATGGGCGCGCTGCGCGTGGTGCAACACGACGGCAAGGGCGAGATCAAGGTCGAGGACCGGCCCTTCATCATCATGGTCGACGGCGCGTTCGTCGACCTCGGTGTGGTCACGCGGCCGCTGTGACCGTCACGGGGGCGCGCTCTTGGCCAGGCGAAAGCCGAAGTTGGTGAACACGATGTGCGGCAGGTAGCCGTGGCGGAAGGCCAGGCGACAGTAGTGCGGGTTGAAGTACCAGGCGCCACCGCGCAGCGCGCGCGTCTCTTGCCCGGCGTCGAAGAACGAGTCGGTCCACTCGCGGATGCCGCCGGCGGCGTCGCGCATGCCATAGGGGCTCTCGTCGACGGGAAAGCTGCCCACGGGCTCGGGTTGCGGTCGCCCGGGGCGCGACAGCGCCATCTTGCAGAAGCTCGGATCGAAGCCGTTGCCCCAGGGGAAGAAGCGCCCATCTGCGCCGCGCGCCGCCTTCTCCCACTCCGCCTCGGTCGGCAGGCGCAAGCGTTCGCCCGTCTTCGCGGCCAGGTGTGACGCGTACATCTCGGCGTCGTAGTACGACACGCCCATCACCGGCGCGTCGGCGAACACGGGGTTGCCGTCGGCGTCGCGCGCGGGCAGCGCGTAACGCCCGTCGCTGCCCTGCTCCCACAGCGCTCCGCCCTCGGGCTTGGTGCGCGGCACGTGCTGACGCGCCAGGTGCGGGCTCTCGGCGGCCAGGTCGTTCAAGAACTCGCAGTACTGCGCGCAAGTCACGGGGTAGCGCGCGATGAAGTAGTCGGGCAGCAGGCGCTCGGTGCGCGGCTCGCTGTTGAGCGCGATCTCGTCGCCGCCCGCCAGGTAGGGGCCCGCGGGTATGTGCACGAAGCCGGCCCCCACGATCTCGTCTGGGTACAGGCGGGGCTCGAGGCGCAGCGCGCTCGCGCGCGCCACCAGCACGCTGAGCTGCGCCGTGCGCATGCCGGGCGCCGCGATCTCGAACAAATAGCTACCGGCGGCGAGCTTCGCGTCCACCAGCGCCGCTTGGGCGATCAGGTCGCCCTGCACCAGCTTTTTGCCCTGCTCGACGACGCGCCAGCCCATGACGCGCGCGCCGGGCGTGCTCGGCACCAGCGTTACCACGCCCGCGCCGTCGAGCACCGCGGCGTAGCGCCCGCGATGGAAACGCTCGACCTGCCGGCGATGGAGCTGCTGGTCGAGCTTCTTGCCGCGCGCCTCGGCGTCGAGGAAGAGCGCCAGGTGCAGATCGGCGAGCACGTCTTGCGGCGGCAGCCAGCTGGGGTCGATGGAGCTCGCGTGCGCATACGCGTCGAGGGCGGTGGCCAGCGCCTCCTCTTGGTCGAGCGCGACCTGCACCAGGCGATCTTCGACCGCCCACAGCGGCGCTTTCTTGCCCTCGCCGTCGAAGGGCTTGATGCTGAGCGCCAGCTCGGCGTGGCGCAGAGCAAGCGATCGCTCCTCGGCGCGCAGCGCTTCGAGGCGGGTGCGCGCCTGCTCGCCCGCGTCGAAGAAGCCGCTGGCCTGCGCGCGGCGCCGTGTGCCGGTGAGCCAGTCCTCGATCGCCATCTGCAGCTCGAGCGCGCTATCGAAGCGCTTCTTCGGCGTCTGCTCGAGGCAGCGCATGCACACCGCTTCGATCTCCTCCGAGATCTCGCGCTGGGGCGCGCGTCGCCGAGGAGGGATGGCGCCGCCGAGCTGCCGCAACAGGTCGTCGAGCCCGCGCGCCGGGTACACCGGCTGCAGCGTCAAGAGCTCGTACAAGATGGCGCCGAGCGCGTACACGTCGGCGCGTCGATCGACCATCACGCCGTGCGCTTGTTCAGGCGCCATGTACGGGATGGTGCCGGAGATGATGCCGACCGACTCGGGCGCATCCTCGGGGAAGCGCACCGTCGTCGAACCGGCGCGCGGCGGTGGCAGCGGGTCCTTGCGCGCCAGGCCCCAATCGCTCACCGCCACCTCACCGTGCTCGCCGATGAGGATGTTGCCGGGCTTGAGATCGCAGTGGACCACGCCGCGCGCGTGTGCGTAGCCCACGGCGCGCACGATCTCGAGGAACATGATGCCGAGCCGTACGCGTGGAAAGCGCGCCACCGTCTCGGGGTCGCTGTTTGCGAGCGCGTTCATCACGTCGCGCAGCGAGGCGCCACGGAGGCGCTTCATGGTGAAGTAGGCCTCGCCGGTCTCGAGCACTCCGCTCTCGTGCACGGGCACGATGTTCGGGTGCTCGAGCTGGGCGGTGATCTTGGCTTCTTGCTGGAACATCAGGCGCGCGTGCGGCGTGGCCACCTCGGCGCGCAGCCGCTTGAGCGCCACCTGGCGCGTGAGCGCGGTGTCGTCGACTTCGAACACGTCACCCATGCCACCGCGCCCGATGAGCGAGAGCAGCTCGTACTTCGAACGGACCCCTTGGCGCGGCGGCGGCGCGCTGGCGCCGGTGGCGGTCTGCGTGGGCGGCAGCTCCCCCGAGATCAGGTGCGTCGCCGATGACTGGGCGTCGTGATCGACGGGCGGGCGATCGGCAACCACGTCGGTGATGCGCTGGCGGTCGGCGTCGTTGAAGGTCTGCGTCGCAGCCGAGGTGAACTGCGTCGGCGGGCGCACCATGGTCTGCTGCAGCGCCGGTGGGCTGACCTGCTCCTGCGACGGGTGTTCTGGCCTGCGCTTGCGCACGCGCTCCTCGCTGCGCAGGCTAGCAGAGGCCGAGGGCCGACCGCTCGCGCCGCTGGTGGGCGCTTTTCCCCGGCGCGGCGCCGGTGCTAGCACCGCACCATGCAAACGAAGATGCTGATCGACGGTGCGTTCGTGGAGGGGGCCGGCGAGGCCGAGCAGATCGTGGCGCCCGCCACCGGCGAACGCATCGCCACCGTGCGCGAGGCCAGCGCCGAACAGGTCGACCTCGCCGTGCAAGCGGCGGCACGCGCGTTCACCGGCTGGGCGCGCACCTCGCCCAAGGAGCGCGCCGCCCTGCTCATGCGCCTGGCCGACGCCATGGAGCGCGAGGCGGCGCGCTTCGGCGCCCTCGAGGCCGACAACTGCGGCAAGCCCTACGGCGCGGCGTTGAACGACGATCTGCCCGCCACCATCGACGTGCTGCGCTTCTTCGCCGGCGCCGTGCGCGCCCAGACCGGCGCCATCGGCGGCGAGTACCTGCCGGGCTTCACCTCGATGATCCGCCGCGATCCCCTGGGCGTGGTCGCCTCGGTGGCGCCGTGGAACTACCCGGTGATGATGGCGGCGTGGAAGATCGGGCCCGCGCTCGCCGCCGGCAACACGGTGGTGCTCAAGCCCTCCGAACAGACCCCGCTGACGACGCTGTTGCTGGCCGAGCTGGCCGCGGACATCTTTCCGAAGGGCGTGCTCAACGTCGTGTGCGGCCGCGGCCCGAGCGTGGGCGCGCCGCTCACCTCGCACCCGAAGGTGGCCATGGTCTCGCTCACCGGCGACGTGGGCACGGGGCAGCGCATCCTGCAGCAGGCCGCCACCACCATCAAACGCACGCACCTCGAGCTCGGCGGCAAGGCGCCGGTGCTGGTGCTCGACGACGCCGACCTCGGCGCCGTCACGACCGGCCTGCGCGCGTTCGGCTTTTACAACGCGGGCCAAGACTGCACGGCGGCCTGCCGCGTGTACGCGCACAAGAAGATCTACGACAACTTGGTGGCCGACCTGAGCGCCGCCGTGAAGACCATCAAGGTGGGCGCCCCGCGCCACGACGGCGTCGAGATGGGCGCGCTCATCTCCGATCGCCAACTGCAGCGCGTCACCGGCTTCGTGGAGCGCGCCCGCGCCAACAGCCACGTCGATGTCACCGCGGGCGGCGCGCGCAAGGTGCTGGGCGGCGGCTTCTTCTTCGAGCCCACCGTGGTGGCGCATGCCAAGCACGACGACGAGATCGTGCAGAAAGAGGTGTTCGGTCCGGTGGTGAGCATCACCCGCGTCGACGACGTCGACCAGGCCATCGCCTGGGCCAACGACTGCGACTACGGCCTGGCCTCATCGGTGTGGACGCGCGACGTGGGCAAGGCCATGCGCGTCGCCGCCGAGCTGCAGTACGGCTGCACCTGGGTCAACACCCACTTCATGCTGGTCAACGAGATGCCGCACGGCGGGCTCAAGCGCTCGGGCTACGGCAAAGACATGTCGATGTACGCGCTCGAGGACTACTCGGTGGTGCGGCACGTCATGGTCAAGCACGGGTAGTCACTTGGCCGGCGGCGCCGGCTTCGGCTTGAGCGCCTCGGCGAACCAGCCGCCGGTCATGCCCGACAAGAGCGCGCTCAGCTCCTCGATGCGCAGCTCGACCGTCAAGCGGCGCGTGGGGTCCTTCTCGGACAGCAGCGCCAATTGCAGGCGTCGCCGCGCGAAGTACAGCTGCGTGACGCGCGCGATGACGTCGCGCTGCACGTCGGCCAGCGCCACCACGTCGAGCTCCTCGGCATTGAACACGAAGCGCGGCAGGTCCCACGCGAGCGCGGTGCGCACCTCGAGCGCGCTGCCGGTGGCCCCGCGCGTCACCCAGGGCTTGCTCGGGTCGTACTCGTCGAGCACGGTGGTGTCGTCGATGGTGGCGCCGGTGGCGCCGCCCGAGACCTCGAAGGTCGGCACCGCCGCCTTCCAGCTCGCCGCCGCGCGCATGCCGGCCACACGCTCCGGGTTGACGCCGAAGTGCTTGAGGGCCTCGGACTGCACCGCCTCGATGGGCGGCTCCTTGGCCTTGAGGGCGGCGAGCGCGGCGCCCAGCTCGTCGTCGGCGCGGGCAGGCAGGGCGGCGCCGAGCAGGGCGCAGGTCAAGCACAGGCGGGGTACCATCGTCAGGCTCATCTCGGTCCTCCGGTGTTGGCTGGGGGGCTGCCGAGCAAGCCGCTCAGCAATGCGTTGCTCTCCTCGACGTCGAGCGCGTCCCCGTGCGCGATGGCGCGGCGCGCGGCCGACCAGCGGCGCACGAGATCGAGCGCCGCGTCGCGGCGCGCGCGCGACACGCGCGCAATACTGTCGCCGTCGAGGACGCGGAAGGTGCGCGGCAAGTTCCAGGTCAAGCGCGCGCGCACCTCGCCCACGCGCGCGCGCCCGCTCTTGGTGACCCACGGCAGCTCGCCCCCGATCTCGTCGAGGTGGTCGTCCTCGTCGAGGTGGGTCTCGAGGGCCCCGAGCCCGAGCAGCAGGGTAGGCACGGCGGCGCGCCACCGCGACGCCGCGCGCAGCTCCTCGAGGCCGCGCTCGAGGCCGAGGTGCGCCAACGCGCGCTCGAGGTCCGCGCGCGTGAGGGGCGCGCTCGGCAGCGCCGCGAGCGCGCGTCCCGCGCTGCCCCCGATGCGCGGCAGCTCCACGCCCGACAGCGCCAGCACGCGCGTGTTCGCCTCCTCGAGGTCGAGGGCCGCGCGCAACAGTGCGTCGCCGGAGTCGGGTGTGCGCACCACCAGGTCCTCGACCACGCCGGCGCGGTGCTCGAGGGCCGCGCGCACCTCGTCGGCCACCTGGTGGTGCAGCGCGGCGCGCGAGCCGCTGGCGCGCGGATCGCGGGTGGGTGTCACGAGCTCGGGCAGGTCCCAGGTCAGCACCACGGCCACGAACGTGTTCGACGCCGGTGCGCTCCGCGCGAAGGCCACGTTGCTGTTGTTCTCCGTCACCTGCTCGGCGGTCTGACGCACGTAGGCGCCGTCACCGGCAACCGTGGCGTCGAGGAACACGGCGTCGAGCACGGCGAGGTTGTCGACCGCGCGCGCGCCGGCGATGAGGTCGACGCGCGGCAGATAGGCTGCCAGCGCGCCGCCGTCCTGCAGCGGCGGCACCGTGCGCGCCAACGCGGCGGCGAGCACGGTGTCGGGGGCGGGGTCCTTGGCGCGCGCCCGCGTGAGCAGCGGCAGCCGCGCGCGCAGGGCGTCGGCCTCGGGCGCGGCGTCGTCGACGGAGTCGGCGAGCAGCGCGTCGGCGCGTAGCACGAGCTCCCGCGGCGCATCCTGGGCACCGACCGCGTGCTCGTCGTCGTCGCCGCCCTGGTCGCTGCCGTCGTCACCATCGGTGTCGTCGGCGACGAGCTCGTCCACGGGCAGCCAGGTGGCGCCGGCGTCGTGCGTCACGCGCGCGCCGAAGGGCCCGCGCAGCACGGCGCTGCGCGGATCGGCCTCATCGATGCGAACGGTGACGTCGCCAATGGCATCGAGGGCTCGGTGCGGTCGCGACGCCGTCGCGAACGACGCGCGCGCGTTCACGGCTGCTTCCGGGTAGTACACGTCGGGGCGCGCCATGTTGGTGAACCACGGCGGGTCCCAGAACGCCGGCGAGTCAGGCGTGAACTCGAGGTAGGCCTCCCCCGTGGTGCCGTAGGGGAACGCGAACAGGTCGCCCACGGCGTGGCGGAACTGCACGTTGCCGTCGTAGTCGAGGTAGACGTTCTCGCCCACGTAGCCGTAGCCCTGTTGCAGGGTGAAGGGGTCGGTGGCGACGAGCGCCGGGTCTGCCTTGGGTGCCTCGGTGGGCTCGAGGGCGCCGGCGAGCAGCGCGCGCTCGGCGTCGAGCAGCGCGGCGTGCGCCTGGAAGGCCGCGCCGCCGAGCGAGACGTGGACGAACCCGCGCGCATCGCAGACGTAGATGGCGCCAGCCCTAGCCGCGAACGCCACGAGCGGCGCCCCCGGACGGGCGCGCAGCAGCACGCGCGCAGGCGCGCTGTCCACCTCGCCGTCCACCTCGCCGTCCACCTCGCCGTCCACCTTGCTGTCCGCCTCGCCGTCGACGGCGGCGGCCGGCAGCGACCAGAGCAGCGCGAGCAGCCAGGGGAGGGAACGCACCTCGGCAGGCTACGCCGAGTGGCCTGGTGCCCGCGCCCCAAGGCCTTGATTCCGCGAAGGAACGCGATGATCCCGCCGCGCTCGTCGCCTCGCAACGCGTGTAGGATATCCACCGATACTGTGCGCATGACCTGGCATCCCCCGCTTCGACACAGCGCGTTGTTGCCGCTCGTTGCTGCGCTGCTCGGCGCCTGCCTTGAAGCCGAGGCGCCGCCCTCGCTGCCGCGGGTCACCGCGCTCAACAAGGACGCGCTGCGCGTGGGCGAGACCCTGCTGCTCTCCGGCACCGGCTTCTTGTCGCCGGCCGAGGGCAAGACGCTGGTGGTGTTCGAGGGCGTCTTCTACTGGACCGACGAGGGCGGGCGCCTGGTGCCCGAGGACGTGGCGCCCTTCACCATCGCGCCGGTGTTCGACGGCACCTTCCCCGAAGGTGGCAGCACGGGCGGCATGGAGGTGCGCGCGGGCGCGTCGGTGCTGCGCTGGAACCGCTTCGGCCCCTACGAGGTGCCCTTCGGCGGTGGCGGCCGGACCCCTGGCCTGTTCAAGGGCACCATCACGCCCATCAACGTCGATGTCGATGGCCACGAGGTGCGCGGCGAGGCCACCGAGGTGGCCATCGACGTCAAGCCCTCGGTCTTGATCACCAAGCTCGAGCCCGTGCTCGGCGAGGACCAAGACGGCAACGTGCGCACCGCGGATTGCGGCAAGCCGGCGCTGCGCGTGTTCGGCGGCATCCCCTACGTGATGCAGGTGGAGGCCATCGGCTTCTCGCCCGCTTACTTCCTCTACGAGATCGCCAACATCAACGGCAGCGATCAGTTCACGAGCTTCATGCACCCGGCCGAGGGCCGCAGCGATGACATCGGCGATCCCGCCAGCTACCCCGACGAGATCGTGGTGTTCAACCCCTTGCAAGACGACGTCGACTTCGCGCTCGCCGCCATCCGCGTCACCGCCGTCGACGCCGACAACCAGGCCATCGCCACCGCCATGCCGGTGCCGGTGGTGCGCCCGGTGCGCATGCAATACGACGGCAATCGCGTGTTGGCCGAGTACTACGAGCCGGTACCCGTGCACGGCCCCATCGTCGGCGGCATCGGCACCGAGGTCACCTACGCCGAGAGCACCAGCGAGTCGCGTCAGCGCGGTGTGTCGGTGACCTTCACCGACAGCATCCTCGAGAGCACCGGCACCGAGGTGAACGAGAACTGGAGCAACGGCTACGCGGTGGGCACCGAGTCGTCGTCCACCGAAGGCTACGAGAACACCGTCAGCGAGACCGAGTCGTCGTCGGAGAGCTACGGCACCGAGTACAGCTCGAGCGAGTCGAGCTCGGTCGAGCTCGGCAGCGAGACCGGCACCGAGTGGGGCTGGAACGTCGTCGAGGGGCAAACCCAAGAGTCGTACAACGAGCAGATGAACCACCTGTACGGCACCACGTCGGGCTCGGTCGAAACCGAGGTGGGCGGCGAGGCGTCGATCCCCGGCCTCGGCGGCGTCTCAGGCAAGGTCGGCACCACCGTAGGCACCGCGGTGGAGGCCGGGCGCGAGACCACCACCGGCGAGCGCGTGGGCACTTCGTACGAGCGCGGCAGCAGCATGGGCGCGTCGGAGAGCTCGAGCGAAGTCTACGGCAGCACGACGACCGACGGCCTCTCCGAGACGGTGTCGGGCACCTTCGGCGTCGAGCGCCAGAGCTCCATCAACACCGCCAAGTCGCAGACCAACGGCAGCAGCGAGAGCGTGACCTACGAGATGGGCGGCGGCTCGTCGGTGACCACGGGCTACGAGGTGGGCAGCTCCGAGGCCTGGGAAGAGAGCTGGGTGTCGACGAGCGAGCAAGAGAACCTGCTCTCGTTCACCGGCAAGGTGCCGAACGGCCGCTGCGCGATGATCTATCGGCAGACCGTGCGCTACGTCCGCACCGCGCAACTCTACGCGTACGACAAGTGCGGCGTGCGCAGCACGCTCGGCGAGCTGACCTTCAACGAGTGGAGCTGGTCGCCCAACATCGTCATCGGTGACGATTGCGAGGCACAGTTGCCGCCGTCGACCCAGCCGAAGGCGCAGTGCTTCCACGCGTGTGATTGACACAACAGCGTTCACGCTGCCGGCCATGTCGATGGCAGGGCAGGGGAGCGCGGGGTAGGCTCGAGCGATGGTGCGCGTCTCTCTCGCGTCGGTCTTGCTCGCGATGGTTGGCACGGGATGCCCCGACCCGCCGGAGCAACCCATCCCCTGCACCGAGAGCGCCGATTGCCCGGGCGCGCTCTTGTGCATCGGCGGCGTGTGCGACGAGCCCGCCGGGGGCACCTGTGCCGAGGACAGCGACTGCCCGGCCGAGTACATCTGTCTCGAGAACGGCCGTTGCCGCGCCAACGCCCAGTGCGAGCGCGACGCTGACTGCTGCCCCGATCCCGACAACTGCGACTCCACCTGCGAGAGCTTCCAGTGCATCGGCACCGCGTGCGACGTGGGCGACGCCGAGGACTGCTTCGTGGGCTGCCACCGTGGCCAGCGCACCTGCACCAACGGCAACTGGTCGCTGTGCGACGCGCTCGAGGTGACCGTGAGCGAGATCTGCGGCGACGACGAGGACAACGACTGCAACGGCGAGCGCGAGGAGGGCTGCGCGGTGTGCACCGCGCCAGCGACGCGCGCCTGCGACGCGCCCTGCGGCTCCGAGGGCGTGCAGCAGTGTCTGGGCGATGGCACCTGGGGTCCCTGCGACACCGACGACGGGTGCCAGTGCGACCCGGCGATCGACACCGTGCGCACCATCGAGTGCGGCAACTGCGGCTTCAAAGACAGCTCCTGCGCCGACGACGGGCTGTGGGCCGACGACGAGGTGTGTCAGAGCGAAGGCGCCTGCGCGCCCGCCGACGAAGAGACCGTGCCCTGCGGCGACTGCGGCGTGCAGACGCGCAGCTGCGGCGCCGACTGCAGCTGGAGCGCGTTTTCGGCGTGCGCCGTGCCCGCCAACGCCTGCGTCCCTGGTGCGGAGGTCAGCGAGGGTTGCGGCACCTGCGGCACGCAGATGCGCACCTGCGGCGACGACTGCACGCTGGGCCCACCGAGCCAGTGCGTCGAGGGCGGCGGCTGCACCGAGGGTGAACAGCAGGTGCAGGAGTGCGGTCGCTGCGGCGAGAAGATCGCCGTGTGCGACGACAGCTGCCGCTTCGGGCCCTTTGGCACCTGTCAGAACGAGGGCAGTTGCACGCCCGGCGAGATCGATGTCGAGTCGTGCGGCAACTGCGGCACGCGCGAGCGCGTATGCGGCGACGACTGCGAGCTCGGCGTGTTCGGCCCCTGCCAGGACGAGGGCGAGTGCGCGCCCGACCAGGAGGTCACCGAGACCTGCGGCCCCTCGACGACGGTGGGCCCTTGCGAACAGGGCACCCGAACCAAGGTGTGCAACGACAGCTGCCGTTTCGAGGCCGCCGGCGATTGCATCGGCGCCGTGTTCCCGCGCACCGAGGTGTGCGGCAACGGCGTCGACGAGGACTGCAGCGGCGCCGATCTGCAGGTGCCCGATCAGTTCGAGGGCAACGATAGCTGCGGCACCGCGTTTCGCTTGCGCAACCCCGACGGCAGCGACGATCCCTTCGTCTACGCGCAGCCGACCTACGACAGCGTCGACGACAACGCCGACTACTTTTTCTTTCACGGCATCGACAACACCGGGCTGTCCACCGAGCACATCATCATCGACCTGACCAACATCCCGGCTGGCATGGACCTCGACCTCAAGCTCTATCGCAACCTGGCCGACTGCCAGAGCGACACGCCGCTGGCGTCGAGCCTGAACGTGTCGAACGCCGACGAGCACATCGATTGGTCCGAGGCCTTCGGGTCGAGCGACGACAGCGACTACTTCATCAAGGTCGTCCCCTACTTCACGTCGAGTTGCACGCTGCCCTACCGCATCACGGTCAACGGGTTGCGGTAGAGCACCTTGGTCAGCCACCCGCGACCCGTGCTAAGCGGGCGCATGCGCTCCTTCCTTCCCATCGCGTCGTTGCTCGCGCTTGCCTCGGCGTGTCCCTCGGCGCCGCCGCCTGCCCCACCGGCGCCGCCCGCACCAACACCGCCGCCGCCGCCGCCCGTCGCTGATCGGGGCATCGCGTCGAGCGATCCAGCACCGGCATCGACCAGCGTGGCCATCGTCGGTGCCGGCCTCGCCGGCCTGGTGACCGCGCACGAGCTGAAGAAGGCGGGCATTGCCTACCACGTGCTCGAGGCCACCGACGTCGCCGGTGGCCGTCTGCAGACCGCGTACTACGCCGACGGACTGCATGCCGAGTACGGCCTGCAAGAGGTGTGGGGCGACAACCCTCTGGTGCAAGTGATCAAGGAGCTCAACGTGCCGCTCGACGGCGACGTGGAGGCGCCGTTCTCGTCCATGGTGCTCGACGGCAAGCTGTACGCGTTCACGCAAGACACCAACGACGAGTACTTCGCGGCCATGATGAAGCCCGAGGAGGTCAAGCAACTCAAGGACTGGATGGCCAAGGCCAAGGCGCTGCGCGACAAAGCGCTCGCCAAAGGCAGCAAAGACCCCGAGGTGGCCAAGCTGCAGAAGCAGAGCTTCCAGCAGTGGATCGACGGCTTCAAGATGAGCAAGCGGGTCAACGACTGGATCCGGCTCACCATCGAGTGCGAGCTGGCCGGGCCCGCGAGCCAATTCTCGGCGCTGGTGGGCCTCATCGAGCTCGGCGTCTTCCTCGGCGAGGGCGAGCCCAACTACAAGGTGGCGGGCGGCAACTCCAGGTTGACTGAGGCGCTCGTCAAGGACTCCGCCGGGCACATCACCACGACCGCGACGGTGATGCGGGTCGATCGCAAGGCGGGCGGCAAGAAGGTGGTGTCGTACAACCACGCAGGCAAGCAGGTCACCCTCGAGGCCGAGCAGGTGGTGGTGGCGGTGCCCTTCTGGCGCGTGCACCAAATCGCGTTCGATCCGCCGCTCGCTCAGAAGAAGTGGGACGCCATCGCGTCGTTGCAGCGCGGCCAGTACACGGTGGTGCACCTGATCGTCGACAAGAAGTACCACGAGCTCACCGACAAGAACGGTGGCAACCCCTTCCCGGTGCTGAGCGACGGGCTGCTTGGCGTCATCTACGGCGCGCAGAGCGAGGCGCCGCCGGAGTCACCGAACGAAGTGTTCGCCTTCCTCGTGCACGGCGCCGAGGCGTATGGGCCATGGCACATGCAGCGTCGTGAGGCGCGCGTGAAAGAGATGCTCGCCGCCATGGACAAGCTCTGGCCCGGCTTCAGCAAGCTCGTGAAGAACAGCTACGTGTACACCTATCACCCCGGCTCCATCGCGCTGTGGCCGGTCACGCGCTCGCCCCTCGACGAGCTCAATCAAGCGCTGCGCACACCCGAGGACGGGCTGTATCTCGCGGGCGACTACCTCTACAGCGGGCACAGCGATGGCGCCGCCAAGAGCGCGCTGGCGGCGTCGGCGGCCATCGTCAAGGCGCGCGCGCCCGTGAAGAAGTAGCCCGTCACGAGCGCGCGCCTTCCTGCAGGCAGGGTCGTCGCGGGCCTGCGCCGGCGCGAAGCCTGGGCGCGGCGCGGTGGCCTCACGGCACGCACAGCAGCTCGTGCAACCTCGCGCTCAGCTCACCTTGCGTGAGCACGAGCGTGCAACCCGCGCCGCGCGCTCCTGCCAGCAGCTCGCCGCGCGTGTGACCGCAGTAGCCGACGATATCGACGGCGGGGAACGCCGCGTGAACGGCGGCGATCTCCTCGAGCGCGCCCGGCCAGCCGGCCAGATCGACGAGCACGCGGCGGGCATCGGTGCGAGTCACCTCGTTCACCAAGCTCGCCTTGCGCGACGCGCGCGCGATGGAGGCGCCGGCGGCACTGGCGGCCGCGCTCACCTTCGAGGCGAAGAGCAGATCGGGAATGGCAATCAGGACGGTCGGCATGCAGGCTCCGTGTCGAGCAGATGCTGCAGCCGGGACGGCGTTGCGGCGAGCGCGTCTCGTCCATGTCATTCGACGCAGCCGCCTCCCCCTGCTGTGCAGTGTGACCGCCGACGCTTCCACGCATCGAGCGCGGCGCTAGGGTCCACCGCCATGAACGACCTCAAAGCCCTGAAAGACCGCTTGGCAGCTCTCCTCGAGGCGCCTGCCGCGGTGCCCCCGGAGGCGCTGCCGCTCGAGCGCCTGGCGTCGTCGCTGGGCCGGCTGCCCCAGGATCCGGCGTTGCTCGCGGAGGTGACTGGCCTCCTCGGCGATGGCCTCACCGGCGGGTTGCTGTATCGCTGCCACGCCGACCTGGTGCTCGGCGCGCTCGCTCGCGCGTTGCCTAGCCTCGACGAGGTCGGCCGCCTGGCGCTGGTGACGGCGTCGCTCGAGCTGCGCCCCATCACCAACGACACGCTGGTGCGCATGGTCGGCTGGTCGCTCGACGCGTTCGGCATGACCGGCGCCGACGCGACCGCCGCGACCATCGCGCGCTGGTCACTGGCAACGCAGCGCATGGTCTATCGCTGGTCATCCGCCATGTTGCAGGCGACGGCGCTGCAGACGGGCGAGCTGGCGGCGCTGTTGGCGGCGCGGGGCATCGTGGGTCAGGGCGGGCACCCGTGGGACCTCTGGCAAGACGTTGTCGGCTATCGCGGCACCGTACTGATGACGCCGCGCATGAGCCCGGCGGTGGCGCACGAGCTCACCTCGATGCAGCGCACCGAGTGGCTCGATCAACCGTGGATGTTCGGCGCCGCCGACAGCACCTTCACGCTCGACGAAATCGAGGAAGACTCGACGCCGCAGAACATGGACGATGGCCGCCGCATCGCCTACAGCCTGATGCGCCAGCGATCGCCGAGCACGGATTTCTTCGGCAAGAGCTACGCCTGGCACCCTCGGCAGACGCTCGAGCACGTGCGCGCGGTCACGGTCGAGCACGGCTTCGATATCGTCGAGCCGCTGGCGTTCGACAAGTCCCCGCGCAGCCTCGAGCGCCACGAGCTCGACGCACCGGCGCGGGCGCTGCAAGCGCGGGCGGTGCGCGCCATGGCGCGCCTCGAAGGGCAGTGGCCGGTCGACGTCACGCTGCGCTTCTGCGACGGCGGCGACGAGGGGCCTCTACCGTTGTTCGAGCTGTCGATGGCTGCAAGCCTGAAGAACGACGGCACCAAATGGACCGTGCGCGTCGTATCGCACGACGCTGAGGCGGTGCTGTCGACGCTGGCGTCGCACAGCAAGCACATGTCGACGGTCAGCGCCCCGCTGTTGTTGAGCGCGCTGGCGCCGGCTGCCCGCCGCATCGAGGTCGAGATGCCCGAGGGGCCATACGTGCTCGTGGGCCCAGCGCAGCTCGGTGCTTGGCGGGGCGACGCCGCAGCGGTGGTGCCGGCGCCGCGCGCGCGCGCGCTTCCCCCGCCGCCACCCTCGTCGCTCCTCGGCGTGTGGCGCGGCCACAGCACCCCCGATCACTACGACGAGCCGCAGCCGCTCGCGCTCGAGCTGTCACACGACGGGGCGTGGCTGCGCGCGCTTGCCACCACGTCGGACTTCGGCCCCATGGAGCTGAAAGGCGCCTTCGCCGACGGGCGGGTGGCGCTGCGGCAGGACGTGCCTCACCGCGGCTACGTGCTCGAGGCGGCGTGGGACGAGGTGACGCGCACGCTGACCGGCCGGTGGGCCTACGGCGGCAGTGGCGGTGGTGTGTCGCTCTCGATCGCGCCGGCTCCGCGGCACGCCACCGCCGCAGAGCTGATCGCCGAGGTGACACAGCCGTGGTCGAGTCACGTGTCCATCGACCTCGAGGCGCTGCGTTTCCCCGGCGAGCGCGCCATGTTGCAGGCGCTGTTCGACGACGAGCACTTCCGCGTCGCGTACCTCGAGTCGGCCGCGCAGCGTGCCCTCGGCACCGAGCAGATGCACCTCGACGCCATGCTCGGGCGCGGTGCCACGCGCTTGTCACGCGCCATGGTGCCGTCGGCGTTCCGCGCGCTCGATCAGGTCAAGGCCGGCCTTGGGCTGAGCGACGACGTGTCGCTGTGGGTGCACAACAACGCCACGCTCAACGCGTTCGTCACCGTCGACGACAGCGCCAAGAAGGGCGCGCGCGCCATCGCCATCCACCTCACCAGCGGGCTGCTCGACGTGCTCGACGAGGTCGAGCTGCAGGCGACGCTTGGGCACGAGCTCGGCCACGTGGTGTTTGGTGCGCACGACCTGGCGCTGCGCTTGGCCAACACCCGCATGTCCGGCCTGGTACGCGATCGCTACTTCGCGCTCCGTCGTCTGCAGGAGCTGAGCGCCGATCGGCTCAGCTTGCTCGCCTGCGCCGACGCCAAGGCCGTGTTCGTGGCGCAGGCGCTGCTGCGCACCGGTATCACCAAGCGCAGCCTGTTTGGCGACGTGGACGCTGTGGTGGACAACGCGCGCGCTGAGGTCGATCACCTGCTGACGACGCAGGCCGCCAAGGCGCAGCGCTCGCTCTTGGACACGCACCCGTACACCTCGCTGCGTACGGTGGCGCTGTCGCTCTTCGCGCGCTCACAGCTGTTCCGTTCGCTGCGCCCGCAGGTGTCGGTGCGCGACCCGATCAGCGACACGCAGCTCGCCGCGTCGCTGGAGAAGATGGCGGCGCTCTTGGCGGTGCCGGATCCGCAGGCGCTTCCCGTCGACGCGGACGCGACCGACCGCTTCGTCGCGCTCGCGACCCTGTGGCTGCTCGAGGCCGACAACGGCATCAGCGTGCGGGAGCTGGCGTCGTTGAAGGGCAGGCCGCGCGTCGCGCCCCACCTCGACGACGTGCTGTCCTGGACCCACGAGCGGCGCGACACCGCCTTGGTCGAGCTGCGCCGCGCCGTCATGCAGGCGTTGCCGTTGCCCGCGCGCGAGCAGCTGGTCGCGGAGCTCCTGCTGCTCGTGCGCGCCGATGGCGTCGTCCACTACGCCGAGGCTTCCGCCGTCGACGAGATCGGTCGGCTCCTCGAGCTCGAGACGCCCACCTTCCGGCGCCAGATGGAGGAGCTGTACCGAAGCGCGCGCTGAGCGTTCAACAGGAGACGCTGCGGGCCCTTACGCGTCGAGCGTCATGGCGCGCTGGAAGTCGCTGGCGTTGGTGGCCGCGTCGCGAGCCACCTCGAGCGTGATGACGCCCGCGCGCGCCAGCCACACCAGGTGTTGGTCGAAGCTCTGGGTGCCGTAGATGTCGTGGCCCTTGACCAGGAAGTCGGTGATCTCGTTGGTGCGCTGGGCGTTCCTGATCAGCTCCTGCACGCTGGCGGTGTTCACCAAGACCTCGCAGGCCAGCGCGCGGCCGCGTCCGTCGGCGCGGGGCAAGAGGCGCTGCGCGATGGTCCCTTTGAGCGCGTCGGCCACGCGCAGGCGCACCGCCGCCTGCGCGTCCGGCGAGTAGGCGCCGATCATGCGCCCGATGGTGCGCTGGGCGTCCGTGGTGTGCGTGGTAGAGAGCACTAGGTGACCGGTCTCGGCCGCCTTGAGCGCGATGTCGATGGTCTCGAGATCGCGCATCTCGCCGACCAAGATGACGTCGGGGTCTTGCCTGAGCGCCGAGCGTAGCGCGTCAGCGAACGACGCCGTGTCTGGTCCAACCTCACGTTGCGTAATGCGCGCGTTCTGGTCGGCGTGCACGAACTCCACCGGGTCCTCGATGGTGACGATGTGCTTGCGCGTGCCTTGGTTGATCTGGTTCACCATGGCCGCCAGCGTCGAGGTCTTGCCGGAGCCGGTGACGCCGGTGACCAGGATGAGGCCGCGGTCCTCGGCGCAGAGCTTCGACACCACCGCCGGCAGGCCGAGCTGCTCCAGGGTAGGGACGTGGAAGGGGATGGAGCGGACAATCAGCGCCATGTGGCCCAGTTGGCGGAACACCGACGCGCGGAAACGCGCGACGCCGTCGATGGCGTAGGACGTGTCCACCTCGTGCACCTTGGCGCGGTCGCCGCCGTAGTGCGAGAACGACAGCACATGCTCGGCGATGCGCGCGGTGTCCGTCGGCGCCAGCGCCGGTAGCCGCACCGGTCGTAGCTCACCGTTGACGCGGATGGCCGGTGGTGAGCCGACCTTGAAGTGGATATCCGAGGCGCCGGCGTTGACCGCGCCGGCGAGGAACTGATTGAAGGTCTGCAGGTCCATCAGCACACCCCCGCTGCGAGCTTGTCGTTCTTGGGCAGCAGATCGGTGGTGCGACGGAGGCGATCGGCCAGCGTGCGACAGAAGGCCCGGTACACCTTGAGCGCCAGCGGCAGGTCGCGCTGCATGAGCTCGTCGAAGGAGCCGCGCTGTATCACCAGTAGCTCGCACGCGCTCTCGGCGCACACGCGGGCGCTGGTCAACACGTCGTCGACCAGGCTCATCTCGCCGAGCAGCTCACCGGCACCACGGACGCCGATGTCGACGCCACGGCGGGTGATGCGCACGCTTCCTTCGCGCACGATGTAGAGCGCGTCGCCGAGAGCGTCCTCATCGATGATCACGGCCCCGGCGGCGCGGCGTTCGCGACGCGCGATGGCGAAGAGCGTGCGGGTCTCGTCGAAGGTGAGGGTGCGAAAGAGCGGCAGCTTCTGTACCAGCTCGACGCCTTCGAAGCCCTCGAAGCCGGGGAGAATCACGGGGTCGGTCATGCCGCAGCTTACGTCGGAAGCGTGCTGGTACGCGCCTGGGCCCTTCGCTGGGCCGCGCCGTACCAGCGCGGAACGCGCGGCGGCTCTGCCAGGTGGAAGGGTGCCCCGAGGTGCGGTTGCTGCCGCGCGGCACCTGCCGTGCGCCGCGATGCCGCAGCGTCCGACTGGCCCTACAGCCGCCAGCCCCAGCCCATCGCCTGGATGGTGGGCGCCACCGTCACGCGTACGGAGCCTCGAAGCCCATCGGCGCCGTCGGGCGCGCGCACGCGCTCTTCAATCACCCGCTGCACGCAGGCGGCCATCGCCGAGGCCTGGTCGGCGCGGTTGACCATCACCTTGTCACCCTGCACCTGAATCTCGAGCGTGAGCGCCTGCACCGTCGCGTCACCGCATGCGTCGCTCGGCGGCCTGCAAGCGCGCAGCGCGGCT